>NZ_CP111079.1:0-307500 GCF_026278245.1 Pontibacter kalidii | reverse complement strand
CCCTACCTCATCCAGAAGCTCTGTCGGGAAGGGACCGCTACCCACGCGGGTGCAGTATGCTTTAAAGATGCCGTATACTTCGCCGATGTGCCTTGGCGCTACACCAAGGCCTGTGCAGGCGCCAGCCACAATCGTACTGGAGGAGGTCACAAACGGATATGTTCCGAAGTCAACATCCAGTAACGCACCCTGTGCTCCTTCTGCAAGTATACGCTGACCGCTCTGCAGGGCCTCGTTGATCATGTATTCCGAATCGACCAGCTGCAGCGTGCGCAGGTACTCCACCGCCTCAAAGAAGTTTTTCTCCTGCTCGCCCAGCTCCAGCTCCTGCCCGTAGAACTCCACGGTTTTGCGATGGCGCTCCACCAGTTTGTTGTATTGCTCCCTAAAGTCATCGGCCAGTATATCGCCAACCCTGAGCCCGACACGCCCGATCTTATCCTGGTAAGTAGGGCCGATACCCTTTAGGGTCGAGCCGATCTTACCGCTACCCAGCGCCTCTTCCGACACACGGTCCAGCACTTTGTGGGATGGAAGTATGAGCGATGCCTTTTTGGAGATGAACAGGTTGTTGGCGGCGTCTACACCACGGTCCTGCAGCTTCTGCATCTCCGTGCGGAAAACCACAGGATCCAGCACTACACCGTTGCCGATGATGTTTTTGATCTCCGGGTGGAAAATTCCGGACGGGATCTGGTGCAGCACGTGCTTGGTGCCTTCAAACTCTAATGTATGCCCTGCGTTAGGGCCTCCCTGGAAACGGGCTACAATGTCATAGGTCGGGGCAAGAACGTCTACAATCTTTCCTTTGCCTTCGTCGCCCCACTGCAGACCTATTAAAATGTCAACTGCCATTTAAGTATTTAGTATGTTGATTCCTTTAAGAATTGCGCTGCGAAATCTTCGTTCTCAGCTATCGTAAATATCGCATTCAGCTTTGTAACTATAAGCAGCTTGCGGATGTGGTCGGATGGTTTAATCAGCACCAGCTCACCGCCCCTGTTGCGAAACTTGGTGAGCAGCGACACAAGCACGCCCATACCGCTGCTGTCCATAAAGCGCACGTTAGACATATCCACCGCACAGAGCAGCACTTTGCCTTCCTGTAGCCCGCCCACACTATCGATCATCTGCTGCGTATCGGTGCTTGCTATCAGGTCTCCCTCCAGCCGGATAAACAGGATATCATCCTTCAGTTCTGTCTGATACTTCATGCTTTTGTTCCTCTGTCGCTTTTCTAGCGCGGCAATCGCCGCAAACACCATATAGGTTCAGGGAGTGGTGCAAGATATGAAAATTTAACAGTTCACCCACCAAACTTTGGATCTGATGCACACGCGGGTCGCAAAACTCCACCACCTTGTGGCACTCAGTACAAATCACGTGGTCGTGCTGCCGGTAACCGTACGACTTCTCATACTGCGCCAGGTTTCGGCCAAACTGGTGCTTGCTTACCAGGTCGTTCTCCACCAGCAGGTCCAGGGTGTTATACACGGTGGCACGGCTTACGCGGTAGTTTTTATTCTTCATGCTGATGTAAAGCGATTCTACATCAAAGTGCCCGTCGCTGGAGTAAATCTCCTCCAGGATAGCGTAGCGCTCAGGTGTTTTACGCAAACCTTTGCTTTCCAAGTATGCCGTGAAGATCTTTTTTACTTCTTCGAACTTCCTTTTATCTAATGCCATTTTCTTCTTCTATAGTATAAATAAGCCCTTCTTTTAATCAAAGCGCTCCACGGTAAGTATACCGTTTACCTTGCTCATGCGCTGTATCAGCTTATCAAGGTGGCTTGTGTCGTTTACGAACACCATAATATTACCTTCAAAGATGCCGTCGTTGGAATCGATGGTGATAGAACGCATGTTCACCTTCAAGCTCGTAGAGATCACCTTTGTCAGGTCGTTCACCAGGCCCACGCGGTCGGTGCCTTTAATGCGGATACCCACCAGGAAGGCAAGCTCCTTTTGCTCCGTCCACTTGGTTTTGATGATGCGGTTGCCATAGTTCGACATCAGCTCCATGGCGCGCTTGCAGTTGGTGCGGTGGATCTCAATTCCATCGTCCTCGGTCTGGAAGCCGAACACATCATCGCCCGGAATCGGGTTGCAGCACTTAGACATGCGGTAGTCCCAGTTCGAGGTCGTTTCCCCTATCACCAGCATGTCCGAGTTCACGCCCCTGATCTTCTGCACCTCTCTGTCAAAGGTCTTCAGGTCGAGCATGGAGACGCTCTTATCGGATGTGGCCGTGAAGATAACCTCCTTGATATTCTTGATATCGATGTGCCCGGTAGCAACTCTATAATACAGGTCCTGCAGCGTAGCCACGTTAAAGAAGGCCTGCAGCTTGTTCATATTTTGCTGGTTATCGGCTACGCCTAAGTACTCCAGCCTGGCATCCAGCATGGCCTTGCCTTGCTCCGCCTTGTTCTTCCGCTCCTCGCGCAAGGCATCCTTGATGCGGGTACGCGCCCTGGAGGTAACCACATACTGCAGCCACTCCTCGTTCGGCTTCTGCTTCTGGGAGGTCAGGATCTCTACCTGGTCGCCATTCTTGAGCTTGTAGCTCAGGGGCACCAGCTTCTGGTTTACCTTAGCGCCCAGGCAGTGCAGGCCTATCTGGGAGTGAATCTCAAAGGCAAAATCAAGCGCGGTGGATTTATCCGGAAGTATGATGAGCTCGCCTTTCGGGGTAAATACAAACACCTCCTCCACAAACAGGTTCTTGCGGAACTCATCCATGAACTCGAGCGCGTTGGCCGTGTTGTTCTCCAGCATGTCGCGCACCTTGTTAATCCACTGCTCCAGCGCAGACTCGGCTGAGGCCGCCCCCTCCGCCTTATACTTCCAGTGGGCCGCGTACCCGCGCTCGGCAATCTCGTCCATGCGCCGGGTGCGGATCTGCACCTCCACCCACTGCCCCGACTTGCTCATTACCGTTGTGTGCAGCGATTCGTACCCGTTAGACTTAGGCGTGTTCACCCAGTCGCGCAGGCGGTCGGGGTTTGGCTGGTAAAAGTCCGTTATAATAGAGTATACCTGCCAGCAGGCGGCCTTCTCATTCTCCAGCGGTACGTCCAGTATGATCCGGATCGCAAACAGGTCGTAGATCTCATCAAAGGTGATGTTCTGCTTCTTTATCTTTTTAAGGATAGAGTAGATCGACTTTGGCCTGCCTTTGATGTTGAACTTAAAGCCATACTTGCACAGCTCATCCTCTATCGGGTGTATAAAATCCTTGATGAACTTGTTGCGGGCGCTGCGCGTCTGCTGTACTTTCCTGGAGATCTCTTTATAGGTATCGGTGTCGGTATACTTTAAGTATAGGTCCTCCAGTTCTGATTTGATGGCGTACAAGCCCAGGCGGTGCGCCAGCGGGGCGTACAGGTACATGGTCTCGGAAGCGATCTTGAGCTGCTTGTGGCGCGGCATGCTGCCTAGCGTTCGCATGTTGTGCAAGCGATCGGCCAGCTTTATAAGTATAACGCGCACATCGTCGCTCAGCGTGAGCAGCATCTTGCGGAAGTTCTCGGCCTGCTGCGAGGTGCCGTAATCGAACACTCCGGATATCTTCGTGAGCCCTTCAATAATTTTGGCTACGCTTGGCCCGAACTCGCGCTCAATATCCGATACCTCCAGGTCGGTGTCCTCCACCACGTCGTGCAGCAGGGCGGCCACAATGGAGGTAGTGCCCAGCCCGATCTCCTCTACGGCAATCTGGGCCACAGCCAGCGGGTGCAGAATGTAAGGCTCTCCGGACTTTCGGCGCATATCCTTATGTGCTTCCAGCGAGGTGTTAAAGGCTTTTTTAATGATCTTGGCGTCGTTGTCCTTTAAGAAAGGCTTGGCGTGCCGAAGCAACCTCCTGTAGTACCTGAGAATTTCTTTGCGTTCTGCTTCTAAATCAATCATGTTGTGCAACTGTGCTGTAGGCTGCGGCCGTCGGTGGCGGCGCATGCTATTAGTATAAATAAGCTGACGGCCTTATAAGTTTCAAATATAAGCGTTTATCAGATGCAACCAATACACCCCATGCCGAAAGCCTGGGCGCCCGGGCGACTATATGCAGGATAAAAAATATTTGACAAAATTTATAGTGGCGTATTGCATTTAAAAAATCGTTGCTTACCTTTGCATCACTAAAACGAGCACAATCAAGCGGATGTGGCGAAATTGGTAGACGCACTAGACTTAGGATCTAGCGCTGCGAGGCATGGGGGTTCGAGTCCCTCCATCCGCACAAACAACACGAACCCTCAACAAAACTTGTTGGGGGTTTGTTTTTAGTAGGTATTTCTAAAATCTTAAATTTTTATAAGCCTTGAATATTACATTAAACCAAACCGACAGCACCAATGCGCAACTGAAGGTGGTACTGGAAGAGGCGGACTACGCACCGAAAGTAGACCAGCAGGTAAAAGAATACAGCAAAAAGGCCCAGATCAAAGGCTTCAGACCTGGCAAAGTGCCTGCGGGGCTTGTAAAGAAAATGTACGGCAAGAGCATCCTGGTGGAGCAGATCAACAAGACGCTGCAGGAGGAGATCTCTAAGTATATCCGTGAGAACGACGTGAAGCTGCTGGGCGAGCCCCTGCCGGAGCCAAACCAGCCAGAGATTGATTGGGATAACCAGAAAACCTTCGAGTTTACCTACCAGGTAGGCTTGCTGCCGGACTTCAACCTTCCGCTGGATAAAAGCGTAGAGGGCTACAAAGTTGAGCTGGACCAGAAAACCATTGACGAAGCCTACGAAAACCTGAAGCGCCAGTTCGGCAAGACAGTGAACCCTGAGACGTCTGAGCAAGGCGACTTTATCTCCGGCGAGCTGAAGCAGGTGGACGGAGATTTCCAGTCCAAGACCCTGATTCCGACAAGCCGCGTGGTAGAAGGCCAGGACAAGTTTGTGGGCGTGAAGACCGACGACGTGATCCGCTTCGATATTCGCAAGACGTTTGGTGATGACAATGCTGCCCTGGCGCACGTAACAGGCCTGGATAAAGACGTGGTGGCTGACCTGAACGGTGAATTTGAGTTCATCGTGGAGAAGATCAACCGTACCGAGTCCGCTGAACTGAACCAAGAACTTTTCGACAAGCTTTTCGGTAAAGACGAAGTGAAGACAGAGGAAGAGTTTGACGCCAAGATCCGTGAGACCATCCTGGAGAACTATGAGCGTGAGGCTGACAACCTGCTGTACCGCAACATCATGGATACATTGATCGACAATGTTGAAGTGGAACTCCCTACAGACTTCTTCAAGCGTTGGATTGAAGTTACAAACGACGGCAAAATCACCCCGGAGCAGATCGAGGAGAACTTCGACAAGTATGTTCGCGAGCTGAAGTGGTCTATGATCAAAAACAAGGTAGTTGAGGAGAACGAGCTGAAGGTATCGAACGAGGAGGTAGTGGACGCCACCAAGGAGAAGATGCTGGCCCAGTTCAACATGCCGGAGATACCTGAGGAACTGGTGGAAAGCATGAACAACTATGCCCAGCAGTATCTGCAGCAGGACAATGGCCGTAACTATATAAATGAGTACGAGCAACTGCTGGCCGAGAAGGTGCTCGCTAAACTTAAAGAGAAGATGACTGTTGTTGAGAAGACTATCTCATCAGAGGACTTCAGAAATATGTCGCTCTAAACAAGGCGCACATACATAACTTTATAAAAAAGTCCTTCGGAATTAGAAGGACTTTTTTATTTTTGAGAAAACCGTAAACCTAAACAAGATGATGTTTAACAAAGACGAGTTCCGCAAATTTGCTGTAAAAGGCCAGGGCATGAGCAGCCTTGGTGTAGACCAATATATTCACCACGTAGAAGGCAGGGCCATGCATACCATCGAAAGTATGACCCGATCCGTAATTGAGGAACGCCCTACTAACTTCCGTGAGATCGACGTGTTCTCGCGCCTGATCATGGACCGCATCATTTTCCTGGGCACGCAGGTGGATGACTTCATCGCCAATATCATCACGGCCCAGCTGCTGTTCCTCGAATCGGCTGACGCGAAAAAGGACATCCTGCTGTACATCAACAGCCCGGGCGGCTCTGTATATGCCGGCCTCGGCATTTATGACACCATGCAGTACGTGAGCCCGGATGTGGCTACGATCTGTACCGGTCTGGCGGCCTCTATGGGCGCCGTACTTTTGGCTGGCGGTGCCAAGAACAAGCGCTCTGCCCTGCCGCACGCCCGTATCATGATTCACCAGCCGATGGGTGGCGCACAAGGTCAGGCCTCCGATATCGAGATCACGGCCCGCGAGATCCTGAAGCTGAAGAAGGAATTGTACGAGATCCTGGCAGACCACTCCGGCAAATCTTATCAGGAAGTGTACGACAACTCAGACCGCGACTACTGGATGCGCGCCGAAGAGGCCAAAGAGTACGGCCTGATTGATGAGGTGCTTACCCGCAAGACTTCCTAAGTATAAAGTATAACTTATATCGTATAAAAACCCGTAGCAAAACTGTTACGGGTTTTTATTTTGCACATTTTGCACTAAAAAGAGACTTATTGATGTTAGCACAGAGCCGGAAAACAGTGTGTAGGCAAAAAAGTTTTCCACAAGCGGATGTGCACATCTCTACTTAGCAAAACACTGTATACCAACTAGTTACACAAAAATAGTAAAATACTTATCTTAGAATTTATATTCATGTTTTAACAGAGTCTAAGCATTTGCATCAAATTTTTTCTACTTGTATAAGTGTTCAATTTTGTACCTTTGCTTTACGCGTTTTAAAAAGATGCGTAAACTACTCTGGACCAATCGTTTCTTATGGCAGAAATTACGTGCTCATTTTGCGGCAAAAACAAAAAGGATGTATCGGTGATGATCTCCGGCATCAACGCGCACATCTGTGACCGTTGTATCGGACAGGCGCAGCAGATATTGAACGAGGAGAACAAGATTCGCGCAAGCAGCCGTACTCCGAAGTTTAACCTGATGAAGCCGAAGGAGATGAAAACTTACCTTGACCAGTTCGTGGTGGGGCAGGACGAAGCGAAGAAGGTGATGTCGGTGGCGGTATATAACCACTACAAACGCCTGATGCAGCAACCTGCCGACGATGACGTGGTGATCGAGAAGTCGAACATCATCATGGTGGGTGAGACCGGTACTGGCAAAACGTATCTTGCCCGCATGATGGCCGGCATCCTGCAGGTACCTTTCTGCATAGCCGACGCTACCGTGCTTACAGAGGCAGGCTATGTGGGCGAAGACGTGGAAAGTATACTGACCCGCCTCCTGCAGGCCGCCGATTACAACGTGGAGGCTGCCGAGCGTGGTATCGTGTACATCGACGAGATTGACAAGATTGCCCGTAAAAGCGATAACCCATCTATTACGCGCGACGTGAGCGGCGAAGGCGTGCAGCAGGCCCTGCTAAAACTGTTGGAAGGCACTACGGTGAACGTGCCACCGCAAGGCGGACGGAAGCACCCGGAGCAGAAGATGATCACTGTGAATACCGAGAATATTCTGTTTATCTGCGGCGGCGCCTTTGTGGGCATCGATCGCCTGATCAAAAACCGCCTCAATACCCGTCCTATAGGCTTCTCGAAGTCTAAGATGGATGAGATGGAGGAGAAAGAGAACTTCCTGAAGTACATGACGGCCCAGGACCTGAAAAACTTTGGTCTGATTCCGGAGCTGATCGGCCGCCTGCCAGTGCTCACGCACCTGAATCCGCTGGATAAGGAAACCCTGCGCCTGATCCTGCTCGAGCCTAAAAACTCCATTGTGAAGCAGTATAAGCGCCTGTTCGAGATGGAGAACATCAACCTTTCCTTTGATGAGGGTGCCCTGGAGTACATCGTGGAGAAGGCGGCAGAGTATAAACTCGGAGCCCGTGGCCTGCGCTCTATCTGCGAAGGTATCATGACAGACGCCATGTTTGAGCTGCCATCCGAGGAAGGAACCAAAGAACTGGTCATCACCGGCGACTATGCCCGCGAGAAATTCGAGAAATCTACCCTAAAGCAACTGAAAGTAGCGTAGGGCAAGTATACGATACTAAAAAAAGCGGGGCCCACCAGTAGTGGAGAGCCCCGCTTTTTATTTCCATACTTTTGCGGCTTTTATAGTTCCAGGTAATCATCTGCCCATTCTTCCTCCAGTAACGGATCTGTGGAAGTTGCCCGGATCAGCAGCACGGATATCAGCAAGCCTGTAAGGCCCAAGGCGATCAAAATAGGTTTCATAGTTTCGGGGTTTTAGGTGTGGTACAGCGATTTTCCCTGCCAGCGTAGCAGGTATCTCCCTATACGGGCACACCCTATGGGCAGGTTTATACTTTCTCTGCCTTCAGGTACCCCACCATTAGCTCGGCGGCGCGCTCTGCGGTCCTGAAATCACCGATCTTGCTGCGCACCAGCGCGTACCCCTCCCGCTGCTTCTGCATAAAGTGGTTATCGAACAGCACCCGCTTCAGCTCGGCCACAATCTGTTTTGCCGTAAAATCGTCCTGGATCAGCTCCGTTACCACCGGCTTGCCGGCAATCAGGTTCACCAAGGAAATGTAGGGTACCTTTATCACCATTTTTCCGATAGAATACGAGATGGTGCTTGTTTTATAACATACCACCTGCGGCACGCCGAACAAGGCGGTTTCCAGGGTAGCCGTACCCGAGGTGACCAAGGCTGCCTTGGCATGCGCGAGCAGGTCATAGGTCTGGTCGTAGATAATTTTGATGTTGGGGTCCTTGTTATACTGCTCGTAGTACTCTTTGGAGAAGTTGCTCACGCCCGCTACCACAAACTGGAAATCGCGGAAATTAGGAAGCACGCTCAGCATTACGTGCAGCATGTTCTCTATCTCCTGCCGGCGGCTGCCCGGAAGTATGGCAATAATAGGCTTGTTGTTGTAGAGCTTGTTCCGGGCCCTAAAGTCGGTGCTTGGCACATGGTCTGAGACAGAGTCGTTCACGGGGTTACCTACATAATCCACTTTGTAGTCGAAGCGGCCGTAGAAATCCTCCTCAAAGGGCATGATTACGAACATGCGGTCCACCACCTTTTTGATGCCGTGCACGCGCCCTTGGTTCCAGGCCCATATTTTCGGGGAGATGTAGTAGAACACCTTCATCCCCTGTTTTTTGGCAAACCGGGCAATGCGCATGTTAAAACCGGCGTAATCCACCAGGATCACCACATCCGGCTGATAGCTCCTGATATCGGCTTTCGCCTCACCCAGGAAGCCCAGGATCTTGCGCAGGCTCCTGAACACCTCGGCAAAGCCCATAAAGGCCATTTCCTGGTAGTGGCGCACCAGGTCCATGCCGGCTGCCTGCATCATGTCGCCACCCCACCCCCTGATCTGGGCCTCCGGATCTTGCTTGCGGAGTTGCTTGATGAGGTTAGATGCGTGCAGGTCGCCGGAGCGTTCCCCGGCTATGATGTAGTATTTCATGGGGTAGGGTGTCTTTTGGAGATAGTAAAATAAGCATAGCAGCGGAGAAGTATAAGCCGCTGACTAAATTATTCTCCAAAGTACTCTACGTAGTTGCGTGGGGTTTCATATAACTTCAGGCTGTGCAATGCAGCGTTATTATTCGAGATTTGCTGCACGCGCGGCTCCAGGATCTTCCAAAACTCCACCACCAGGTTCTCGGTACTGGCCAGCTTATCCTCCATAAAGGCCACATCCAGGTTCAGGTTCTTGTGGTCTACCTTCTCAATGATGTGGGTGCGGATGAGGGTGCTGAGCTTTTTCAGGTCGATCACAAAGCCAGTGTCCGGATCGGGCTTGCCCTTTACCGTCACGATCAGCTCATAGTTGTGCCCATGCCAGTTGGTGTTGGCGCACGGCCCGAAAACCTCCTTATTCTTAGCCAACGACCAGTTCGGGTTGAAAAGCTTGTGAGCTGCGTTAAAGTGCTCTAACCTGCTAACGTAAATCATTTATTCTTTAAAATTGTAATTCTTTTTGAACAGCAAATATACAAAGAAAGGAACACCAAAGAACGAAGTAATAATTCCGATGGGCAGCCCGGCGGGCGGATAAATTATACGGGAGAGCAAATCGCAGAGCAGCATGAACAAGCCGCCTATGAAAGCGCAGAGCAGCAGGTTGCCCCTGCCCGTGGCGCCCAGCAGCCCGCGCGTGACGTGCGGGATGATCAGCCCGACAAAGCCGATCGGCCCGGAGGTAGCCACGGCAAAGCCCGTTACCACCGACACCGTAGCCAGTATCACCCAGCGCGTTTGCGCCACCTGTATGCCCAAGGCCTGCGCCCGCTCCTCGCCTAGCAACAGGATGTTGAGCTGTTTCTGATAAAAGGCAAACAGCAGCAAGGCTATACTTAAGGCCGCCGCCGGGTAGGGCACCATCTCCCAACTGGCTCGCTCAAAGCTCCCCATCGACCAGAACACCACCGAGCGCAGCTTGCCCTCCGAGTCCGACAGAAAGGTGAGCAGCCCCACCATGGCTGTTACCAAAGAACTCAGCGCAATACCGGCCAGCAACAGTTGCGCCGGGATGATCTGCCGTTTGCGGTAGCCCAGTATCACCACCACCAGCGTTACCACAAATGCCCCGGCCAGGGCAAACACCGGCGGCAAGTATAATCCGGCCACCGTCATCGGCACAAAGCCAAAGAACACAACCACCGCACCCAATGAGGCGCCCGAGGCCGTACCCAGCAAGTATGGATCGGCCAGGCCGTTGTTTACCATCGCCTGCATCAGGTAACCGCAAAAAGCCAGGGAGGCGCCTACTACCAAAGCAAGTAGCAGCCGCGGCAGGCGCAAATGAAGTATGGCAAAGTGCGTGGTATTGTCGGGGTTGTAGTGGAAGAGGGCGCTGAAAATGGTAGCCACATCGGTATCAAAGGAGCCGACCTGCAGCCCCAGCAGCATGACCGCCAAGATGAGCAGCAGGGCAAGTATAAAGTATAAACTGCGTCGCATCATGGGTAGAGGAAGCCCTCCAGCTCCCGCAGCGACTCCACCACCCGCGGGCTGGGCCGCGACATCAGGTTATCATCCGGTTTATAGAGGCGGTTATGTTGATAGGCATTGATGCGGCGCAGCTCCGGATATAGGTTGAAGAACCTCTCGTCCAGTTCCTCCTTTGTCCCGCCTAGCAGCACATCCGGGTTCAGCTTCAGCACATACTCCCGCGTCAGTGCCGGGTAGGGCTGCTCAAAAACTTCCTTCACGGCGTTCTCAGCCCCAAGCAGACGCAGCTTATCCGTAAAAATGGTGTTTTGCCCGTACACGTAAATCGGGTCGCTCCAGGTAATGGCCAGCACTTTTAGCGGATTCTTTTCCTGCTGATGCTTCTGCTGTAACTGCGCCACCTCCTGCCGCAGCGAATCGGTTAGCTCGCGCGCCTGATGTTCCCGGCCCATGATGCGACCGATGTCTTCTATCCCTGTAAAGATATCCTCTACCGTTCTGTACTTCTGGTAATATACCGGCACACCCAGTTGCTGCAGGCGCTCGGCCACCTCCAGCGGGGTGATGCCCTCCACGGTAAAGATCAGGTCCGGCTTCAGGGCCAGCACCTGCTCGTAATCCACCGGGTAGTTACTCACCAATGGCTTCCGGTAAACAGCCTCAGGGTAATCGTCGGTGGGCGTGCGGGCGATGATGGTGCTGGTGTCGAGCACGGCGTAGAGCATCTCGGTAAGAGAAGAGGCAAAGGCGAATACGCGCTCGGGTTTCTTTTCAAGGGTCAGCTCACGGCCCAGGTCATCCTGCAGCACCAGTGCCTCTTGTTGTACTTGCTGCTCTTGCTGGCTGCACGATAACAGCAGCAGGCAAAGTATAGTATGAAGTATAAATCTGGCTTGTCTCAACGTATAGATGCCTAGCACGGGGCAGGCGGCTCGGTTTATTTTCGTAAATTTAACGCAATTTTAGATACAGGCTTAACAAAGAAATATGATAGTAGTAACAGGCGCCGCCGGTTTTATTGCCAGCTGCCTCGTAGGCAGGCTGAACCAGGACAATTTTAACGATATCGTGGTGGTGGATAACTTCTCCGTCGCCAAGAAGGAAGATAACCTGAAGGGCAAGAAAATAAAAGAGTATGTAGACCGCGAGAACTTCTTTGAGTGGCTCGATGAACACTACGAGGATGTGGAGTTTGTCTTCCACCTGGGTGCCCGCACCGACACGACCGAGTTTAACAAGGACGTGTTCGACCTGCTGAACCTGAACTACTCCAAGCAAATGTGGAATGCCTGCGCCGAGTACCAGATTCCGCTGGTGTACGCCTCGTCGGCGGCTACGTACGGCTCCGGCACGCTGGGCTACGACGACAACGAGGAGATCATTCCGCTGCTCCAGCCCCTGAACCCCTACGGCGAATCGAAGAACGACTTTGACATCTGGGCCCTGCAGCAAACGGCCAAGCCATTTTTCTGGGCAGGCCTGAAGTTCTTTAACGTGTATGGCCCCAACGAGTACCACAAGGGCAAAATGGCCTCCGTTATCTTCCACGCCTACAATCAGATAAAAGACCATGGCAGCATGAAGCTGTTCCGCTCGCACAACCCGGACTATGCCGACGGGGAGCAGATGCGCGACTTTGTGTACGTGAAGGATGTGGTGGACGTATGTATGTTCCTGATGCACCACCGCAAGAACTCCGGCATCTACAACCTTGGCTCCGGCAAGGCCCGCACCTTTATGGCGCTGGCCTTAAACACGTTTAAAAGTATGGGCGTGGAGGCAAACATCGACTTTATGGATACCCCGGAAAACCTGCGCGACAACTACCAGTACTTCACCGAGGCCAACATGAGCAAACTGCGCTCCATCGGCTACGATAAGCCTTTTTATACGTTAGAAGAAGGTGTGAAGGATTATGTGCAGAATTACCTGATGGAGGGAAAGTATTACTAGGCTGGTGCTGAAGGACGTTTAAGGGAACAATCAGCCCTCCCAGGGAAAGAGCAAGTATAGAGGCAAAGCTATACTTGCTCTTTTGTTTAGATACTGTATCTTCAGGCTCTTTAAAATATATTTATACTTATGAAACACCTCTTCGCCCTTGCCATACTTTGCTGCCTCAGCCTTAGCGCCCAGGCACAGACACCAAACCCTAGCTACGATAAAGCATTGGCAGACTCTCTTGGTGCTGATGCCTATGGTATGAAATCTTATGTGCTGGCTATACTTAAAACAGGCTCCAACACCACCACCGATAAGGAAAAGCTAAACGCATACTTCCGGGGGCACATGGAGAACATCGGCAAGCTGGCGAAAGAGGGAAAACTGATTGTTGCCGGCCCGCTGGGCAAGAACGACAAGGCCTACCGCGGCCTTTTTATACTTGACGTGAAGACGGTGGAAGAAGCCCGGCAACTGGTGGAAACGGACCCGGCTGTAAAAGCCAAGGTCTTTGACGTGGAGCTTTACCCGTGGTATGGATCAGCCGCGCTGCCGGTATATTTGGAAACACATCGTAAAATTGAGAAGGAGCAACCCTAACTCTACCGTTCTACTTTTTGACCAGCGGCATTAAAAAGCCCCATCTGCCGACTAAATTCAGCAGATGGGGCTTTTTAATTATTTACTGGGTATTCCTTGTCTACTCCCCTTCCTCCTTATAAGTCAGCAGGTGTTCTACCTCCTTTGTAAACAAGCCGGATAAGGTCCCGACATATACCCTGTCGCTCACTTTTGCTACTGAACTTATGTAGTGCCCCTCTAACCCTGTGTTATCCAGCTCCCTGAATACCATATCTTGCCCCATATCTATTTTAAATAATTGGCTGTTATAACTAGCCAAAAGGAGAGTGTCATTAACGGGATAGTAAGAAAGCATTTTTGTCTCGCTTCTAAGATTTGCTAGCTGTTCCCAACTGCTACCCGTTGCTGACTTATATAAACTGGTAGACAGTTGCGGCCCGTTCCACGTGATGGCGTACATGCTTCCCTCGGGCGGAAACACTGCTGTTACTATCTGATCTGCAAGTAGCGGCTCTACCTTTCCATCTTCCGACACCCTGACAAACCCATCATCTGTCGAAAGATAGAAGTAGTTTCCTAATGCTTTGATGTAGCGCACAGTACTGCTCCGCATTGGATGATTCAGAATTATAGTATCCTGAAGCGATACCTTCTCATAAAAGCTTTCTAACTCTACAGATAATTTAACCAACAGGAACCTTCTACCTAAATGCTCACTTTTTCTGCATCATAGGCGTAATAAGGAACAAGGGCTACGTTATTGTCTGTAAGGCCTATAGCTTCCACGCTATTTGACCTTATCGGTTCAAATGAGCTGAAGTGTGGATCAATCTCCTCCATGTTAATTGTAAGGTAGGAATCCATAAGAACCGGGTATAGGTTGGACTTAAAACGCAGGGTTTTCCCGTATGCTCCAACAAAAACTTTTCTGTTTAGTGGTAACTTACATTCAGCCAGGCCACTGTAGTAATGATATGCGTGCTCTACCTTTTCCTCTCCCGTAGTCAGGGATACTCTGGAGAACAGATTCAGGCCAAAAACAAACAGGTCCTCATCTGATCCATAGATGTTATTAATAAACCTACGGTTGTGTATAAACTCCTTGTGTGCCTCCCAGGAAATGACGGGGGCAACCACTACTTCTTCTAGCTCCTTCTTGCAGGAACCGAGCAGAAAGGAAAAACAAAGCAAAGGCAACAGGTACCTGTTGTGGATAACTTGTCTCATAGATAGCAGAGTTAGAAGGGTATATAAGAGATGAGTTGTTTATGAGAAGTAATATATCAAAATAGCATGATATAAGTATGGAGTACATGCATACCTCCCTTCCTCTATAACCTTTTCTTTTGAGCTCTGCTTCTCATTTTACTAGAAAGGCTAAAGGCTCCGCGCCTCCCTGCTTCTTTCAGGCAATACAAAAGGGGATCATTAAAGAAACAAGAATAGCCTTCTCATTAAGTTTGTTACCATCAAGCGTATGAATCGGAGAATAGGGGTATTGGGCACGGCAGGCTATTACTTGTTTCCTTAATCTCTTAACTAATCAACCACTGCCCTAAGGTAATAACAGGTGCTTGCCAAGAGAAAAATTTTACACGAACAGGCTTTTGCTGTAGACGAAACGTGTTGCGAGTTAAAAAAGTAATGCGTTGTTTTAGGCATGCCGATCAGCACTTCATACCGCACTATTCTTTATCATATACTTGCCTGGGCTGCCTTTATAACCTATGAAGTACTGCTGGTCGAGCTCATTAACCCAACCAGTACCGCCTGGTGGGAATGGGCCTGTTGGTATACCGTTAATGTCTGCCTGTTCTATTTTTTCGCCCATGTGGTGCTGCAGTACACCGTCAGGCACAAACAACTCTTGCTGCTTCCTTTATTGGTTCCGGCGATCATAGCCATGTATATTACCATTCAGGTTGGCCTGGAAAATGTTATTAACCTGTTTCGCCAAGAGCCCAAGTCTTTTAGTATAAACAGGCTGTTTTTGCTGCGCTCTACCTGGAGGTGTATCTACTTTCTCGGGTTAAGTACAGCCTACTGGTTTACCCGCCAAACGATCAAAAACACCAAACATATTAACCGTATAGAATTGCAGCGCCTGCAGGCCGAGCGGGAAAAGGGAGAGCTCACTAAAGGGCTGGCCCGCTCTCAGAATGCGCTGCTCCAGGCCCAGATCAGTCCGCACCTGCTTTTCAATACGCTTAATTTTATCTACAACTCTGTGCAGGATGTTTCTCCGAAGGCCTCTCAGGGTGTACTGCTGCTCTCGGAAGTAATGCATTATGCGCTGCAGCGGGTGCATGAAGACGGCAAGACTGAGCTCCAACACGAGGTGGAGCATATTGAACGGTACATTGCCCTTAACCAGCTCAGGTTCAGTTATCCGCTGCACTTGCACCTGAAGTGCTCCGGTCAGCTGCAGGGCCGGATTCCGCCGCTGCTCCTGCTCACCTTTGTAGAGAACATTTTCAAGCACGGCGACCTGACCGACCCTTCGCAAGCTGCCACCATACAGCTTGCGGGCAGCCATCACCAGCTCCACTTCAGCACGAAGAATAGAAAGCGGAAGCACCATGCCGGGCGTGGGTATGGCATAGGCATTCAGAACGCCAGAACCAGACTCAACGAACTTTACAGCGAAGAAGATTATACCTTAACTATACAGGAAGACGAGCAGCAACACAGCGTTAATCTAAAAATCAAGCTGACATGACAACTTGCTACGTAGTGGACGACGAGCAGCACGCATTAGTTGTGCTATCGCGTTATATACAGAACACGCCTGGCCTTGAATTGAAGGGTGCGGAAGAAAACCCGCTGCATGCCCTTGATGCCATCACCTCCGGCAAGGTATCGGCAGACATTACTTTCCTGGATGTAGACATGCCGCAGCTTTCAGGCATAGATCTGACTGGGCTCATTAACAGTTGCACGACAGTGGTGTTTACAACCGCGTACCCTGACTATGCCTACCAGGCCTTTGACAAGAATGCGGTGGATTACCTACTCAAGCCTATCTCCTACGAGCGATTCTTGCGTGCCATCGCCAAGGTGAAAGAAGCCTTAAAGCCAAGACAAATTGTACCGGCAGTAGAGCAGAACAACGCCTATTTTTTTGTTAAGGCGGATGTGAAAGGGAAATTCGTAAAGGTAAGTCTTGAGGATATTATCTATGTGGAAGCCATGCAGAATTACGTGGTTATACACCATGCTGCAGAAAGACTGACAACCTACCTGAGTATGAAGGAGGTTGAGGAGCACCTCCCAACTGCAGACTTCACCAGAGTACATAAGTCTTTTATTGTGAATAATGCTAAGGTGAAATCAGTAGAGGGGAACCAGATTAAGCTAGCTGATGAAAGCACTGTTTCGCTAGGCCCAAGTTACCGCACAGCCTTCCTCGATATGATCAACGCTAAGCTTTTAAAAAGCAAGCGTGTGCCTTAAAACAGCACTGACACCTGCGTTCTGCCGGTATGCACGGCCCCTACCCCGTTAGCCTTGCGGCCATCGTAGTTGAGGGAGATGTTCAGGCCGTTGCTCAGGCGCTGCTGCATCACCAGCGACCAGGTCATGTTGTTGCCGGGGCGCAGGGCGTTCAGTATCTCGTAGCCCACGTTAGAGCTCTCATCCCCTTTAAAATCGATGTTCACATACTTGATGTTGCCCGTGATCGTGCGCTTGCCCACCTGGCTCAGCTTCGTCTCCAGCCCCAGCTCATGGAACCGCCCCTCCTGCTCCGTCTCCGTTGCCTGCAGCACATCCTCCTTCAGCGACAGCTGGTACTTGCCGGTAAAGCGCAGCTTGGTATTAGGCTGGTACGCCAGCTCCGGCGACAGCTCCCGGGCCTGAATCTTGAAGTTCTTCGAGCTCAGAAAGTTCGACTGATTCTCGCGCACGTTATAGCCCAGGCTCAGCTGCGAGCTTAGCACCTCGTTCAGGTTCAGGCGACCGATCAGGGCGTGGCTCAGCACGTTTCGGGTTTCGGTGCCATTGGTCAGCAGCTGCTTCTGCTCATTTTGCTGCACCGTATACTCCATGCCATACTTGGGGCTGCTGCGGTTAAAGTATACCGTGTGGCGCAACTGCTTTATCAGCGAGATCAGAAAGGCGTCCTCCACGTCCTCACTAAACGGGTTGAAGCGTTGCTCCAGGTCGCTATCGGTCGTTTTTTTGTTGATGCTCACAAAGCTGAGCATAGAAAAGTTGGAGAGCGTGGCCCTTATACCTGGCTCGTTGCGCCAGCTGCGGGGCGTGGCCGTGGTGAGGCGGTAGGTGAAAGTGTTAGTGTAGGCGTTCACGTACTCATCCGTGGGCAGGTATATTTTGATGTAGCGGCGCTGGTCCACCGTCTGCGCCTCCAGGTAATCGTTCAGGTTGTTGGGGTCGCCACCCTCCCGCAGGTAATGAGTGCCCTGCCCCGGCAGTGTTTCCTGAAAGATATAGATCCGCTTCAGCTCCCTGCCCGTGCCGGTGGCATAGCTCAGCTCCGAGCGGAAAGCTCCGTCCACAAAACTGCCGTTATAGTCTATCCTCGATTGGATTGTTTCTTCATCCTTGCCCTTGCGCGCATCCAGCTTCCGGTAAGTGGCCTGCACCGCCAGCGTCTGCTCCTGGCTGATCTTCTTCTGAAGGATGGCATTGTAAGTCTGTCCTACCTCCAGGTTGCCCATCGTACCTACACCCGTCGCAAAGCGGTCGCGGCGGTGAGCATAATCTACCCGAAACAAGGTTTTGGTGGTGTCGCCGCTCTCGAGGTAGAACTGGTGCTGCTCAAAGTACTGCGCCGAGCCTACCACAGAGTCTGAATTTAAGGCCGTGAGGCGGTTTTTATCGAAGCTATAGGTATAGCCTGGCGAGATCTTCCCGAACTTATACTCCACGTTTACATCGCCCCGGTACCACTGCGACTCGCGCAGCGCGTCGGTGCTGTTGAGCAGGAAAAAGCGGTTGCGCAGCACCAACTTGCCCAGCTTCTTCATCACGTCCAGATGATGCTGCACCCCGTCCAGCTGCTCGTCGCGGTGGCGGCGGCTGATGCGGTAATTGAACAGGTTAGCCGCATCCTGTGCCGCGCCTACCGAGAAGTTGAAGATATGGTCCTCGGCCTTCCCGGTGTTCGTTAAACTCCAGTCGCGGTCAAACTCTATGGGGCGGTAGCGGTCTATCGGCTCAAAGTACTCGTCGGTGTACTCATAGTTCAGCGTACTGTTGAGTTTATACTTTCCCAGAAACGATACCGGCCTGTCCTGCACCACATAGCCTACCCGCAAACCCTTGCCGCTGTCATCCCCTGAATCAATCTCTGAAAAGCGGTTTAAATCATGTTGAGAGGCGGCGCCTTCAGCAAAGAAGCTGATGCCTTTCTGCAGTTCATAGTTTCCGCCAAAGGTGATCAGCTGCTTCTTGCGCGGCGTGGGCAGCACGCGTACCGGCGCGTAACTTCCCTGTCGCACCCCGTTCACAGGCGCTACCCAACGGTAGGCGCGCCCGTTCACAGCGCCGCTTACCGCCACATAATCGCCGTTGCCGGGGCCCACGTTGGTAAAGCTCACGCTATAATGGGCCGAGTCGGGGTTGGTGGAGTACACATAGATGCGGTCTAGGCTTTGGCCGTTGTTATAGGAAGTATCGCGGCGGGCATAAAGCACCTGCCCCGGATCATAGGCCACCGAATCGGCGCCGGAGGAAATGGCCTGGTTCAGGCTGTCGCCTATACTTGCCAGCAGGCGTTTCTGCTCCGTGTTCAGGTTCAGGTTCAGCAGACTGTTTGGGTTATCGCTCTCGTTGTAGTAATTGCCGTATACTTTCAGCTTGCCCAGGTTCTGGTAGTGGTTCAGGTGGTAGATGCCCCGGCTGTAGTTCTGGTCCGAGTACTCAAAGTCTACCCGGAGCCTTGAGTTCTTGGTGATGACGTGGCGGGTGGTGAAGGTAATCTCCGCCTGGTTGTAGTCGATCACATAGTCGTAGTCATAGCCCCGCTGCAGCAGCACTCCATCCAGGAACACCCGCTCCGAATTGGCCAGCACAATAATAAACAGTTCATTGTTTGGGCCCCGCAGGCGGTAGGGGCCCAGCACGCCCTCCTGCGGCTTAATGGTCTGGGAGGCAAACTTTCCCTTCGACACGGAGGCGGCCACGGTTGTTACACCCTGCCGCTCCGGGCTCTTCCCGGTGATATAGCTAAAAGCCCCGCCCTGCACGTTTTTGTAGAACTGCATGAAGTAGGAAGGCTTGCTTTTGAGTACCACATCGCCGGCGGTAAGCTGCCACAGCCGGTGCTGCAGCGTGATGTATACTTTATCGAACTCCTGCAGCTGCTGTGTGTTGCCCTCCGGCTGAAACGGGATGTTCTGGTCCGTGATAGCCGCCGTTATACTGATGTCGTCGGTCAGTTTTCCGTCCAGCTGCAGGTTAAGGGCAGAGTTCACAAACACGTTCTGCGTGTTGCCAAAGGATACTCCCCTGGAAATGCTACCTGTCTTGTTGAGGCCCGGTGTCCGGAAAATCTCTTCTTTGGTGCTGATGTCCTCCTGGTAAAAGTTATCCCGCGAAGATTTAAGCTCCAGCTTGGCTATGTCGCGCTTGAAGGCCGGCTGCGTCAGATTCAGAGGCATTACCCGAAAGCAGATGAGCACCGAATCCGATAGGGCCTGCATAGTGCCCAGCGAATCCAGGGCCACCGAATCGGGAGCCGGAAAACTGGTGAGGGTAAGCTCGTTAGAAGTGTAATTGTAGTCGTAGCGGAACTGCTCCTTTTTAGGGTGCTGCAGCGTAATGGAACTGGGCATCAGCGTGAGCGTATCGAGCTGCTGCGGCATGTCGGTAACGGGAATCCATTTACAGCGCTTGTTGCTGAGCGGCACCTGTGCAAGCAGCGGCAGGCCCAGCAGCCAAAGCAGCAGCCCTATGCCCAGGCCTTTAGTGCTCATCGGCCAGCGGTAACTGGATGTAGAACGTGGTACCTTCCCCCTCCTGCGACTCGAACCAAATCCTCCCCCCAGCGTTCTCGATGCCGCGCTTGGCCACGGCAAGCCCGATACCCGAGCCAGTATACTTGGTACTGAAGTTCGGGATAAACACCTTACCCTGTATCTCTTTCGGAATGCCGCTACCATTGTCTCTGATCGAGATCAACACCTGCCTGTTGCCCTGCAGTTCCAACCCTACCTGTATCTGTGGCCGGCGGCTCGTAGGCACCGCCTGAATAGCGTTAAGCAGCAGGTTGTTGAAGGTGCGCACCATCAGGCTTTCATCCGCTTTCACGATCACTTCGCCCTCCGGAATCTGCCTGGTAAGAATGGCCGTGGCCGGGTCGTTGTGCAGATCGGTGGCTTTCTGCAGCGCGGCGGCAACATCCATGGGCTCGGCCTTCGGTTCGGGCATGGACGTAAAGCTGGAGAACGAGGAGGCGATATCGTTGAGGATGTTGATCTGCGTGATGAGCGTATGCGAGATCTTGTCGATGAGTTGCTCGGTGTTCGGGCGTTTTTCGGCAATCGCCTTTTGCAGGTACTGCAGCGAAAGCTTCATGGGCGTGAGCGGGTTCTTGATCTCGTGGGCCACCTGCCTTGCCATCTCGCGCCAGGCGGCCTCTTTCTCCTGCATTGCCAGCTCCTGCTTGTTCTGCTCCAGCGTCAGCAGCATACGGTTATACTCGTTCACCAACATGCCGATCTCATCAGCCCCCTTATAGGCCAGCATCTCATTCTTACCCGTCAGGGAGGTGCGCTTCAGCTTGTCGGCCAGCATGCGCAACGGCACGGTAAGGGCTCGGGAGGCGAAGAAGGTAAGCACCATAAAGGTGATAAACATCACCGAGAAGATATTCATGGTCGTGGTGATCAACTCGATGAGCTTCTGGTCCAGCTCTCTTTCAGAGTCAAAGAACGGAATGCCGATAAAGCCTGCCAACTCTGCCGGGTGCTCCTCGTCGCGCAGCGGCAGGTAGATGGAGTTAAAGCTAAGGTTGCCCGCCTGCTCCTCCAGCAGTACCCGCAGCGCCTGCCGCTCCGCTATGGCCGCGAAAGCCTCCGGGTTCACCAGTTTCGAAAGAAGCCCCGCCTCGAAGATTAGCGGCTGGCTGGTTACCAGCAGCTGCCCGTTGCGGTTGTATATATTCACGTCTGCCTCGGCGATGGCGGCAATCTCGTTTATACTTCGCTGCAGTTGCCGCTGCCGCTGCAGCAGCCTTCTGCTCAGCTGTTGGGAGAGATGCTCCTGTATGGCCTCGCCCCGCTGCTCATACCGGATCATCAGGTCTTTTTTGTAGGAGCCTGTCACCAGGCTGGCCGTAGCAATGCTGACCAGCAGCATTGGCAAGAGTATTCCGAAGTTCAGGAACAGCTGTATCTTGGTGCTGAAGTTAGGGCTGAACTCCCGCAGCCGGTGGCGCTGCAGCAACAGGTAAAGCAAGCCGCAGAAGAGCAGGCCGCCAATAAAGACTAGGAACAGGAACGAGAAATTAGACAGCACCTCGCGGCCGCCATACTTGTCGGTGGTGATGATCAGCGTCTGTCCGTTGTTGCCCTGCACGCCATAGTGGTGGGAGTCGTCCTGGGGCAGGCCTTGCCGGTATAACTCCGGGCGCCTGAGCAGGCTGAAGTCAAAGTTGGTGGCATAGTCATATTCGCCCTCGCTGTAACGCAGTTTGTTGCCGCTGTAGATGGCATAGCTCAGCATATCGAGCCTGAATGGCTGGTTTTGCTTCTGCTCCACCAGCAGTTCGGGCACCACACTGTTCGGTAGCAGCCGTTTCAGGGTTAACTGCAGGGCAATGGTGCCTTGCTGCACACTGCTGATCGGCACCCGGATCAGCTTCAGGTAGGTGCGGGCGTTGAAGCGTGCCGGGTCCTTTAACAGGAAAAGCTCTTTATGCTCTGTGCGGGTCTGCGGCCGATCGTACTGCCGCCGCAGTTCCTGCAGGGTGGCGACGGTCGTGTCCACGGCTTCCAGCGTCCGCCCCTGCCCGTCAAAAAGCATGATGCTTATTTCATACTTGTCAAAGTAATCGCTCAGGTACTGGCGGGTAATCTTTCGCTTGATGAAGGAAGCATCCACATAAGGCCCCATCATCTTCATTTTTATCAGCTCATCAGAGGCGATCTGCGCCGCCACCTGGTTGAGTTGATACTCCCCAAGAACGTCATTATCCTGCATGATGTTAAAGGCAAGGTTCTGCTTATAGGTCTTCAGGTCGTTGTGGTAGTGCGCGTATTGCGCTACCGCACCGGTCAGGGCACTCACGATCATCACCAGGAAGAACAGAAGGTAAGTTCGGTAGGCCAGGCTTACAGCATGGTGGTGCTGCGCGGCAAGTATAATGATCGCCCAGAAAATAACCCCCAGGAGCGCCACCGCGAAAAGCTCTACGGCAAATACGGCCGTAAAAAGCAGCAGCAGGGCTGCCACCACCAGCAGTGTTTTATAGGGCCACGACTTCTGCTCCTTCGGCACCAGCACCGACACCACCGTAGCCAGGATGTAGGTGAACATGCACAACGCTACGGTGTGCACCAGCATGATGCCGTAGAGCACCATTTTATACTTGGTAAAGGCAAGCGACTGCGTTACATCCAGAACCAGCGGGGAGTTATGGTAGATGCTGTAATAGAACTTGAAAAGCAGTAAAAGTAGAAAAAAGAAGACCAGCCAACTAAAGATCAGCAGCGTGCGGCCCTTCTCCTGGGGCAGCGCCAGCAGTTGCGTCGCCACCCGGTTCCTGCGGAAAAGGTAAATGCCCGCCCCCGCAACGGTTGCCAGCAGCAGCACATTCAGCAACAAATCACCTACCGACGGCGACCAGAACGAGGCGGCATACAGTTTCGGGTCAAACAGCTCCACCTCGATAACGGCAAAGGGCAGGTTCAGGAGCAGGAGCGCCACGCGCATGCCCCCCAAGAGCAGCAACAGCAGCAGTACCCCCTGGCTGTAGGCGCGCCGCTGGATGAAATAACGGCTGACACCGACCGCAAAAAGTATAAAAAAGAGCAAGCCAAGTATAAACACCGCCAGTTGAACCCTTACATAGCCGATAGTTTTATGGGTTTCCTCAAAGTTGAGCGCAAACAGGAACTGGCCATCGCTGGCATATACCTGCGGCAGGGATGCCTCCGGTTGAAGTATAAGCTGCAGGTTCGCCTGCTGAAAAACTTCTTCATCAAGCTTGGGGGTCAGGTACGCGTTTTTGATGCGGTAATCCACCTGAAGGGGAATGTAGACATCGATGGTGTAGCGCTGCCTTTGCTGGCGAACCACCACAAACCTGCCGTACTCGTTTTCTATGGCAAGTATGGCATCCCGTCCCTCCGGGATATCAGGTTGTGGCGCTATCGTATGGTCTGACCAGAACACCAGTTTCCCGGACCTGTAAATGAACACGGGGTATTCGGCATTTTGCAGCAGGCTGGAGAAAGAAACGGTATTTTCGCCTAAGGTAGCAGCTAGCTTATCGGCCTGGTGCTTGGCTTTTTCTATGCAATGCTGCACACGCCTGGTTATTTCCGCCGCCTCCTTCTGATGGTCCTGCCGTTGGGAGGATAGCACATCAAAATGCAGCGCCGCCATGGCCAAAAAGCACAAGGCCGAGGCGAGTAAGAGGAATAACAGAGCGAGCTTCCGGTTCAAAATTGAGCAGTTTATCTACGAATGTAAGCAAAACGAAGGATAACCGCCAGCACCTCAAGAACCGTGCTAACGTTTTGGCACGCTGCCTTTGTTTAGGTCTGGCTCCGGTAATGATCTCCTGAAGTATGATTAGACTCTAGCTGCATGCCGCTAACGCATAAATGCCTTTGCACAGCGGCTATGGCAGCGGTGCAAAGGCATTTATACTTTGAGAGGGGAGGCTCCCCTTAGGCTTTGTTTGTGTTCTTGCGGCTATTCTTATACCACAAGAAACCGACGGTTCCTATCAGCAGGTAGGGCACCACCATCAGGTAAAGAATCCCCATGTTCAGGCCACTTCCAACCTCATTGCCGGACTCGTCACTGCCCGTTCCAACGTTTGACTCCACGGTGGCGCGGCACATGGCGCACTGGCTGTAGGCATCTGTGGTGGCAAACATAAGTATAAAGGCGAGTGCCACTGCCGTTACGATTCTGTTCAGTTTCTGTCTCATCACGCTAGGTTGTAATAGTAATAAGTTATTTATGCATAGTAGGGTGATATCAGCAAGTACACCAGCACGCCTGTTATGGCCACGTATAACCAAACGGGGAATGTCCATTTAGAGATACGGCGGTGGCGCCTGAGTTGATTCGTAATGCCAAAGTACACGGAGAGCAGCACCAGCGGCACTATCACGACCGCCAGCACGATGTGTGTCAGAAGGATGAAGTAGTAAATGTACTTCAAAAGCCCCTCCCCGCCATAAATGGTACGCTGCCCCAGAAAATGGTATGTTACGTATGATACCAGAAAAATAGCCGACAGGCCAAAGGCCACCAGCATCGCCGTGCGATGAGCCCTGGTGTTTCCGCGCCGCACATTCACGTAACCTATCACAAGCGTAACAGCGGTCAGGGAGTTAAGGGTGGCGTGAAAGCCAGGCAGGTAAGAAACATCCACATCCGCAGCCCCTGACTTGGGCATGAAGAAAAGCAGGGCCACCACCACCGGGATAATCACGGAAAGGACCGCGATCAGCGTCAGAAATTTGCGGTCGTGCGCACTCGTCAGGTTACTTTCTTTTACTGTACTCATCCAGCAATACGTTTATTTCAAGTATAAGTCGGTCCACGTCCTCGGGGTCTGTGCCCTCGTACACGCCGCGGATCATCTTCTCTTTATCCACCAGCACCAGGCGGCCACTGGCCGCCACCTCTCCGTTCTGCTGCTTCGCCGCCGCATGGAACCCCTCTGTCAGAGAACCGGCTTGGGCCTTATCGGCGGCCAACAGGTACCATTTATCTTCCTGCACCTTATATTCCCGGGCTATACGCTGCAGGGCCAGCATGCTGTCCGGGGCAGCATCCACTCCAAAGGAAACAAGCGTAAGCTGCGGATTGTTTGCAAATGCCTCCTGCACGCGCACCAGTTGCGAGAAAACCCTCTGACAGGAGTCTGCGCAGGGCAGGTTAAAGAAGCCGGCCACGTAGATGCTCTCGTCCAGGGCCTCCTGCGATAAGCTGTCGCCTGTATGGGTACCTAGTTTAAAGTAAGGCACCTGCTGAAAAATGGTGTCACCGGCGGAATTGTACACGATCTCCCCCGCGTCGTCTACTTTTGGATAGTAGGTTTTAAGGGAGAAGTGGTGCGTGCCGAAGACACTGATAAATATAAAAATAAGAATAGGCACTAATAATAGGAGTCCTAGTATTAGTGCCTTAATTGGATTCATCAAGAAGGTATACTTATTTAAAGTAATTGGTGATGGACTCGTAGTAGTAGCTTCCCTCTGCCAGCAACGCTACCATCAGCCAGATAACGAGGGCCAAGGGGATAATGATGGACCAGATCAGCGACTTGGTTTCGTGCTTCAGGTGCATGAACTCCGCCACGATGTAGAATGCCTTGAAAAGCGTCAGGATGATAAAGATGGCGTTTCTGGCCGTCCCGGCATCCATGGTGAAGGCAAAGAGGAATTCAAGCGCGGTAAGTCCTACAAGTATAAAAAACGTTTTCCAGATAGCCTTTGTCTGCGGCTTAGGAATCTCGCCGGTGTGATGAAAATCGTTTTCTGTATGATGTGCCATAATCCAATGATATGTTTTGTATAGCGGCACCGCTCGCTTAAACCTTGCGGTGCCGCTATGTTATTTCTTAATTTTTAGATCAGATAGAAGAAAGTGAACACGAATACCCACACAAGGTCCACAAAGTGCCAGTACAAACCGATCTTCTCCACCATTTCATAATGGCCACGTTTGTGATACACCCCGTTCACCGTACTGATAAAGGCGACAAGTAAGAGTATCCATCCGATGGTTACGTGCGTACCGTGGAATCCTGTTATAAAGAAGAACAGGTCTGCGAACAAGGGCGGGCCATACTGGTTAACCGTCAGGTTAGCGCCGAATATACGCGTGCCGTCAGCCAGGATCATGCCTTCTTCCGTACCAGCTATAAAGTGCGACCACTCCCATGCCTGGCAACCAAGGAAGGTAGCACCAAACAGAATCGTCCAAAGCAGCCACTTCTCCACGTCTTTCTTGTCCATGCGGTGCCCCGCCTCTACTGCCAGTACCATGGTAACAGAGCTGAGGATCAGGATCATCGTCATCAATGCAACGAATGCCAGCGGCAGGTCTACCCCATGAAAGCCAGGGAAGGCATTGAATACTTTTTCAGGTATCGGCCACCACTCCGTAGAGAAGGTGAAAGCCTCTGGCTCACCTGTATAAGGCATGTGCGCATGGCGGGCCAGGCCGTAAACAATAAGAAAGGCACCAAAAGTAAACGCATCTGAGAGCAGGAAAAACCACATCATGAGTTTACCATAGCTCGCTTTCATTGGTTCGTTACCACCGTCCCATGTACCTGTATTAGGTGCTTCCAGCGTAGTTGAAGTAGACATAGTTTATGTATTGAAAAACGTGTTTAGTGATTTATTCTTAAGAATATATACAAATATAGCCAAAGTCCTCCTAAAAAGTGCCAGTACACCGTGCACAATTGTATCCGCAGCAGGCTTTTGGAATGCACCTTATACTTCAGGCTGCTCACGAAAACGATCAGCACAAAAATCAGCCCCGTGATCAGGTGAAAACCGTGTACCCCTGTAAGCACATACAGAAAAGAGCCGGAAGGGTTACTTCCCGTTCCTCCAAAGTATATATTGTTTTGCACCAGGTCTACCCAGCCATACCACTGCCCTATCAGGAAAGCCACACCCAGGCCCAGGGTCAACAGCAGCAGCAACTTTACCCGGCTGATGTTGTCCTGCTTAGCCGAGTTATACGATAACTGCATCGTAACAGAGCTCAGCAAGATCAGAACAGTGTTGATCAGAAGGATGTTGGGCAGATCGAACTCAAGCCAGTTTCCTTCCTCCCTTCTTACGATGTAGGCGCTCGTAAAAGCTGCAAACATCATGATAATACTTATAATAATCAACCACAGCGAGAACTTTAATGGATGCACTCCACCACGGCTGTTACGCTCATCTATTGGGAAATTAGCCATTGCCATACCTAAATTTTATCTAATACAAAGGCTATCTGCACGATAGGCAGATATAAAAACGAACCAAACATAATGCTCATGGCGGCTTTCTTAGAGCAGGTGCGCATCAGGTAAAATGTCTGGGCAAGAAACAACACGCCGCATACTACGGCAATCATCGCCGAAGTAATCCCGGCCATCCCGAACTGCAGCGGCAGCAGGCTCAACGGGATCAGCACCAGTGTATAACTCATGATCTGAATCGCGGTCTTCAGGTTCTTTCCCCCCGCCATAGGCAGCATCTTAAAGCCGGCCTTTTTGTAGTCATCATCCAGCACCCAGGCAATGGCCCAGAAGTGCGGGAACTGCCAGAAGAACTGTATGCCAAATAGGATGATGGCTTCTACCTCGATGGCCCCGCTAGCCGCCACCCAGCCAATAAGCGGAGGCATGGCCCCCGGAATGGCCCCTACAAACACACAAATCGGGCTGATGCGCTTCAGTGGCGTATAGATAAACCCATACAGCACCAACGACAACAGCGACAAGGCGGCAGCCAGGGGATTAAAGTATAGAGCAAGCAGCAACGTTCCTGCCAGTGCCAACAAAAAGCAGTAGATGGCAGCCTCTGTTACAGTTAACGCTCCGGTAGGGAGCGGCCGTTTGGAGGTGCGCTTCATCAGTTTATCCAGGTCCTTCTCCAGAATCTGGTTTATAATATTGGCAGCGCCAGTTACCAGCATTCCCCCAAGCATCACCAGTGCTATGTCATACCATCTGGCGTTAGGGTATCCAAGTATAAAACCGATGGCACTAGAGAAAGCAACAGTTAAACTTAAGCGAAACTTTAATAGCTGAAAATATGCCGTTGCTTTGTTAGCCATGGTAGAAGCTTGCAGTAGTGTCTTGGTATTGCTCGTGTACATTAGTTATGAACAACTACTTGCGGAGTTTTCGCCTTGCGAGAGGCGTAATAATAAACGATCAAAAGCTGAAACTGCACCCCGAATAGCAGGGCAGCAAACGTAAGATGCAGTGGTTGAAGCACCGGAGGAATGGCAAAATAGGCCATGATGATTCCGATGACAATCTCTGCCCCGACTAGCGCCAGCATTACGTGCGTCAGTATCCTTATCTGACGGTTCTGTAAGCGATAGAGCAGCAGGGCCACGTAAATATGCAAGGCCGCCAACAGTATGGAGAACGACCGGTGGATATAGAAACTAGTTCCGAGGTTATCTACCCAGGAAGCTCTTTCAGCTCCACCCATTGTAAAGGAGATCAGATCCACTTCCTCCCGCACCTGGGTTCCTATCAGGATCTGCCCGAAGGTTAGAAGCGCTAAGCTCCACAAGAGCAGGTTAAGCTTAGGGGAGAAACTGTACCCGGTAAGCACCTGGTCCTTATTGGCACGGGCAACGGCGTACTGCAGCATCGCTACAATAACCAGCGCCAGCGCCATATGTATGGTAATGGTAACGGGCAGCAGGTTGGTCGAGACCACGATGGAGCCCAGCCACCCCTGAAACCCTACCAGCAGAAAGCTGATTAGGGACAGGTAAAATACTGGCTTGTCTTCCTTCAGGTAAGGTATGGAATACACCACCGTCAGAAAAATAAAGATGCCTATCAGCGCCCCCACCAAACGGTTTATGTACTCAATCCAGGTCTTCGTGACGTTGAACTCTGTCTCGATGTACTGACTCGGATGGGAAAAAATAGTGGCAGAAACTTTCTCGAAACCTAACCCATCCAGATAACCGGCCAGCTTCTGATTCTTCTCTATCCGCTGTTGCTTGTATACTTCCAGGTAATCATCCGGAAGTTGGCTAACATCAGTCGGGGGAACCCAACTACCGAAGCACTTTGGCCAGTCCGGACACCCCATGCCTGACCCCGTGCTGCGAACGATTCCCCCGACTAATATCAGGAAGTAGACAGCAAAAACTGTCAATACCCCAATATTTCTAAATCTTTTATACTGAAAAGATTTGATAGCCATTAATACGCTTTATTCGAAATCCTTCTCGTTGGGCAGGTTAGAAGACTGCGTCTGCGAGTAAGGTACTGTTTGTAGAATGTAATCTTCAGCAGCGCCTGGCTTGCTATAGTCATAAGGCCATCTGTAAACAGTTGGTATCTCACCTGGCCAGTTTCCATGGCCTGGAAGAACTGGTGTCGTCCACTCCAGCGTATTAGAATGCCAAGGGTTCTCGGTGGCTCTTCTTCCGCGGAAGATGCTGTAGATGAAGTTGAACAGGAAGATGAACTGTGCTGTAAAGCCGAGGATAGCGGCAATACTGATGAACGTGTTCATATCCGTGAAGATGTTGAACGTCTCAAAGCCTGTCCAGTTGTAGTATCTTCTTGGGAAGCCGGCGATGCCGATGTAGTGCATTGGCATGAACACCAGGTAAACAGAGACAAATGTGAACCAGAAGTGAACGAAGCCCAGCTTCTCATCCATCATGCGGCCAAACATCTTCGGGAACCAGTGGTACACACCGCAGAACATACCAAAGAAAGCCGCTGCACCCATCACCAGGTGGAAGTGCGCCACCACGAAGTAGGTATCGTGCAACTGGATGTCCAGGGCAGAGTTACCCAGGATGATGCCCGTCAGACCACCGGAGATGAAGAGCGACACGAATCCGATGGCAAACATCATTGCCGTTGTAAAGCGTATGTTACCTCTCCAGAGCGTGGCGATCCAGTTAAACACCTTCACAGCGGATGGTACGGCGATGATCAGCGTCAGGAACATGAACACCGAGCCCAGGAACGGGTTCATCCCGGTCACGAACATGTGGTGCGCCCAAACTACGAAAGAAAGGACAGCGATACCGAACATGGAGCCGATCATGGCGCGGTAGCCGAAGATGGGCTTACGTGCGTTTGTGGCAATTACCTCTGATACGAGTCCCATGGCAGGCAGAATCACGATGTACACCTCCGGATGGCCCAGGAACCAGAACAAGTGCTGGAACAGGATAGCGCTACCACCAGTGTTTGTTAGTGCCTGTCCTGCGATGTAGATGTCGGAAAGGAAGAAGCTGGTGCCGAAGCTACGGTCAAAGATGAGCAGCAGGGCTGCAGAAAGCAGCACCGGGAAAGCCAGAAGGCCCAGCACTGCTGTCAGAAGGAACGCCCAGATCGTCAGCGGAAGCTTCGTCATGGACATACCTTTTGTACGCAGGTTAATCACGGTCGTGATATAGTTGATGCCACCCAGCAACTGCGATGCAATAAACAGGGCCATAGAGATCAACCACATCGTCATACCGTCGCCAGACCCTTGGATAGCCTCAGGAAGCGCACTCAACGGCGGATACACCGTCCAGCCACCGGCAGCAGGTCCTGTCTCGATGAAGAGCGACCAGAACATGATAACGCTGGCGATGAAGAAGATCCAGAACGAGAGCATGTTCATAAAGCCAGAGGCCATGTCACGGGCACCCACCTGCAGCGGGATCAGGAAGTTACTGAACGTGCCGCTCAGGCCCGCCGTCAGCACAAAGAATACCATGATGGTACCGTGCATGGTCACCAGGGCCAGGTAGAACTCCGGGTTCAACTTGCCATTCTCGATCCAGCCGCCCAGGATAGGCTCCAGGAAGGTGAATGTGGCCTCCGGCCAGCCCAGCTGCAATCGGAAAAGGATCGATAAAAAGCCGCCTATAAATGCCCAGAAAATACCCATGAACAGGTACTGCTTAGCAATTACCTTATGGTCGAGGCTAAAGATATACTTTTCAAAGAAGTTCTGATCGTGATGATGCTCATGCTCCTCGTGAGCGTGATGCACATCCCTGTTAATCGTTATATCTGTACTAGACATTCTTATGTGAGAATTAAAATGCTACAAATCAGTTATTCTACTTCTGCCTTAGCCTCCGCTACAAATTCAGTAGCGCTTTCTTTCTGGAATTTAGCCAGCACCTGAGGGTTTTGCTCCACAAACGGCTTTTGGCTAGCTAACCAGGCCTCATACTCCTCTGGTTCATCGACCACGATTACAAAGCGCATGGCGAAGTGGCCTCTTCCGCAAATTTCCGTACAAGCTAACTCATACTTGAAGTCTGGGTTTCCGGTCTCGTTAGCCATTTCGTTCGTAGTCTTTGTCGGAACAAACCAGAACTTCGTAGGCATACCTGGCACAGCGTCCATCTTTAGGCGAAAATGCGGCATGAACACACTGTGGATCACATCTCTGGATCTGATCTTCAGTAGCACCGGCTTGCCCTTAGGCACATGGATCTGAAGCGGGTTGATGATGTCGTCCTGCGCGTTTGGATCACTGAAGTCAACACCAATCTCATTTGTTGCGTCGATGAGCGTGGTTTTGGCAACGCCAAGCTTGCCATCAGCTCCTGGGTAACGCACCAGCCAGTTAAACTGCTTACCGACAATCTCCACTACCACGGCATCCTCTGGGGCAGCACTAGTGATCTTGGTCCAGGTTTGCCAGCCACCGAATACAAGCACCGCCATCACCACAGCAGGAATCATCGTCCAGACAATCTCCAGCTTGTTGTTGTGGGGGTAGTAGTATGCCCGCTTATCATCTTTGTGCTGATACTTATAGGAATAGAGGAACAGCAGAACCTGCGTGATCACAAACACGATTCCGATGATGATCATCGTTGTCCAGAACAGGTTGTCTGTCCACTCCCCGTGCAGCGAGCCTAGCGGCAGGTTCATCTCATCCCATGCATCCGCAAAAGACCAGGCAAAAGCCGCTCCGCCCAGTACCAGGAAGAGCAGTAGCAGTGTTCCGTTTACACGGTTGCTAACATGAGTAGTACCGGCAGCACGCTCTGAAGAACCCCGGAAGATTGACGTCAGCGTGCCGATCCTGAAAAGCAGGAACAGGATGACCAGTAATAGAAGAATGGATAAACCAATGGCGAAAGTAATCATTATATAACGCTTTTAGTATAGTCTCTAAACATGATGGTGAACACTCTCCTCTAGGAACGGGTGGTTTACTGGCACCAGGGATGCTTTGGAGAGTCCTTTGGTGAAAGCCAGCAGGAACACGCCTAAGAAGATTAGAGCGGTACCGATTTCGATGAACCCTATACCGGCGTCTGTACGCAAGGTACCTGGCATCATCATCAGGTAGAAGTCAAACCAATGCCCTATCAGGATGGCGATTGTAACGATCTTCAGCATGATCATCTGGCGCTTCGCGTCTCTTGTCATCAGAACAAGGAAGGGCAGCACAAAGTTTATGATCAGGTTAAAGAAGAAGATCCATTTGAAATGGCCTCCGTTACCACCCAGTCGCTCAATGAAGTAGATAGCTTCTTCCGGCATATTCGCATACCAGTAAAGCAGGAACTGCGAGAACCAGATATAGGTCCAGAAGATAGAGAAGGCAAACACGAACTTGCCCAGGTCATGCAGGTGGTTGGCGTTAACCATCTTCAGGTAACCGTTCTGCTTCAGGATAATCACCGTTAGTGTGATGGCAGCAAGGCCAGACACCCACCAGCTGGCGAATACATACCAGCCGAACATGGTTGAGAACCAGTGTGTGTCGATGGAAAGCACCCAATCCCACGCAGCGGTAGAAGAAGTGATGCCGAAGATTACCAGGAATACGGCAGAAATACGGATGCTCTTGTGGTAGTAGTTCGTACCACCGTTCAGGTCCTCATTGATGGACTCCTTTCTCAGCCACATGGAAAACCATATCCACAGTGCGAAGTAGATCACCATACGGATAAGGAAAAACGCCGTGTTCAGGTAGGGCGACTTGCCTGCGATGATCGGGTCATACCGCTCATCGTTGATATCATACAAGTACTCGTGTGTCCAGTGGAAGATGTCATGTCCACCGAAAAGGAAAACCAGCAGCATGAGAGCTCCCCCTATTGGCAGGAAGTAGCTCAGTGCAAGAGCAATCCTCTTAATCAATACTGACCAACCGGCATACGCCACATACTGTACCGCCACGAAGAAGGTACCGATCAGGGCTATACCCGTAAAGTATACGTTGTTCAGCCAAAGGTTCACGAACAAGCGCTTTGTCCATGAAGCAGCCTCATGACCTGCCGCCGCAGCCTCACCGTGTCCCTCACCGTGATCTGCTCCTCCGCCTGCGGCCATAAAAATGATGCCTGCTATAAGTAGAACTACACCTACAGCTATCATTAAGAAAAACTTGTTATTCGTTTTTCTGGAAATGATGAGTCTTTCTTCTGTCATTATCCCTTTATTTTATGCCTTAGTCTTAGTTATTAGGGGTTCCGGTTACAGGGTTTGCGGTTCCGGTCTCAGCGGCTTCCTGTGCGGCCTCTTCCGAAGCATCATCAGAAACGGCTGTGCCTGTCTCTCCCTTTTGTAGCTGCTGTACATACATAACTATCTTCCAGCGCTCCTCCGGGTCAACCTGTGAACCGTGAGGCAACATACGCCCTCTGCCGTAGGTGATAACGTGGTAAATGTGTCCTCCCGGAAGTTCCGCAACGCGGCCCGCCGTATAGGATGGCACACCTTTGAACTTCTGCCCCACCAGTCCCTGGCCATCGCCTTCAGCACCGTGGCAAGGCGAGCAGAAGCGGGTATACAGGACCTTTCCTTCTGCCAGGTTTTCTGAGTTTCTGGCAAGCGGGTTTTTCAGCTCTGCTCCTGCCGTCTCGGCGTTGTCTTCTGTCAGGTATGTGTTATACCCTTGCTTTCCACGTGCAACAGTGCCCTTAACCGGCTCACGCATGTTCATGCCGGCCGGGTTAAACTTGTTCTCTTTTATCTGAGAATAGGGATCAAGAGGAACAGAGTGGTACATGTCCGGGGCAAACTCGAGCCCTGGGTCTTGCTCATTGCTGCAGGAAAAGAGAACTGCAGCAGAGAAAAGTATAGCTGAGGCTGTGAAGCCCGTGTTTATAATTCTCTTCATTATTTTACTACCTCCTTCTCATTAACTTCTATTGCACCGTTAGAGCGAAGAAGGTTATTCAGAGCCTCCATATCGGTTGCTCCTTCTTTCACTTCTATAGCCATTACGAATTTGTCGTCTGTAGAGCGTTTATCAAACACGTTCACCTTCAGCGACGGCTTCAGATTAGACACGATAAAGAACGTGATCACCATGCTGAAGGCACTGAAAAGCACCGTTAGCTCGAACGTTACCGGGATAAAGGAAGGAAGCGCGATATGGGGCTTACCACCAATGATCATCGGCCAGTCAAAGCCCATCATCCAGATCTGCATCCAAAGCGCGAAGGACATTCCCGTTAATCCTCCAAAGAAGGCTACGATCGGAAGTCTTGAGCGCTTAATACCTAACACATCGTCAATACCGTGTACCGGATAAGGGGAAAACACGTCATAAATCTTGGTTCCGGCGGCGCGGATATTCTCGATGGCTGTCAGCAGCACATCTTCATCATCATAAATACCTAGAACAAACTTCTTATTCATTGCGATGTGTATTAGAGTTCGAATCCTTGTCAGTAGCATGCATGGTAGCAGCTTTGCTATGGCTGTGCGTTACTTCTGAAGAAGACTTCAGGATCGCTTTCACCTCGGCCATGTTCACTACCGGGAAAAACTTCGCAAACAGCAGGAACAGTGTAAAGAAAAGTCCAATGGTTCCAACGTAAACACCAATATCGATGATGGTTGGAGAGAACATTGCCCATGAAGAAGGCAGATAATCTCTGTGCAACGAGGTTACGATGATCACGAAACGCTCGAACCACATACCAATGTTCACGAAGATGGAAATGATAAAAGTGGCGGTGAGGCTTCTTCTGATCTTTCTGAACCAGAAAAGCTGCGGGGTGATCACGTTACAGGTCATCATGGACCAGTAGGCCCACCAGTAAGGACCAAAGGCACGGTTAATAAAGGCGTACTGCTCGTACTCCACTCCTGAATACCAGGCGATGAAGAACTCGGTAGTATAGGCGATACCCACGATAGAGCCGGTCAGGATGATTACCTTGTTCATCGACTCCACGTGCTCCAAGGTGATGTAGTCTTCCAGGAAGAATACTTTTCTGGTGATAATCATCAGGGTAAGCACCATGGCGAAGCCTGAGAAGATCGCACCTGCCACAAAGTATGGAGGGAAGATAGTGGTGTGCCAACCAGGAATCACTGATGTTGCAAAGTCCATGGATACGATCGTGTGTACCGAAAGCACCAGTGGCGTGGCAAGACCAGCCAAGATCAGGGAAACGGTCTCATAGCGAGACCATGCTTTTGCAGAACCAGTCCAACCGAATGAAAGAACTGCATATGCTCTTCTGGCAATAGGGCCTACTGCTCTGTCACGGATTGTAGCGAAATCTGGTATAAGACCAATGTACCAGAATACTAGGGATACCGAGAAGTAAGTAGAGATCGCGAACACGTCCCAAAGGAGTGGCGAGTTGAAGTTAACCCAAAGTGACCCAAAGGTGTTCGGCAGTGGAAGTACCCAGTAGGCCAGCCACGGACGGCCCATGTGCAGCACCGGGAACATCGCCGCGCAGATTACGGCGAAGATCGTCATCGCCTCCGCTGCACGGTTGATGGAGGTTCTCCACTTCTGACGGAACAGGAGGAGAATAGCGGAGATCAGCGTACCAGCGTGGCCGATACCTACCCACCACACAAAGTTGGTGATATCCCATGCCCATCCAACTGTTTTGTTAAGCCCCCACTCCCCTATACCGTACCATAAGGTGCGGTATACAGAGTAGATAAATATAGCTAAGCCTACCAGTGCAACGGCAAGGGCAGCGGCCCAACGCACGTTGGGCTTCGCCTCCACTTGTCTGCAGACATCTTCGGTGATGTCGTGGTATGTTTTACCCCCCGTTACCAGAGGCTCTCTTATCGGAGATACATGCTGCATAAAGCTCTCAGTATTTAAAGTTAAGCTAAGTTTCTAATTTTAGTCAGGTAAGTCACGTTAGGCTGAACGTTAAGCTCTTCCAGGACGTGGAACGCGCGCTCACCCTGCTGGCGTGAAAGGATCTTGGAGATGCGGCTCTCCGGATCTTTCATGTCACCGAAAACGATCGCCTCGGTAGGGCAAGACTGTGCACAAGCCGTCACGATTTCACCGTCTTTCGGTCTTCTGTTCTCGCGCTTGGCCTCCAGCTTACCTAACTGCACACGCTGTACGCAGAAGGAGCATTTCTCCATCACACCTCTGCCCCGAACGGTCACATCCGGGTTCAGCACCATTTTACCAAGATCGTTGTTCATTGGCTCATTGAAGCCGAACTTATCGTTGTTGGCGTAAGCGAACCAGTTGAAGCGACGCACCTTGTAAGGGCAGTTGTTGGCGCAGTAACGTGTACCTACGCAGCGGTTGTAGGCCATCTGGTTGATACCTTCCGAGCTGTGCATGGTAGCGGCTACCGGGCAAACAGTCTCGCATGGCGCGTGGTTACAGTGCTGGCAAAGCATTGGCTGGAAGATAACCGATGGGTTATCTGCAGGGTGCTCCATCTCAGCGTAGTCTTTTGCCTCATGCTCCTTGGCACTGTAGTACCTGTCAATACGCATCCAGTGCATTTCGCGGCGCATCAGCACCTCGGCTTTTCCTACCACCGGAATGTTATTCTCCACGTTACAGCTCATGGTACAGGCACCGCAACCAATGCAGGAGTTCAGGTCGATGACCATGCCCCAATGGTGGTTCTTGTACTCATAATCATCCCAAAGAGAGATAGTAGCCGGTTTTACAGGTCCCTCGTGCGTAGCAATGCGAACGTATGTTGTTACCTCATTTGGAGTCTCCTTATACTTAGCCAGGGTGTTCTCCTGCACCACAATGCGGTCCATGATCGTATGGTGCGTCTGTGTTTGTGCAATCGGAGAGGTAGCATTTGTTTTCTCAAGCTTAACTCCGCTGGTATACAATACCACGTTGTCGTTCACCGTTGCTATAGGAAAGGCGTTCGCGCCCAAACCTTTCGCAACTGGCATCGCCTCCAGGTCTCGGCCATACCCCATGGCAATGGCCACCGTTCCGTTGGCCTGACCAGGTTGAACGAGCGCCGGCAACTCAATGCTCTCATTGTTGGCGAAGGTTACCTTCAGCACGTCTCCCTGTACTACGCCCATCTCCTCTGACATCAGGCGAGGCATGGCAACATAGTTACCCCAGGTTGCCTTCGACACCGGATCAGGAAGCTCCTGCAGCCAAGGGTTATTGGTGAACTCACCGGTGCCAATGCTTACTTTTTCATACACTACAGCCTCAATAGCAGCCGGCTGTACTTTCCTTACAGCAGTAGGGGCAGCCGCGGCAGTTGTCTTTACCCGCAGCAGGCTTGTGCCGTTCTCCAACACGCCGTCATGCACTGCCTTCTCCCAAGCCTGGTCAAAGTTACCGCCTACAACCGATCTCCAGTTATTGCGCAGGTACTCATAGAAGTCCGTCTTCTGGTCGCTCCACGCCAGCAGGCTGTCTTGCATCTGGCGGGTTGTGAACACCGGGCTGATTGCCGGCTGTGCTAAGCTCAGGAAGCCTCTTCTCGGCTCAAAGTCGTTCCAGGACTCCAGATAATGATGATCTGGTGTCACGAAGTCCGCAAATTTGGCAGTTTCCTCCACCCTGTCGGCAAAGGTAACCTTCAAGCCCACTTTCTTTAGGCCACTCGCTACTCTGGCAGCAAGCGGATGGTCGTATACTGGGTTTGCGTTGTAGAAGAACACGGCACCTACAGAGCCAGCGTTCATTTCCTCTATCAGGCGGATCATGTCCGCATCGTTGCCCTGCTTAGTGAAGAATGGTGCCTCTGTGTTGATGGTAGAGCCTTCAGCGCCCAAGGCATTATTGATGGCTCTCACCATTGCCTGTACACCTGGATCATTGGAGCCAGATACTACCAATGCTCTGCCTCTGTTAGCCTGCAGGTCTTTTACAGCAGCTGCCAGGATTTTGGCATCTACAACTGAGCTAGAAGCACCCTGCCCTGTGATGGCGTTGTGCAGAGCCGTAACCACGGCAGCCTCGTCAGAAGGCTTGATAGGCACACGAACGTCGGCATTGGAACCAGTCAGCGACAGAATTGTCTCGAACTGGTAGTGGCGCGACATCGTTGGGTTATCAGGATTAAGCTTCCTTGTCTGGATATACTGCTTAGCGAAAGGAATCGGAGCTACCCATGTTCCCAGGAAGTCAGCATTTATACTTACAATGATGTTGGCCTTGCTGAAGTCATAACCAGGTATAACCCCTCCATTGGCCTGAAGCAGACCTGAGGCGGAGTTAGCGTCATAGGTTACATGCTCGAAATTGGCAAAGCGAGCACCAAACTCGTTGATCAGTTTCTGTGTGGTCGGGCTGATGATGGTAGAGGAGACAAAAGCCACTTTGCCATTTACGTTGGCAAGGCGAGACTTAATTTGCTTATCTACCTCCTCCCACTTTGCTTCTTTCCCGGCAATCAACGGAAAACGCAGGCGGTTCACATCATACAGACCGAGAAGAGACCCCTGCGCTTTCGGGCTTGTGCCTAGTGGCGTCAGCCCTGAGCTTGGGTTTGGCTCTATTTTGATCGGACGGCCCTCGCGGGTTTTTACAAGAATGCTGTTGTAGTCGCCGCCTTGGTAGAAAGTGGAGGCATACCAGTTGGCTACACCTGGCTCCACGTCCACCGGCTTGTTCAGGTATGGAATTGCCTTGCGCACCGGCGCCTCGCAAGAAGCCAGCGACACGGCTGCCATGCTAAAACCTAGTAGTTTCAGGAAGTCGCGGCGGCGCGTCTTACCGTTCAAAGCAGACTCTCCCCCCTCCACTTCGTTAATCGGCAGGAATTCTGGAAACTCGTTATGAGCATGCTTCTCGAATTCCGGAGCATTTTCCAGCTCCTCAATTCCTTTCCAGTATTTTATTCTGTCTTGCATATTATATCTAGAAAACTCGAATACTTAATTGAAATAGAGATTGATTAATAGTGGCACTTAGAGCACTCCGCACCACCGTTTGAGGACACTGTGAAAGCACCTTTCGAAGAAGCCTCGTGCAGTTCCACCAAGTTATCGTAGTATCCATTGCCTTCTGTGTTCAATGGTGTTTCGCGGTGGCAATCTATACACCAGCCCATGGTAAGAGGAGAATACTGGTAAACCACTTCCATTTCCTGAATCGGGCCGTGGCAGGTCTGGCATTCTACACCGCCCACCTGCGTATGCTGCGAGTGGTTAAAGTACGCCAGGTCCGGCAGGTTGTGGATGCGCACCCACTGGATAGGCTCGTTGCGCTCAATGGCTTTGTATATCTTCTGAATCTCAGCCGACTCTGTCTTGATCTGGCTATGGCAGTTCATACAGATGTTTGCTGATGGAATGCTGGCACTCTTGCTTTCGTACACGGTTGTGTGGCAGTAGTTACAGTCAATCTGGTGCTCGCCGGCGTGCAGTTTATGCGAGAAGGCAATTGGCTGCTTAGGCGCATAGCCCTGCTGTATGCCAATACCCATTACTTTATCTATTGTTAGGTCGAGCAGCACCACCACGAAGATCAGCACCACCAGGGTACGAACAGCCTTGGACTTGTATATCTTAGAGAAGTCAAAGCGCTGGTTTACCACCTCAGCGTCATACTCGTTCAGCTGTCGATTCTTGTTCAGGTAGTTCTTCAGTAGCGATGTGATCAGCAACAGCGTTACCACCAGCACGATCAGCACGATGATCAACACCACCAGCACAATATCCAGGTAACCTCCGATGGCTCCGGCAGAACCGATAGCATCCGTACCTACGTTCTCACCTGCTGTGGCGCCAGGCACTCCCGCTGCCGGAGCAGAAGCAACACCCTTACCAGACGCTATATAAGCAAGGATAGACTTCACCTCATCATCAGAGAAAGCGAAAGAAGGCATCGCCTGCTTATTAAATTGGTTGTAAATGGCAATTGCATCCGCATCGCCAGACTGGATAAGCGCCTGAGAGTTCTTCGTCCAGCTAATCAGCCATGACTCACTGCGTCTGTCTGTCACACCCTGCAGGCCAGGTCCCACAATAACGTCGCTGCCGGCAGAATGACAAACGGCGCAGTTGTTCTTAAACAAGGCCTCTCCTGCCGATATAACCGCTGGGTCCCCGGTAGACACTTCCGCACCTTCGGTAGCACCCGGCTCAACACCTTTTTGGGCTACCTCTGCCTGCTCACTCTCCTGAGCGAAAGCACCGAATGAAACCACCAGGGCTAACAGGAAGGTGTACAAAATTTTAGATTGAGTTTTAAGTATACAGCTAACCATAGCCAAGATCACTTGTGTTTAGTATATGATATGGTGAATTTACTTTATGGGCACAAATCTACTATGCGAATTCCATTAATCAAACATAATAGGTTTATTATTTGGCCTCAGCGACTTCACCCCCTCATTACCACTACACTTGCGATCAAAAACCGTTTTACGGTACTTTCTGAGCCATTTTATTTATAACAATTCTAAATAAGAGCATTCTCGATACTCCAAAACAGCATCAGAAATTTCATATATTTTCAAAAATAAACAACAGTGAAGATTGCACTGTTTTGTTCTCACTTTTATTTGTGTTTAACAATGTTGGAATTGCATTGTATACATTATGGCTCGCGTCATAACATGACCCAAGCCCCGGGACCTAGAGTAAATTCATACTATATATATCATCAAGGAATAGAGGCCGCATAGCCTGTGCCCCTGCTCACCTACTAAGTGCTGTGCTTTACTTATTTATAGCGGCAACTATTGCTAATTATATTTTAGCATCTTACCTTTGCAGGCTAAATTTATAACCATATATCGAACCGATGGAATTGAGAAATTACGAAACTGTCTTCATCCTGACTCCGTTGCTTAACGAGACTCAGATGCAGGAAACGGTCGAGAAGTTCAGAGAGGTGCTAAAGGAAAATGGCGCCGAAGTTATCCACGAAGAAAACTGGGGTCTTCGCAAACTGGCTTATCCAATCCAGAAGAAGTCTACAGGTTTCTATCACCTGATCGAATTCAAAGCGCCTACTAACGTAGTGGACGCATTGGAGCTGGTTTATCGTCGTGATGAAAAAGTAGTTCGTTTCTTGACAACCGCCCTTGACAAGCACGCTGTGGCTTACAACGAGCGCAGAAGAAACGGCGAGTTCAAATCACAAGCTAAAAAAGAGGAGGTTAAAGGATAATGAGCTTAGTTAACGAAAGAGTACACAAACAAGAGAATCGTGAGAAATACTGCCGTTTCAAGAAGAGCGGTATTAAGTATATCGATTACAAGGATGGCAACTTCCTGCTGAAGTTCGTGAACGAGCAGGGCAAGATCCTCCCAAGAAGACTGACAGGCACCAGCCTTAAGTTTCAGCGCAAAGTGTCTCAGGCAGTTGCCAGAGCAAGACATCTTGCCATTTTACCTTATGTAACGGATTCTTTAAAATAAGGAGGTCGAACGATGGAAGTAATACTTAAAGACGACGTTAAAGGCCTCGGCTACAAGAACGACATTGTTGAAGTAAAGCCAGGATACGGCCGTAACTACCTTATCCCACAGGGTCTGGCAGTTATCGCTGACAAATCAAGCAGAAAAGTTGTGGCTGAAAACATCCGTCAGGCTGCGCACAAAGCTGAGAAAATCAAGAACGATGCGCAGGAGCTGGCCAACAGCATCGGCGATGTGACGCTTGAGCTTCCTGCTAAAGTGGGTGAGACTGGTAAGATTTTCGGCTCTGTGACGACCAACCAGCTTTCAGAAGCCCTGAAGGCAAAAGGATATGATGTGGACCGCAAGCGTATCTCTTTTGACCAGGACGTGAAAACGGCCGGTGAGTACACAGCCACGCTGAGCCTGCACAAAGAGGTGAAGCACCAGGTTAAATTCAACGTAGTTGCTGAATAAGCCTACCTGAAAATACTGTAATGAAAGCGTCCTGCCCCACCGGCAGGACGCTTTTTGTTTACCTGCATCTGGTTGGTGGGGTTAGGAAAATACAGGATGTTGCCGGAGATGAGGAAAAATACTTTGTACCTCCTAGCCAAAAAAATCCAACACTTCTATCCTACTCTAAGCCTTGCCCGTTTCATAATATCAAAAAGTCTTTTGTCCTTTGTCAAAAGTTCGTTTGTCTAACTTTCTATATCAGAATAAAGTATGTTCCGGACCGAAGTACAGGTATCTCACTCTTGCCTCGACCTGGCTCTGCAGCACAAGGTGCTTACCGTTGGCTCCTGCTTTGCCGAGGTGATCGGCAGCAAGCTGCAGCAGCACAAGGTGGATGTGCTAGTAAACCCTTTCGGTACGATCTTCAACCCCATCTCCGTGAGCCTGCTGCTGAAGGCTGCCGCTGACCAGGCTTATGCATTTGAGGAGCACCTGGTGCAACAGAACGGCATCTGGTACGCCTACAACCTCCACTCTTCCCTGGCCAGCGCCAGCAAAGAAGAGCTGCTGCAAACCATACAGGAGCGGCTGCACCAAACAGGCCAGCAACTACAAAACACCTCCCTCCTGGTCGTGACGTTGGGTACAGCCATTGCTTACCGCCTGCAGGGGAGCGGCAAGCTGGTAGCCAACTGCCATAAGCTGCCTGCCAAAAACTTTACCCGTGTGCTGCTGACGGTGGAGGAAATGCGAACTGCCTTTGAGGAGATGCTGGCGCAGCTGAAACGGGTACACCCAGGTATAAAAGTGCTGCTGACGGTGAGCCCGGTACGCCACTTGAAGGAAACCATTGAGATGAACAGCGTAAGCAAGGCCAGCCTGCGCGTGCTGTGCCACCACCTGCAGGAGGCACACCCGGAGGTGCTATACTTCCCCGCTTACGAAATCATGATGGACGACCTGCGGGACTACCGTTTCTACAAAGAGGATATGCTGCACCCTACCCCACTGGCCGAGGAATACATCTGGCGGAAGTTTGTGGAGGCATTCTACAGTTTGAACTTCCGACAGTTTTTAGGGCAATGGGAGAAAATACAGCGGGCGGTGGCGCACAGGCCCTTTCAGCCGCAATCGGAGGCGCACCAGAAGTTCCTGCGGAGCACGCTGCAACAACTAGAGGGCCTGGCGCAGCAGTATAAAATCGACGTCAGCAGCGAAACCGAGGCGCTTCAGAAACAGCTCCTGGCTTAGCCATCCCTTCCTGCAGAACACTTTTGCCTGCCTTGTGCGTAGAAATAGCTTTGAGACTTTAAGCGACACACGTAGCACGTATCAAGTAGCACGACTAACATATTAACCTTCATTCATGTAACGTCTTGTGTCTTGATACTTGTGTCGAAAAATAAACTATGGCAGGAGACAAGAAACCCAACAGACTCATACACGAGAGCAGCCCTTACCTCTTGCAGCACGCCTATAATCCCGTGGACTGGTTCCCATGGGGAGAGGAGGCGCTGCAGAAAGCGCGCGAGGAAGACAAGCCGATTCTGGTAAGCATTGGCTACGCCGCCTGCCACTGGTGCCACGTCATGGAGCGGGAGGCCTTTGAGCAGAAAAGTATAGCCGAGGTGATGAACAGGCACTTTGTATGCATAAAGGTAGACCGCGAGGAGCGCCCCGACGTGGACGCGGTCTACATAGATGCGCTGCAGGCCATGGGCTTGCAGGGCGGCTGGCCGCTGAACGTGTTTCTGAACGCCGAGGCCAAGCCGTTTTACGGTGGCACTTACTTCCCGCCCAAACAATGGAAGGCGCTCCTCACTAACATAGCCGAGGCCTATGAAAAGAACCGTGACGAGCTGAACGAATCGGCGGAGCAGCTTGCGCAGTACCTGACCCGCAACGAGTTGGAGAAGTATGGCCTGGAGCAGCAGAACTACCATGTGCGGGAGGATGATTTCAAGCTCATAGGCCATAACCTGAGCAGGCGGTTTGATAAAAAGTACGGGGGCATGGGCGATGCCCCCAAATTTCCGATGCCGGCAAATTACCTCTTCCTGCTCCGCTATCACCACCACACCAGCGACCAGACCATCCTGAACCACCTGCACCTGACGCTACGCGAAATGGCCTACGGTGGCCTTTACGACCAGCTTGGCGGCGGCTTTGCCCGCTATTCTGTGGATGCCGAGTGGCTGGTGCCGCACTTCGAGAAGATGCTCTATGACAACGCTCAGCTCGTAAGCCTTTACGCGGAGGCGTACCAGGCCACGCACGAATCGCTCTACCACGACGTGGTGTACGAGACCATTGCCTTTGCAGAGCGGGAGCTGCTGAGCCCCGAGGGCGGGTTCTACTCCTCGCTGGATGCTGACAGCGAGGGCGAGGAGGGAAAGTTTTATACCTTCACAAAGCAGGAGCTGCAGGATATCCTGGGGGATGAGGAGCCGATCTTCTCCAAGTATTACCACGCCACCGCCTCCGGCAACTTCGAGCATGGCCGTAACATCCTGCACCGCCGCATCCCGGACGAGAAGTTTGCGAAGGAAAACGAGCTGGAGATGGACGTGCTGGAGGAGATCGTGCAGAACTGGAAGCAAAAGCTGATGGACGTACGTGCCAACCGCATCCGCCCGGGGCTGGATGACAAGGTTCTGACCTCTTGGAACGCGCTGATGCTCAAAGGCCTTGCCGATGCCTACTATACTTTCGGGCACAAGCCTTTCCTGGAACTGGCGCTCAAAAATGCACGCTTTATACTTGATAACCTGAAAAAGGGCGACAAGCTCTACCACAACTACAAGGCGGGCAAGGCATCCACCGATGGTTTTCTGGATGACTATGCCTTTCTTATCCGCGCCCTCACCCGCCTCTACGAAGTAACATTTGACGAGCAGTGGCTGCTGGAGGCAAAGCGGCTGACGGATTATACCTTGGAGAACTTCTTTGATGAAAAGGAGAGCCTGTTCTTCTTCACCGACCAAAACGCAGAGCGGCTCATTGCCCGCAAGAAAGAGATCCTCGACAACGTGATCCCCTCCTCCAACTCCGTGATGGCCACAAACCTGCACTTCCTGGGTTTATACTTTGAAGACGAACGCTACGCCTCCCTCTCCGACGAGATGCTGGCACGGGTAAAAGACCTGGTGCTGAAGGAGCCGTCGCACCTGGGTAACTGGGCTGCTTTATACTTCCACAAGCTCACGCCTACCGCCGAGATCGCCATAGTGGGCCCCGAGGCACCGGAGATGCGCGCTGAACTTACCTCTTTTTATCTGCCTAACGTTATACTTGCAGGCGCCACCGAAGCTAGCGGCAGCAAGTTGCCATTGCTGGAGGACAGAACCGCGCTCAACGGAAAAACCACGGTGTATGTGTGCTATAACAAAACCTGCCAGATGCCGGTGCATACCGCCGCCGAGGCGCTGAAACAGCTGAAGGGAGCGGAGCAGTTGCCAAAGTTTCCAACGTTATAGACCTCGTTTTCAATGGCCTTATACGTTGGGAGTGGCTGGTGTAGGCTGCATGCTCAGGCTAGCCATTACATAAAGATTATCAATCCGAAAATTCCCACAGAAGTCATTATGTCTTAAATCCTCCACTCTTCAGCTATATCTGTTGTAACTTCGTCTGAGTAGCTTTTGTCTGTGCGGGCAAATGTGTAAATTAGAGGCTCAAACTAATTAATCTCCAATCTACTGATGACCAAACGTACCTATCTGAGCGTGGTACTAGCTGCGGCGCTTGCTCTCCCTTTCGGCGCGGCACATGCTCAGGACAAAAAGAAAGAAGACGCTAAATGGCAGGTTGACGCCGAACACGGCCCCCAGAAAGAGATCTCCTTCACCACCAACGAAGGCACCTGGATGAGCGTGGACGTAAGCCCGGATGGCAAAGAGATCGTATTCGACATGCTCGGCGATATCTACATCATGCCCATCTCCGGCGGCAAAGCCAAACTCTTGAGAACCGGCCGCCCTTACGAGGTGCAGCCGCGCTTCAGCCCCGACGGCACGTATATTTCCTTCACCTCTGATGCAGGTGGCGGCGACAACATCTGGGTAATGAAGCGCGACGGCTCCGAGGCCAAGCAGATCACCAACGAGAACTTCCGCCTGCTCAACAATGCTGTCTGGACACCGGACGGGGAGTACATCATCGCGCGCAAGCACTTTACAAACACCCGCTCTTTAGGGGCCGGCGAGATGTGGATGTACCACCGCACAGGCGGCACTGGTATCCAGCTGACCAAGCGTAAAAATGACCAGCAGGATGCCGGCGAGCCCTTTGCCTCGCCCGACGGCAAGTACGTATACTTCTCGGAGGACATGAGCGGCGGCTCTAACTTTGAGTATAACAAAGACCCGAACGGCCAGATTTATGTGATCCGCCGCGTGGACCGCCATACAGGTGAGGTCGAGAACGTGGTGTCTGGAAACGGGGGGGCTGTTCGTCCTGTGGTTTCCAGGGATGGCAAGCAGGTGGCCTTTGTGCGCCGCGTGCGTACCAAGTCGGTGCTGTTTGTGCACGACCTGAAGACCGGCGAAGAGTGGCCGATCTACGATAAGCTGAGCCACGACCAGCAGGAGGCCTGGGCTATCTTCGGCGTGTATCCTTACTTCTCCTGGACGCCGGATAACAAATCTATTGTGTTCTGGGCCGATGGCAAGATCAATAAAGTGGATGTGGCTACCAAGCAGGTGGCGAACATTCCGTTTGAGGCCACTGCTACCCACTACCTGGCCGATGCCGTACGCCACGACCACAGCAAGAACGGCGGCGTGTCGCCTGATAAGTTTACAGCCAAGGCTATCCGCCATGCCGTAACCTCGCCGGATGGCAAAACACTGGTGTTCAACGCAGCAGGTTATATCTACAAGAAAGAACTGCCAAACGGCAAGCCGGAGCGCATTACCAAAGGCCAGGATTTCGAATTCTACCCCTCCTTCTCCCCGGATGGCAAGCACCTTGTGTATGCTACCTGGAACGATGATAACTTCGGAGGCTTATACAAGCTCGACATCCGCAGGAAAAACGGCAAGCCAACCAAACTGACCACAGAGAAAGGCTTTTATACTTCGCCGCAGTTCTCGCCGAACGGTAAGTTTATACTTTACAGCAAAGAGGGCGGCAACAGCCACATGGGTTATGCACATGGCAAGGAGAAAGGTATTTTCTACATACCAGCCGATGGCGGTAAAGCTACTTTGGTACAGGAGCGCGGTGCTAACCCGCAGTTCAACGCCACATCCGACCGCATTTTCTTTACCGGCCGCGAGGGCGACAAGTTTGCGTTCAAGAGCGTGGACCTGAGTGGCAAGAACGAGCAGACGCATTATACTTCTAAGTATACCGATCAGTTTTACCCAAGCCCTGACAACAAGTGGATCGGCTTTGTGGAGCTGTTCAATGGCTACATCGCACCATTCACGGCCAACGGCTCCGGCCTCGACCTGAGCGCCGACACCAAGGCCGTTCCGGTGGCCCGCTTCACCCGCGACGCCGGCACCAGCATCCACTGGTCAGCTGACAGCAAGAAAATCAACTGGGTACTGGGGGATGAGTACTTCTCCAACGACCTGAAAAACCGCTTCAACTTTGTAGCCGGAGCACCGGAAGAACTGCCAGCCATTGACACGACAGGTACAAAGATCGGGCTGGAGCTGAAGACGGATATTCCGGAAGGTAAAGTTGCCTTCACGAACGCCCGCATCATCACCATGAAAGGCGATGAAGTGATTGAGGGCGGTACGCTTGTAGTAGACGGTAACCGTATTGTGGCCGTTGGCAAAGACGTGAATGTACCGAAAGACGCGAAAGTGATCGATGCTGCCGGCAAAACCATTATGCCAGGTATTGTGGATGTGCATGCGCACCTGGGCACTTTCCGCCTGGGCATGAGTCCGCAGAAGCAGTGGTCATACTATGCCAACCTGGCCTATGGCGTCACCACCACCCACGACCCTTCCTCCACTACCGAGATGGTGTTCAGCCAGTCGGAGGCGGTGAAGTCGGGCGCCATGGTAGGTCCGCGTATCTACTCTACGGGTACCATTCTATACGGTGCTGATGGCAACTTCAAAGCCGTGATCAACAGCCTGGACGATGCCCGCTCGCACCTGCGCCGCATCAAGGCTGTAGGAGGCTTCTCGGTGAAAAGCTACAACCAGCCGCGTCGTGAGCAGCGCCAGCAGGTAATCCAAGCAGCCCGCGAACTGGACATGAGCGTGTACCCGGAGGGCGGCTCTACCTTCTTCCACAACATGACCATGATCTTGGACGGCCACACCGGCGTGGAGCACAACATTCCGGTAGCGCCGCTTTACAAAGACGTGCTGGAAGTATGGAAAGCCTCTAATGTGGGCTATACGCCTACCCTGATCGTGAACTACGGTGCCACGAACGGCGAGTACTACTGGTACCAGAAAACGAATGTGTGGGAGAAGGATCGTCTGCTGAAGTTCACACCGCGTTCTATCATCGATGGCCGTTCCCGCTTTGTGACACAGGTGCCGGACGAAGAGTACGAAAACGGCTACATGGCCACCTCGAGAGCGGCCAAAGCCCTGACGGACAATGGCGTGAAGGTGAACCTGGGAGCACACGGCCAGTTGCAAGGCCTGGGCGCGCACTGGGAATTGTGGATGCTGCAGCAAGGTGGCATGACGAACCACGAAGCGCTACGGGCAGCTACCCTGAATGGCGCTGAGTACATCGGTATGGGCCACGACATAGGCTCACTGGAAGCCGGCAAGCTGGCCGACCTGATCGTGCTGGACCAGAACCCGCTGGAGAACATCCAGAACTCGGAGCACGTGAAGTATACCATGGTCAACGGCCGCCTGTACGATGCCGCCACGATGGCTGAGATCGGCAACACGAACAAGCAGCCGGGCAAGTTCTGGTGGGAAAGCGACAAATATGCCACCGCTTTCGACTGGCATGAAGGCACCGACACCCGCTTTGAGGGCATTGCCGGCGAGCACTGCACCTGCCGCCATTAAGAAGTATAAGCACAACGTATAAAAAAGCGGCTGCTCCAAATGGGGCAGCCGCTTTTTATACTTTATAGTCTTTCAATTTTTAAACTCCTGTCAGCAGTACGTTAGTGATTGTTCTGCAACAGCAATAACTTCCTCTTTAGCATTGCTAAGAAATTTTGAGGCTTAGAGAAGTATAACAGCTTGTCTTTAGTTGAGGGGTAATATATTCTATATTGATTCATCTTTAGAACTTGCTTTTCTACACCTTCACCCTCCGTGTCTTTTAGAAGCTTAGTAATCTGCTTGTCCATTTTGTCTTTCCCATCATTCCAGCAATAATGGAAGATTTCATTATGGCACTCTTTTACGTTAGCGTTTTGGTTGAGAACTATAGAAAAAGCTAACTGCTCTACTAATAGTAAATCAGCTATTCCCAACAGCTGATCATTCAGGTCAAGCACATCATCAAGGAGATGTCGTTTTTCTGAGGGTAAGCCAATGACTCCTGCATTCCACATGTAATAATTTTCTTTCACATGTATCTTGCTACCAGATTTCAATACAAAATGCTTATTACAGAAATTCTCACAGTAGGTAGCGAACCCCTCCGTTGAGAGTGCTGCTTCCTTTGTATGTAATAAGCATTTACCTGAGTTAAGAGCTAAAAGAAGTTTATCAGGTCGCTTATAAAATATGACATCCGTATCGACGTAAACTATATTTCCCTTCAGCTTTTCCGTTATCTCCTGCAGAAGCATTATTTTAGTTCTAAATAGCTGGTTGTGCTTCCCCTTCCAAGTTTTGAACTTCTTGTCATTTAAATAAACCGTTTCTAGAGGCATGACAGCCTGCAGCTGCAGGAACAGGTCAGGCACATCGGTATAAACTATAACATGCAGAGAGGCAGGCAAACGCATGCGATATACTTTCAGCAAGGATAGTAAAGCATATACAGCCTGCCTGGCATACATATCACCCATTGCCAAGAAAACCATATTATTCAGTGCACTCATACAGAAAACAGCTTACAACCAACAATTACCTCACCGCCTCCAGCACGCGCTTAAACAACTCGTTCTGCTTGCCATCGTGCCAGCGCCATACTATAACGATATCGTGCTCGGGATCTACCCACACCGTGTTTTGGCCGGCGCCTAAGGCGGCGTAACTGGTGGCAGGCGCATCAGGCCAGGCCTTGCCTTCCGGGTTAAGCCACCACAGGTAGCCGTAGTCAGCTTTTACGGGGCCTGGCGTAGTGGCCTCTTTCACCCACTCCGCTGAAATCAGTTGCCTGTCTTCCCAGCGGCCGTTGCGCAGGAACAGGTATCCGAAGCGGGCCTCATCGCGGGTACTGATCCAAAGGCCGCCGCCCCAGCGCGTGCCCCCGCTCACCGATGGCATCTGCTGCCCTTTTATCTCAACTATAGAATTGCGGTAAGGCACCCACTTCCAGGTTTGGGAGGCGCCAATAGGGTCCATGACCTCATCTTTCAATACCTGCGGCAACGGTTTCTCCCACACCCGTAGCAATGACAAAGCAAAGCGGTTAATGCGGGTATCGTTATACTCGTAAAAGGTGCCTGGCTCCTGCAGCGCACGCGGTTTGCGCTCTCCTCGGCCAAAGGCTTCCTCCCCAATAAAATCGTGCTTTTTACCCCACATCTCCCCTTCCCACTCGCTGGTTTGGTGGGCATGGTGCGCCCAGGTTACTTTGCTGTTATGCTCCGAGTCATATCCTCCGTCCTGCACATACTTCGCCACCGGCTCGTTTATGCCTTGGATCTTGCCTCTATCAAGCGTAATCCCAAGAATAGTAGACAGGAAGCTTTTGGCTACGCTGTAAGTCGGGTCTGTCGCTTTGGTATCGCCCCACTCTGCCACAATGTACCCATCCTTAAGTATGATGCCATTGGTATTGGCTCTGCTGGCGGGCAGTGGCCCCAGCGGCTCCCCGAAAATCTCTTTCTGCGTAGAGAAATCCTTCTCTATCTGGGTGGTTTCCTGCTGCTTTGCCCAAGCCACGGCCTCCTGCAGTTTGGCGGCATCCATGCCTACCTCCTCCGGGTTTTTCCGTTCCCAGTCATCTCCCGGACCCGGATAATAGTATAAAGTTTTGCTTTGCTGCTGAACTGGAGTAGTGGCAGTAGGAGTACTTTGAGGCTGACAGGCGGAAAAGCCCAAAGCCACCAACAGCGCGAGGTAAGTATATTTCAGCATTTCTAAGTATGGATATACCACACAATCTACTAAAATTCTTAAAGCTCGCTACAACGAAAGAAACATAAACACCAGTTTGGCAGTTGATAGACCTAACCAAAGTATAAAATGATGCTACAGATACAGGTATACTCCGACTACGTGTGCCCTTTCTGCTTTTTTGGAGAAGTGGTGCTGGAGCGGGCGCTAAAGGGACTGCAGGATAAAGTGCAGGTGGAGTGGATGCCGTTTGAGCTTCGGCCGGAACCTACCCCCACCTTGAAGCCTGCGGAAGATTACCTGCAAACTACCTGGGCCAACGCTGTTTACCCCATGGGCGAGCAACTGCAGGTTCCCATTGTACTGCCCAAAGTTTCGCCGCAGCCTTACACGCACCTGGCTTTCGAGGGCTACCAGTTTGCAAAGGAGCAAGGAAAAGGAGAGGCTTACACGCACCGCATGTTCACGGCTTTTTTCCAGGAGGAGCAGGATATCGGTAAGGTGGAGGTGCTGGTAAGGCTGGCCGGTGAAGTGGGGCTGGATGAACAGGATTTCAGGGAAGCACTGGAGACACGCAAGTATGAGGAGGCGCACCAGCGGGAGCTCAGGAAAGCATACGAGGAAGTAGGCGTTACGGCAGTGCCTACCTTCATCATCGGGGATAAGAAAGTACGGGGCTTGCTGCGGGAAGAGGACCTGCGCCGGCTGATACAACTGGAGCTACAGTAAGTTGAAAGTATAAAAGGCATGATTTTCTTTAAAACCCATGCCTTTTATACTTTCGGTTCTCCACATCAGAAGCTTACCAGCCACCGCGACGTTTGCCACCGCCCAGAATTCCTCCCAGCAGTCCGCCCAGGCCACCGGAGCCCATGCTGCTGTAGCCTCTGCGGCCATTCAGCCCGCCAAGTATGGATACCATGGAGCCCAGGCCACCGGATGATCGTCTGCCCATCATGCCTCCGCCCATCATTCCGCCACCAAGCAAGCCGCCTAACAAGCCACCCATCATACCACCGCCATAGCGCTTGCTCCGCCGGCCACCCATCATCTTGGCAATCACAATAGGGGCGAGTATGCCCAGCATGCCCTGCACCATCTGCGGCGAAATGCCGGCATTCTTTAACGTATCCCCAAAGCCGTTCTTGTTCAGGAAACGCTGCGAGGTCGGGTCCTCGCCCTGCTGCTGCGCTTCACCCGCCTTGTTTACGTACTCCTCCAGCAAGCTGTACTGCTTGTGGTCCACGCCCAGGTAGGTGGCCATTTCTTCAATGCGCTGCTGCTCTTCCTGCGTATACTGCCCGTCTGATTTAGCGAAGCTGATGATGTCGGTGATGAGCGAGAACCGAAGCGGACTGCTTTTCAGCGTATCCAGGCACTTTTGCAGGCTTATCTGCGAGGGGTTCTTCGCCACCTGCTCCACCTCCTGCCGCAGGTTCTCAGGTAGCTCTGCCGCCTCGCCCATCATGTCCAGAAACTCCAGTTCCTCGTCAGAGGCATGCCCGTCGGCGGAGGCCATGGTGGCTAGGGCGCAAAAGTAGGCGCCTTTCTCCTGTATCGAATAGTCTTTTAATAAAGTGGTTGGTTCTTGTTCCATTTGATTTCATGCTTGGTATGCTTTGCTTTAACGGCTAAGTATAAAGCTATGTTAGCACCCCGGCACAGGAAGCTCGGTTTATACTTTACTTAGCCTGCTCATACTGATAGGGCTTACCTGCCTGGGCATCCTTAAAGCCCCGTACCAGATCATCCCAACCGGAAATAACATATACTGCTATGGCCACGGCGGCACCTATCAGCAGGTAGCGCAGGTTCGTTTTCTTCTTTGCTTTCATGTTGCTGTCTTCAAAGTATAATTCCTTCGTCTTCACTCGCCAACTCGTAGCCTTCCAAGAACGCCTGCTTATGCGCCTCCCAATTAAAGGCTACCTCAAGGGCAAACAATGTGAATACTCCTAACAGGAAGAACTTTACATCACGTGCAGTTACATTAAGCTTTTTCATATGCTATTGTAGATTAAATTCACCTCAGAGTCCCTGCTTTTATGTCTGGCCCGCTTTCTAAAAAGCGGCCATTAGTATAAAGCTAAGCGCAAAGTATAAGACCTGACTCAGGTGAGGCTCCAAATTTTCTGTGTGGCTAGATAATAAAGGTTACGCGTGCTTTTGCTTACGTTTCTGGGTGAAACGATAAGCCGTGTACAGCAGCAACAGTGCAACTATAGGAATCGATAAGTAGCCAAGGCTGTAGCCAACGTTGTAGCCTATGTCGCCAATATCGGTCGCCGTTTTCATGCCGGCCAGGAAATGCCCGAAATCTTTGCCGACAAAGTAGATGAATACCAGTGCGGCAGCTGCCAAAACAGCCAGGATAAGGTTAGGATGTATACTTTTTGTTTTCATAGATGATAACTTTATAAGTTTAGCATCCCCCAATATAACAAAATCAGCATAAAAGGCATATAGGTTATACTATATAAGCACAGTTTTATACTTCCGTTTATACTTGCCGCCGCAGCCATACCATTTAAAGTATAGATTGTTTACCTTCAGGGCTTAATCCATACTTCATCACCTGTAAAACTAACCTATGATCAGAACAAAAGACCTGCCAAGGCCACTTTTGCTGCTGCTGGCGGTTTGCCTATTTGCCGCCCAAAGTATGGCGCAGCGGGTAAACCAAGACTCGCTCTACATCCGGCAGCACTACGAGAAAGCGGAGTACCAGATCCCGATGCGCGACGGTAAGAAGTTGTTCACGGTAGTATACTCGCCGAAGGATAAGAGCAAAAAATACCCGATCCTGATGAACCGCACGCCTTACTCGGTTGGCCCTTACGGCGAAGGCTACAAGACCAGTCTTGGCCCCAGCCCTATCCTGCTGCGCGAAGGTTATATTTTTGTGTACCAGGACGTGCGCGGCACCTACATGTCGGAGGGCGAGTTTGTGAATATGACCCCGCACCTCGCCAAAAAGAAAGGCAAAAAGGACGTGGACGAGAGCACCGACACCTACGACACTGTGGACTGGCTCGTGAAGAAGCTCGATAACGACAACGGCCGCGTGGGCCAGTGGGGCATCTCCTACCCCGGCTTCTACGCCGCCGCCGGCCTCATGAGCAACCACCCTGCCCTCAAGGCCGTGTCGCCGCAGGCCCCTATCGCCGATTGGTTCTGGGACGATTTTCACCATAACGGTGCCTTTTTCCTGCCACACGCTTTTAACTTTTTGGCCAGCTTTGGACTGCCACGCCCCGAGCCTACCACCGAGCGCAACCCGCGCTTCGACCACGGCACCCCAGATGGCTACGAGTTCTTTATGCGCCTGGGCCCGCTGAAGAATGCGAACGAGAAGTATTTGAAGGGCAACGTGGCCTTCTGGGATGAGATGGCAGCGCACCCCAACTACGACGAGTTCTGGCAGGCGCGCAACATACTTCCGCACCTCAAAAATATAAAAGGCCCAGCCGTGATGACAGTGGGCGGCTGGTACGATGCCGAGGACCTGTACGGCCCGCTCAAGATTTACCAAACCATCGAAAAGAACAACCCGAAGCTCACGAATATGCTGGTGATGGGGCCTTGGGTACACGGCGGCTGGGCCCGCACCGACGGCTCCAATATAGGGAACGTATACTTTGGGGAAGGCAATTCGGATTGGTACCTAAAGGAAGTGGAGGCCAAGTTCTTTAACCATTACCTGAAGAATAAGGCAAAGCAGCCGGTAAAACTGCCGGAGGCGATCGTGTTTGAAGGCGGCAACAATAAATGGCGCGAGTTTGAAGTATGGCCGCCCAAGCAGGCGCAGGAGCGCAATTTATACTTGCATGCCAACGGCAAACTCAGCTTCGAGGCGCCAAAGGCAGGAGAAACAGAGGCCAGCGAATTCATCTCAGACCCGGCCAAACCGGTACCTTTTTCAGAAGCCATCACGGTTGGTATGACGCGCGAGTACATGACCGACGACCAGCGCTTCGCCAGCCGCCGCCCGGACGTACTGACCTTCCAAACGGATGTACTGACGGAGGACCTGACTTTGGCAGGCGAGATACTGGCACAATTGAAAGTAGCCACCACCGGCTCCGACGCTGACTGGGTAGTGAAGCTGATTGATGTATACCCTGATACCGCCCAAGCTAACCCACATCAGCCTAAAAAAGCTATGGGTGGCTATCAGGCTATGGTGCGCAGCGAGGTGTTCCGCGGCCGTTTCCGCAACAGCTTCGAGAAGCCGGAGCCTTTTACGCCAAACCAGGTAACTCCCGTTAACGTGGAGCTGCAGGACGTGCTGTATACGTTTAAGAAAGGGCACCGCCTGATGGTACAGATCCAGAGCACCTGGTTCCCGCTCGTGGACCGCAACCCGCAGAAGTACGTGGACAACATCTTTGAAGCTAATGAGGAGGATTTCATAAAGGCCACCCACAAAGTATACCACTCGCCGCAGCAGCCCACCAACCTGAAGGTGAAGGTGCTGTAAAGTATAATTGAGGAAGTAAAAGTATGAGCCCGCTGCATTAAAGTGCAGTGGGCTCTTTGTTATTAAGTATAAACCTGAGGCATTTACCTGTAGGGGCAGGTTGCGGCCTGTCCGCACAATGGCGTCAGCTTCGAAACTTATACTTTGGCAAAGAAAAAAGTAGAGAGTCCCCTTTTGTAGGGGAAGGGCAGTTAGGTTCTAAAACTTCTGCCGCGAATCTCCAGATTCGTGACTAACAGTTAATGTTGAGTCTCTGACTCAACTGGCCTAGAGGGCCAGGAAATAGCAGGACACGAGGGAGGACGCCCGCGCCATCAGTCGAGAGCTAATTTTGTTTCAGCCAGTCGCTCGGACAGGTCGCGACCTGTCCCTACAACTCACCTATCCCTATAAATGTAAAAAGCCGGGCTAATAACCCGGCTCTTTTTCTTTAAACCCTATTACTCTATTTCTTCAAAAGCTTGAAATTGTTGGCGATGCCATTCATCTCGGTTCGTACGAAATAGATACCTTTCGGCAGCGACTGCCATAATGTTAGTTTCTCCACAGAGCGACCTTTGCTCACCACATACTGCTCTGCCAGCACCGCTCTGCCCATAGCGTCTAGTACCTGCACGTTCAGCTTGCCGGCCTGGTCTGCGTTCAGTTCCAGGCTTACCTCGCTCTCAAACGGGTTCGGGAAAGCTTTCAGGCTGTAGCTGCCCACTTCGCCAAAGCTAACAGCCTTGGTAGTGAAGTACTCAAATTTACCATCCATGTCTATCTGCTTCAGGCGATAATAGCGCGTGCCATACTTGCCATTTTCAGTATCCTTGTAAGTATAAACCTGTTTGATGACTGTGTTGCCATTCTTGGTCAGCACGAAGTCCAGCTTGCGGAAGTTAAACCCATCCTGCGATACCTGCACCTCAAAGCCGGTATTGTCCTGCTCCATGGCTGTAGCCCACTCAAGCAGCACGTTATTGCCCTGCTTGGCCGCCGTGAAGTAGATGATCTCTACTGGGAGGGGGGTGATCGGAGTTGTCTCTATTCGTAGCGGTGTCGGATCATAGCACAATCCAGACATTGGGGTAATATCACATCTGAGGTAAAACTCCTCATTAGGCACACTTGGGATGTTTAATATTTCTGAATTCCCCCCTACCACTGTTTCCGACCCATTTCGAATCATATACCATTTGTAAGATAATGCATGGTTTCTATTCTGCATATCGGAGAATACCTGATAAGTAGCAGATTTTCCCGGCTCTACTGTTGTCTGCCCCACCAAATTTATTGACCCGTTAGACGTTAAGACCTCCTGCAACACCATATTTACCGGATTAGATGTTGTGCTACAGCCATCCGTATTTGTGACCTTAATTGTGTAGGCACCTGTTTCAGCTGGTGTGTGGTTAAACCTGGTAGCGCCGGGAATTGCCACGTCATTATTGTACCATTGATAAGTATAGCCTTCAGCTGTTGCTACAGACAAGTTAGTTTTGGTAGCCGTTGTAGCCGGGCAGTAGGACGTGGGACCATTAACTGATATGATGGCCGGAGGAAGAGGGTTAACTGTAACTTGCATACTTGTCCTGGAGGAACTATAGCAACCTTGAGCACTTACAGCTGCTACCGAAACCTGACCAGACTGTGCAGTATTACTAAAGTCAACAGTAATAGTATTAGTATTTGCTCCACCAACTATGCTTGCGCCAGTCGGAACAATCCAGTTGTAGGTTACACCTGTTACCTGAGGAACGGAATAAACAACACCCTGTGTGCCAGCACAAACCGCTGAACTGCCTGTAATAGAACCAGGAGTTGCCGGAAGTTGATTTATGGTGAGATTAACTGATCTTGGACTACTCTCGCAACCTGCTGCAGTAGCAATAGTGGTATAGTATGTTGCCGTTTCGCTAAGTGAAGAAATAGTTAACGAAGCCCCTGTTTGTCCTGGGATATGCACTCCATTATTATAATCTGCTTGCGACTTGTACCATCTGTAAGTATCTTCGGCAGTTGTATTTGCTCCGGAGGCATTCAGAACAACTTGTCCTGGACCACAGGCAGGAGGAGGTGTAGTGATGTTAACAGTAGGAATAGGAATATTGGTTGGGCAGGCCTCTTCTGTGATGACAATGTCATCAACATACATCCAGGCTTTATTTTGAGAAGGGTTGTGTAATCGAAATCCAACATATAATGTCTGGGAAGCCGAGTTTAAAATACTGCTACTGAATTGGAAATTCTTAGTCTCATACAATCTAGGACTTGAAGCTGGAGAACCCCATGTACTTACACTTACGTGTGGTGTAGTACCAGTCATTGAATTGAAATTCGGATCAGGACTAGTCACAAGTGTAATAGTCCCAGACGCTGTACCATCACCTTGGCCTGCATCATTACCACTTTTAGCTTTTAAGGTAGCTTTATATATATACCCTTTCCTAAATACAATACCACTAGTAATCTTAATTAAACCATTGTACTGTCCTTCTCCATTAGTTTTTAGCCCAGGTGAAGCCAATATATAAGCAGATGCTCCTGTTACTCCGCCTGCACGGGTATCAAAAGTGGGTGTATTATCATAAGTAGTGGGACTATTTACATCAGGTAGCTTATGAAGTTGATAGCCTGCTGAATTACTATCAAATGTAACCGAAACTGGGCTCATTGTCTGCCCAGCCGCAGTTCCACCACTAAAAACAGCGATGAACAGCACAGCCCAGAACAAACAGGCAAATCGAGTAGAAATTTGTTTCATAAAAAGGGGGTTTAAAGGGTTTGGATAAAATGGTTCGGTTATACTTCGCACTTCTGCATCTTTACTTTTTAGGCAATAGAAATCCACCCACGCCTTATGGCGTGCTATTTTTAACCCGGATATTACCAGCTTTAAAGTCTACTTGGCTGGGAGGACTTGTAAAGTCGCCCCTCTCTTTTTTGCAACCGTTTGCTACTGCTGGCAACACCTGTTTGCCTAAAATTTTTACTTATTTTCTACAGGAATAATCTATTTATCAAGGCAAGTATAAAGCAAAAAAGTGAGAGGGAGTATATAGAAAAGATTAAATTTTAAACTATAAGAACCATTAATTGCACTATAAATGATAGATACAAAACAAAATACTTTCAAAGTAACAATATAACTTTACCAACTATTTCCACAGCAAAACAATATAGTTTGTATAAAATATACCTAAAGCCATATATATTTACGCCTTGTGTTAGATTGCACCAAAATATTTTAAAATAAATGCAAAAGAGCCAGGTAAAATACCCGGCTCTTTCAGCTTTAAACCCTATTAAATTTTGTTGTTACTCTTTTAGCATCTTGAGCTGGTGCATCTTGCCGTCCAGGTAAACCCGGATGAAGTATACCCCGTGCGGCAGATCACCATTCATGTCGAGGTTGATCGTATTGAAGCCTTCTTCCACTTTAATGGTACGTTCCATCATATGGCGGCCTATGGCATTCGACATGCTTACCTGCACCTCTCCACTTTGCTCAGCAGCAATATCCAACGTCAGCTTGCTCGAGAATGGGTTCGGGAAGGCCTTCACCTTGCTGGCCACCTCTGTAAAGGTTACTGCCTTGGTGGTAAAGTACTCAAACCTGCCATCCTCATCTAGCTGCTTCAGGCGATAGTAGCGGGTGCCGCGCTTGCCGTTCTCCTTGTCGGTATACTGGTACACCTGTTTGATGACCGTGTTGCCGTTCTTGGTCGGTACAAAGTCCAGCTTACGGAAGTTGAAGCCGTCCTGCGATACCTGCACCTCGAAGCCGGTATTGCTCTCTTCAGAGGCTGTGGCCCACTCCAGCAGCACGTTATGCCCTTGCTTGGCCGCCGTGAAGTAGATGATCTCTACCGGGAGCGGAACAACTGGGGTAGTGGAGTAATCTCCCACGAACTCCGTATAACAAGCGGTTTCATCAGCTGTAACTACCACTCTTACTGCGAAGTCGCCACCTGGGATAGATTGTATGGTTAGTACAGGCCCGTTAACATCAGGCACAACCTCCCAGCCTGTATCAGTGCCATCACCAATATACCAAGTATAGGTTTCAGCAGTACGGTCATCTTCAAACGTATTATCAGCTATAAACCTGGCATACTGACCAGTCTTAAGTTCCTGTTCAGTAATTACCTCACCACTTTCATTGGTGACAATAATATCCCCTAGTGGCTCTACTCGTTCTGTCTCTGTTACAGTTGCCTGGCCTACAATGTTGGTACAACCGGTTGTGCCATTTGTCGCACGGATCGTGTAGTCACCAGCATTAACAGGGCCGAGTGTTATAGTACTTCCGTTTCCAGCAACCGCACTGCCTACTGGCTGGCCTGCTGCGTTCAGCAACTGATAAGATACGCCGTTCTGTGTACCACCCACTGTAATTGTAGCACCAGGAACAGATGCACCGTCCAAGCCTTCGCAGTAGCTACCGCCAGTGGCCGTAATGGCTATTGGCAGTGGATCCGCAGTGATAGTAACTGTGTTCAGCATGCTCTGCGGGCAATTCGCCACAGTTGGCTGTGTACCAGTAGGTGTGGCTGTTACAGAGTACGTACCTGCTGTAAAGCTTCCTGGGAAAGTAAATGCTCCAGGTGCAGTTCTGTTCACAGTTTCTACTGGCGCAGTAGTACCACTTCTATACAGGCTGTAAGTAACTCCTGCCTGAGAGTTCGCCATTCCAATAGGCACTCCTGCTCCTCCTGCACAGTATGAAGCACCAGAAACCGGAGTCACATTGTATGCTATCGGTCTAGGAGTAATGACTACTTCTACTGGGCCATAAACCGGAGAGCAGGCTCCGTTAGCAGATATTGGCTGTACTGTGTAAGTACCGGCTATGGTCTGGTTTCCGAAATTAATTGCACTTCCAGTGCCAGATCTTGGTGAGCCAACAGCTTCTGTGGTAGAGCCAACCGTACGCAGCAACTGATATGTAACTCCCTGCTGTGAACTTGTAATACTTACCGGAACACCGGTACCGCCTGCGCAGTAAGCACCACCTCCTGCCATAGTCTGCGGAATAACCACCACCATTGTTATAGGGGTACTGGTTGCGACAGGCTGACACTTGTTTTCCTCAGATGTAAAGTTCAAGCTGACAACATCACCATTATTGAGAGAATTGGAGGTGAATGTTCTACTTGCGTTCATGGGAGTGCTAGCGACAATAGTACCTGCACTGTTTCTTACAATCCACTCCATGGTGAGGTTTACATAATCCGCGTTAGGTGTGGCCGTGAAGGTTACACGCGTGCCCTGGCAAATAGAACCCTCGGGCACCCTGCTTATGGTTACATCATAGTTGCTTGGCTGGCCCAGGTAAATCCTGTTAGAGAACAGCACGTTGCCTTTGTTATCATTAGGCGTTAACTCTGGCTGGTTTACATAGCTAATGCAGCTTATGTTGAAATTAGAGTTTGGTCTGGCCCTTACCGTAAAATAATCTGTAGATGAAAGACCTGCCTGACTTACTGTTCTGCCTGTCTGCCCTTCCTGGTTATCCACATTGTCGTTTTTCCACCAGTCGAAAATGAACATACTAGATACATCTGTTCCCCCCTCCCAGGTAATTTCTTCATACCTTGGGTTAGCCGGATAATTTACAGCCGTAGCATTAGCTATAACAGTAGCTGTATACGTCGTCTGCTGGCCTGGGCACACCGGGAATGGGCTGGCTTTAAGAACTAGCGTAAGTGTAGTAGTAGGTGTTACAAGTACACGTACAGCAGTACTGATATTAGAACAGCCTCCTGAGGTAACCACCCTTCGGAACCAAGTAGTTTGAGTTAAAGCTCCTGGGCTGTAGTTTCTACCACTATTCGTTCCTGCTGCTGCGCTAAAGCCAGCAGTAGCAGAAGTTGTGCTACTCTCCCATAGGTAAGTATAAGACCCGGATCCACCAGTTGGTGCACTACCGGTGAGTTGGCTAGGGGCTACACCCGCGCATACTGTCTGTGCTCCAGAAATAGTGTTGCTAGCTATTGCTGGGCTGAATGTTACAGACACTGCATTGCTGACACTTGAGCATTGACCTCCATTAACAACTCGCTTGTAGTAAACTGTTGTTGCAGAAGTAACTGTTCGGGTTGCTGGAGTATAGGTTGCAGTGGTCGCTCCAGTTCCTCCAGTAACGTTAGTATACGTTCCGTTCAAAGTAGTGCTGCTCTGCCACTGGTAAGTATACGGCGTGCTACCACCACTCAAACTGGTACCATTTGCCTGTCCCAGCGGTGCTACTGTTCCTCCGGAGCAAACGGTTTGGGTACCGGAAATCTGATTGCCTGCAATTGGAGCGTTCACCGTGACGGCAACCACATTACTGGTGCTCGAGCATTCCCCAGAGGTTACCACACGTCTGTAGTGCAAGGTGCCGGCAGCGGTGGTAAGCGGCGTGTAGCTCGCCAGGTTGCTCGTACCTGTCGCGGTGGTCCATTGGTCGGTGCCGTTCGGGCTCTGCTGCCATAGGTAAGTTTTAGACTCCAGACCACCTGAAACTGTTCCTCCCAAGGCAGAGGCCGTGGCGTTCTGGCAATAAGTGGTCGTGCCCGAGATCGAGTTGGCCGTGATAGCCGGCGTTACCGTGACAGCAACCACATTACTGGTGCTCGAGCATTCCCCAGAGGTTACCACACGTCTGTAGTGCATGGTGCCGGCAGTGGTGGTAGGCGGCGTGTAGCTCGCCAGGTTGCTCGTACCTGTCGCGGTGGTCCATTGGTCGGTGCCGTTCGGGCTCTGCTGCCATAGGTAAGTTTTAGACTCCAGACCACCTGAAACTGTTCCTCCCAAGGCAGAGGCCGTGGCGTTCTGGCAATAAGTGGTCGTGCCCGAGATCGAGTTGGCCGTGATAGCCGGCGTTACCGTGACAGCAACCACATTACTGGTGCTCGAGCATTCCCCAGAGGTTACCACACGTCTGTAGTGCATGGTGCCGGCAGCGGTGGTAAGCGGCGTGTAGCTCGCCAGGTTGCTCGTACCTGTCGCGGTGGTCCATTGGTCGGTGCCGTTCGGGCTCTGCTGCCATAGGTAAGTTTTAGACTCCAGACCACCTGAAACTGTTCCTCCCAAGGCAGAGGCCGTGGCGTTCTGGCAATAAGTGGTCGTGCCCGAGATCGAGTTGGCCGTGATAGCCGGTGTTACCGTGACAGCAATTACATTACTAACATTGTTTGCACACTCTCCCGAAGAAACTAAACGACGGTAGTATATTGTGCCTCCAGTTGCTGTAGATGGCATATACGCATCTTCCGTTGCGCCAGGAATATTATCAAATGTACCTGTTGCACTTGAACTGCTCTGCCACTGGTAAGTATAGCTTCCTGTACCACCCGCAACCGCACCACCTAGTGCTGTAGCAGGCTCATCCTCGCAGTAGCTCTGTGTGCCTGTAATGGTGTTGGTTGTGATGCTTGGGGTAACCGTTACAGCAAAAGCTGCACTGGTGTTAGAGCACTCACCAGAGTTAACCACACGCCTGTAGTAAGTGGTACCACCTGTTGCTGTAGATGGCATATATGCATCCTCCGTTGCGCCAGGAATATTATCAAATGTACCTGTTGCACTTGAACTGCTCTGCCACTGGTAAGTATAACTGCCATTCCCACCGCTGAGCGTGCCGGAGCTTAGCGCTGTGGCTGCAGCATTCTGGCAGTACTCGGAGGTGCCTGTAATGGTGTTTCCTGCAATCAGCGGCTGCACTGTCAGCGTAACCTGATCACTTGCCGGATCACAGGCTGAAGTTGTATTAGTTGTTGTAAGTGTTACAACTGTACTTGTTATACTTGTTACAGAGGACGGTGCTGTTACAGTGGCTGTAGAGGTAGTAACACCGTCTACCGTAGAGCTTGAGCTTTCGGCAACACTAAATCCATTCGTAGCACTCCAAACACCTGTACCTCCAGAATAGGTACCTGTCACCGTAAAGGTGGTGGCACCACTTTCAGCACGGCATTGTGTTTCACTGCTTGATGTAATATCTGCCGTTGGCTGAGCCAGTACTGTTACCTGTACAGCTTCTGATATCTTCGTACACTGCTCCGTATCTTCATCGGCCTCCACTGTATTGCTTACTAGTACTCTGTAGTAACCTGTCGCTTCCGCTTCATAGGTTCTAGACTCTTCGCCGACAATCGTTGTGAAGTTCACACCATCAGTACTTTGCTCCCACTCATATACATAAGATTGTCCGGACGGTGCCTGGTTAGCACCGAAGAGCACCGAGCCTCCCTCACAGAAAGTAGTAGCTCCAGTAGTAGTGATGGTAGCTACGGTTGGCACATTGGCCACTTTAACAGCTATTGTTTCCGATGTAAGCGTACAGCCTCTATCGGTGGTAATGGTTACATAGTAGCTGCCTGTTTCGGTAGCCTGGTAAGAGCTTGCTGAGCCCACTGAAGTGCTGTTATCGGTCCTAAACCAAGCATAAGTATAAGTAGAACTCTCAACGGCACGGAGTTCTACATAATTCTCAGGGCAGAACTCCGTTGGGCCGGTTGGTGTGATGGTTACATCCGGGAGTGGACTAACGGTAATGGTAACGGTTTGCGCCACTGACTCACAGCCATTGGTTGTGCCGTATACAGTATAGGTAGTTGTAGATGTTGGGGTGGCGGTTACGGATGCTCCCGTAGTAGCGCTTAGGCCAGCAGCTGGCTCCCAACGGTAGGTTGTGGCTCCGCTGGCAGTTAACGTGATACTCTCTCCTGAGCATATTTCCGAGTCTGGCGTTACAGCTACCACCGGTTGCGGCTTAACCGTAATAGTTCGGGTGGCTGTATCAGTACAGCCATTTCCATTCGTGTATGTATAGGTAATGGTATAGGTACCATCACCTCCCGCAGCTACAGGATCAAACACGCCGTCTGTAACACCTGGGCCTGAGTAGGTTCCACCTGTCGGCAAACCTCCGGTTAGGGTGAATGGTGCATCGCTCTCGCATATATCGCCGAATGGAGCCAGCGTAACATTCGGCAAAGGATCCACTGTCAGCACCACATCGTCAAATGCCTGACACCCCTCAGGAGTCTCAGCGGTAAATCTCAGTGTAGCGCTGGCGCTGGTAACACTTACTTCGGTTTCAAGCGATGTTGGGGAGGCGATAGTGGCAGTACCTTCTACCACACTCCAAACACCAACCGCGCCGGCAGATGGTGTACCTGTTACTGTAAATGAGGTAGAAGCACCTTGCGTACACAGGCGTTGATCCTGACCAGCACTGGCAGTGGGCAGTGGTGCTATGTCAACCTCCACTTCTGCTGTAGCCTGGCAGCCTTGCTGGTTTGTAACCACTACAGTGTAAGTACCTTCATTATCTTCTGTGGCATTGGGAATAACAGGGTTTTGCTCTGAAGAGGTGAACCCATCAGGACCGGTCCAGGCGTAAGTATAGCTTGGGTCTCCTGTTACTCTTAATTCAATACTGCCGCCAACGCAAACCGGATCTACATCATCAGCTGCTATGATCAGTGCTGGATAAACTGTTACAGTTATCTGGTCAGTCACGGCACACTCGGCCTCGCCATTTGTTACTGTTAAGGTATAAGTATAAAACTCGGCGGTGGTTCCTGTATTTGTTAGGGTAATGGTTGGGTTTGGAACCGTTGGATCGGACAAGCCCGCTGCTGGTGACCACAAATAAGTATAGCCAGTAACAGCCGGTTCTCCAGAGCCTAGTGTGGCTGATTCACCTGTACAGAAAAATATTCCTTCTGCTGGACCTGCGCTTATACCTGTAGGGTATGGTGTCACGGCAACATCTATATCAGAAACTGGGCCTGCAACTCCACAGGCATTTAAGGCCTGCACAGAGATGTTCACCGTAGGGGTTGAATTGCCAACAAACCTAACTTCAATGGTATTGGTTGTTCCACCAGAAACTATGGTCGCACCAGGGCCAACCTGCCAGTTAAAGGTCGCGCCCGCTATATTCTCAACAGAATAAATTACTTCCTGTGCACCTTCACAAACCTCCGTATCGCCTGCTATTTCCCCTGCCTGATAAATTGGATGGATTACGAAATCTACCTCATTTGAGGAGCCGCCGGCTGGTGTTGGGTTAAAAACAGTTAACTTGAGCGTCTGTGCGGTATTGATATCTTCAGGGAGTAAAGTAGCCGAAATAGATGTGGAACTCACAAAAGTCGTAACTCTACTAGCCCCATTTATTCTAACCACAGAGCCTCGCACGAAACCTGTTCCTGTAACATCTACCGTATTTTGCCCATCACCTACCGTTATACATGGCAGTGCACTTGAAACGGTTGGGGTGAGATTATTTACTGTGAAGGTGTTACTTGTAGCCTGCGCACTAGAGTTTCCAGAGTAAGTAGCAAGCAACTGAAAATCCCCCCCCTCATCTATTCTGATGTTGTTAAAAACAGCTACTCCATTTACAAGAGAAGCTGTGGCACCAGAGGAAGGATCTATTAGCGCTGAGGTAGGAGTACCTCTAAGTGCCAGACCAATGGAGCCAGTATTGATGCTTGTGACAGTGTTGCCAAACTGATCTACTACAGCTGCACTAGGCGCTGGCGATATGGCTGCACCAACGTCAGCTGTAGAGGGCTCTTGTCTGAAGGCTAAACCCCTAATGGCACCTGGTCTTTGAGACAGGGCCTTGCTTAAAGTAGTGGGTAAGCCACTAACTGCCGCACCATTAGCCACTCCGATGGAGATGCTTCCTGTACCAGGTATGTTGCTACCATTTAAGGCCTGTACAGCTATACCAGTTATTGAAATTTGTTCAAACCTATCTGTTGTATGATTTGTAATTGGTATAGTAATCTGTAAGCCATTTTCAGCAACAGTAGCTGGCCCAGCAGCAATTCTTACATTTCCTCTGTTTTCACCAGGAGCCGCGCCAGCACTTACTAGTACCTGAGATACTTGAAATCTCCATCCTGACGGAGGAGTAATGATTATATTTCCCGTGGATGAGATATCATCGGCCAGTTGCTCTGTGATAGTGATAGTTCCCACCGATGTATAACCAGGCGTAGACTGCGTTGCATCAGCCGCCAAGTCAGCCGAAATAGGGAAAGTTCCTCCGCCAGTTACAGACACACCTACAGCGGCATAAACATAAACAGCAGCAGCCAATATCGCGACTACTGCCAAGGATGAGATGAGCACACGCCGGGCCTGAGATGCCTGCGCAATCAAGTGAGTAAAACGTTGTTTCATAAATTTAGGGGATAATGCGTGGGTTTAAGGCTGTGTCGCTTTGGCCTTGGTTGATTAAATGGTCAGGTGGATCGAAAGCTCGGATACTTTACAGTAGGGCAAAACATGGCTGGGCAATAGGTTTAACAGCTATTTTTAATAGCTAAAACCCTATTGCAGGTGGGTTAAATCACATTAACCGATGTCGTAAGGCTGAAGGAGCGCGTAAAAAGAATGTTCCTAAGGGCTACTTCACGTCAGCTGGAGCCTCAAGGAGCCCCGCGCTTGTAGTGAAAGGCAGAGTCAGCAGTCATACATGTCCTATTTCTATAGTTTATTTTACTATTTAAAGAACTTATACCTTACCTTCTATATTTTGTTGCAGCTAAAACCTACTATTTATTACATAAATTATATATAAAGTATTAAAATTGCACATATTTATAAGGCTACAATCTCCTGAAGTTTAATTGCATAGGGTGTTTTGCACACCACAGCCTTGTAGTTGAATAAATGGCCACCTGAAAATTGCATTGGAATTTCATCCAGTTTCATTTATATTTTTCAACCCAGGGAGCACGGAATATGATCTTATACTGAACTATACCGGAGGCATGCTGTAGCTTTTGCGCTCTGGCAGCGGCAACTTTTAGAAGTATAACTACTCCGTAGAAGGGTGAAAGAAAGTATGGAAAGGGCAAACAGGAAAGACCGGAATCACACTTATTATTGGTAGTCAATACTTTAACAAGCGAAATATAACTACAACAGAACCTACAGCACCACAAAGGCCTTGTACTATTTAGCGTGTCGCTAAACCTAAAGCTGCTGCACCAATTCAGGGCTTTTTATACTTGCAAAAAGCTCCGTAAAACAGGAAATTGCAGGTATAACCAAACATCTAACCTTATACTTCACCCTTACTCATGAAAAACCTACGCGTACTTGCTGTGGCAGCCATGCTGGGGCTTGGCCCGGTGGCAGTGGCACAGCAGGCTGAAACTCCACTCTCCTACTACCTGCCTGCTGCGGCCTCGTACAACAGCAGTATTCCCACACCTAAAGACATCCTGGGCTATAATGTGGGCGAGTGGCATGCCAGCCACGACCAGCTGGTGATGTTCATGCGCCAGATGGCCAGCCTCTCGGACCGCATCAGCATCACAGAGTATGGCCGCACCCACGAGAATCGGCCACTGTACCTGCTTACCATCACCTCGCCCAAGAACCACCAGAACCTTGAGAAAATAAAGGAGCAGCACCGCCAGCTGACAGACCCGGAAAAGTCCGGCAGCTTGAACATAAAGGACATGCCAGCGGTGGTATGGATGGGCTATAGCGTGCACGGCAACGAACCGAGTGGCAGCAATGCCTCGCTGCTGGCCGTGTACCACCTGGCCGCCGCACAGGGACCAGAGATCGAGAAGCTATTGGACGAGACCATTATCCTCATCGACCCTTCCATTAACCCGGACGGCATGAACCGCTTTGCCAGCTGGGTAAACTCGCACCGCAGCAAAAACCTGGTAACCGACCCCAACAGCGCCGAGTTTAGTGAGGCCTGGCCCCGTGGCCGTACCAACCACTACTGGTTCGACCTGAACCGCGACTGGTTGCCGCTGCAGCACCCGGAGTCCAGGGGCAGGCTGGCCAAGTTCCACGAGTGGAAGCCGAACGTGCTGACCGACCACCACGAAATGGGCACCAACTCTACGTTCTTCTTTCAACCCGGCATTCCAAGCCGTAACAACCCGCTCACCCCGGAGAGCAACTATAAGCTCACGCAGAAAATAGGCACCTACCACGCCAAGGCTTTAGATAAGATCGGCTCTTTTTATTATACCGAGGAAAGCTTCGACGACTTCTACTTCGGCAAGGGCTCTACGTACCCGGATATCCACGGAGCAGTGGGTATACTTTTCGAACAGGCCAGCTCCCGCGGACACGCCCAGGAGAGCGTAAACGGTGTACTGACCTTCCCTTTCACTATCCGCAACCAGTTTACCACCACCCTCTCCACCTTAGAGGCAGCGCAGGCCATGCGCGAGGAGCTGCTGGTACACCAGCGCGATTTCTACAAAGACGCCCTGAGCGATGCGAAGAAAGCCAGCACGAAGGCCTATGTTTTTGGCTCGGAGATGGACAAGGCCCGCGCCTATCACCTGGCCGAGATCATCCGACAGCACCAGATTGCCGTGTACCGTCCGAAGGAAAGCTTTAAGATCAATGATGTAGAATACACGCCGGAGAACGCTTACATTGTGCCCACGGAGCAGCCGCAGTATAAGCTCATCGAGGCGATGTTCGAGAAACGAACGACGTTTAAGGACAGCCTGTTCTACGACATCTCTGCCTGGACCTTCCCGCTCGCTTTCGACCTGGAACACGCGGCCCTCTCTTCCCGCAACTTTAAGAAGAGCCAGCTGGGCCAGAAGGTAGAAGAGCTACGTTTACCGACAGGCGAAGTGATAGGCGGCAAAAGCGACTACGCCTATGCCTTTGAGTGGCACGGCTACTACGCTCCCCGCGCGCTGAACCAGCTCATGGACCGCGGCATCAGCGCCCGCGTGGCCACTGATAAATTTACCGCCACTGACGGTAAGCAGTTCGACTATGGCACCATCCTGATACCTGTAGCGGGACAAAATATAAATGCCGATCAACTGCACCAGGTACTACAGGAGTTAGCCCAGCAAAACGCCCTACAGGTATACGCCATGAACACCGGCTTCACGCCGCAAGGTATAAAACTGGGCAGCCCGATGGTGCGCAGCCTGGAGCAACCCAAGATCATGATGCTGATTGGCGACGGGGTGAACAGCTACGACGCCGGTGAGGCCTGGCACCTGATGGACGACCGCTTCGGGATGCGCCCTGCACTTGTAAAAACCAATGACTTTAACCGGACTGACCTGAACAAGTATAACGTGCTGGTGATGGCAGAAGGCTCCTACAACAACATCTCCAAGGATAAACTGCGTGCCTGGGTGCAGCAGGGAGGCACAGTGGTAGGTATGGGCGGCGCAGCCAAGTGGCTCGCCGACAACGGCATCGGTAACATTACCTTCAAGAAAGCAGAACCCGATACCATTGCCCAAAGAGCCTATGCTGACCTGGAAAATGCGGAAGGCGCACACGTCATCGGAGGGGCTATTTTTGAGACGAAGCTAGACCTGACGCACCCGCTGGCCTACGGCTATACCGATGCGAGGCTGCCGATCTTCCGCAGCAATACCCTGTTTATGGAACGCTCCAAGAGCCCTTACGCTAACCCGGTGATGTACACCTCGGAGCCGCTGATGGCAGGCTACATCTCCAAGCCAAACCTGCAGCGGATAAAAAATACTGCTGCTGTGGATGTGTCAACCGTGGGTGCCGGCAAGGTGATCGCGATGCCGGATAACCCGAACTTCCGGGCCTTCTGGTATGGTACCAACAAGCTGTTCCTCAACAGCATCTTCTTTGGCCAGATCATCAGCGGCAGCTCCGCCCGCGCCGAGGAAGCGGCACACTAAGGAAGTTTAGCAACCGCAAAAATGCCCCTCTCCTTGTTTTAGGAGAGAGGCATTTTTTGTTTTGGGGTAATGGGCCCAACCACCCCTACCCCTCCTTGTCCAAGGAGGGGAGCCTGTCATACTTCTGTTAAAGTATGAACTCCGTTTCTGTTGGTATTGCGCGGACAGGTCGCGACCTGTCCCTACAAAGTATGGAACCCACCCATTCCTGCTCTTTCGGATTTGCAATTAGGAGTGTTCGGAAGAGTTATGGAATCGTAAAAGAAAGGATAATGCATAAAAGTTATGGCCGCTATTATATCCTCTACCAAAGTAAGTGTGGAATCCTTACTGCAGTATATTCCCGAGGAGAGCTTTTCTGCTCTTGCCCATCAGACGAGAGTTGATTACAAGGTGCATAAGTTGTATGGGCGCAGCATGTTTTACCTGCTGCTCTACGGTCTGATAAGTGATGAGAGAATAGGGCAGCGGAGCCTAGCAGATTATTTCAACACAGCCAAGTTCCGGGCGTTTGCCAAGCTCGATGCCTCTTCCCAGATCAGCCACAGCTCCCTCTCCGACAGGCTGGCCACCATGCCAGTGAGCTTTTTTGAGCAGGCCTATCAGCAGGTCTATCACCTCTTCTCGCGCCACTACGGGGAGCAGCAGGCAGCAGGCCACTCCATTACCCGGGTTGACTCGACCATGGTTTGCGAGCAGGCCAACAAATTGGAGGCCGGTATGCGTGTGGGGCGCAAGAAGGACGGCAAAAAACAGATCAAGTACACGCTGGCCCTGCAGGACCTGTTTCCCTCCTCCGTGGAGCTGTTTTCCAAACAATCCGAGTTGAGCGAGGACAAGACCATTGCCAGGCTTATCCTGGGCCAGGTAGCAGCCGAGGACAACGTGGTTGTCTTCGACAGGGGCGTGCAGCAGCGCAGGAGCTTTTGCCGGATAGATGCAAAGCAGCTTTGGTTTATCACCCGGCTCAAGAAGAATGCCCGCTGCCAAACCGGCACTTGTTTCTCGACGGCGGCTGGAGAGCGGGTAGGCAACGTGCGCATCCTCAGCGATGAGTTGTGTTGGCTCTACTCCCATGGCAAGCAGGTCGAGGTGCCTTTTCGCCTCATCAAAGCTGTGACCGACAAAGGCAAAGTGATTCCCTTGCTCACCAACCGCTTTGACGTATCGGCTAAGGCCATTGCCAGGCTCTACCGCAGGCGCTGGGACATAGAGGTCTTCTTCCGCTTTCTCAAGCAGGAGCTCAACCTCTCCCATCTGCTCACGGTCAGCCTCAACGGTATCAAAATCATCCTTTACATGACGCTGATACTGGCCATGATGCTGTTGGTCTACAGGAAAGTAAATGAGCTGGGATACAAAACCGCCAAAAGAAGATTTGCCATGGAGCTTGATGAACGTATCACGGCCTTGCTTATCGTCATAGCAGGAGGAAAACCAGAGATTGTCTTTGCCAATATGAAAACGTAAACAACTTCCGAACACTCCTAATTTGCAATCCGAAGGCAGCTTAGCCGCGGATTTGTAATCCGCCATAGCAAAGGCAGTAGCTACGGACAGAAAAGCGGATTGCAAATCCGCAGGTAACAGCGTTCCGGATTACAAATCCGGAACAGCAGGACTACAAAGTATGAAACCCACCCCTAGCCCCTCCGAGGAGGGGAATTTCACCCCACCCCAGCCCTCCCCTAAGAACAGGAGAGGGAGCTATACTTACTCCTTTCCCTGTCATCTCGAGTACTCTTGAGGCGGGAGCCGAGGAGAGCCAGCGTAGCTGTGAGAGATCTATCCGGAATTCCATATAGATCTCTCACTACGTTCGAGATGACAAGTAGCGGTGGCTATCGATTCTGATCCCAGTCCTTGGGTTGAGCGCCTTGTAGATTTCCGGTGCCGCCTTGGCGGCATTGCGACCGAAGGGTAGCAAAGGAAATGTACACCGCGCGATGCCAAAGGACGAGCCCTCTCGGGCTGGAGAGCATCAAAGCCAGAGATGAAAAGAGCAGGTTATTAAGCCGTGGATCAGCAGCAGCTAGCAAGGATAGCTTGTGTCATACTGCGGGAAGCAGCGGCTATGGAAGTATAGCCAAAGCACGTATGATCTATATAAAGACACGGGCTGCAAGCCCGCGCCAGCGGAAGTATGGGCAAAGTATAGCTAAAGTGTAAAGTATAAAAAGGCACAAGCGGACGCTTGCACAAGGGAGGCTATAGGAGCAGCAAGTATAAATCAACAAGTATAAAGTATAGCCAAAGTATAAACAGGAATGGCCGGAGCAAATACCCCGGCCATTCCTGTTTATACTTTCAAGCTCCTGTTACGGCATCCTGAACCCAAGCACAATCTCATGCGAGCCGGCGCTGTGGTGGCGCATGGGCGATACGGTGATGTCATAGGTATAGCTGAGGCGGTATTGCTCCTTAAACTGCACCCCGATCAGACCCACCACGGCATCCTGCGTTCTGTAGGAAATACCGGCCCACACCATGTCATCGTATACGGTTTTGCGGCGCTTGGTAAAGTGGTACTCGCCGCGCACGTTGATGTCGGCCTGAATCGGGGCCGGGCTCACGTACTTGAGCAGCACCGAGGGCGTTACAGTGATCTCACGGTTCACATCAAAGTGATACCCGCCCGAGACGAACAGGTGGCGCGAGAGGCGGGCCGGGTCCTCGATCTCCTTGTTCTTATTGATCTTGTTGCCCAGCGCCTGAAACAATGAGGCTCCCACAAAAAACTCCTCCGAATGCAGGTAAGTGCCCACACTCAGGTCGGGCATAAAGGCATTTATACTTCCCTGCTGCGTTACCGGGTCGCGCTCATTTGAGCCATCCGCCAGGTGGATCTTGTTCTCATCAAACTTATACTGCTGCACTCCTGCAAATACGCCCGACGAGAGGTAGATGCTCTTGTTAATGGGCACGTGGTAGGCGTAAGAGAGCAGCAAACCCGTCTGTGAGATCGGCCCCGTCTGGTCTTTGTAGATGTAGCCGCCAGCACCGTGGTAAGGTTTGGCCCTACGGCCAATGCTGCGCTTAAACAGGGCTGTCTCGGCGCTCAGGTAAAAGGTCTGGGGTGCTCCGTCAAAACCTGTCCATTGGTTGCGGTAGCCGGCTTTTATGTTCCAGTCCTTCTCCACCCCGGCCACGGCCGGGTTCAGGAGAAAGTAATTGGTCATGTACTGGCTGTACAGCGCCTTCTGCTGCGCCACAGCTACCGAACCAACGAGCAGAAAGCAAAATATGAGAAGGTAATTTTTCATAACACGTCTTGTTTGGTAAATGGGCAATTAGCGCATAATGGTCACTGATGTTTTGATTGGGGCCGTTCCGTCGCCGAACTCGATGATGCAGTAGTAAGTACCATCCGGCAGGCGCTTGCCCTTGTAGGTGCCATCCCAAGGGCGCTTATACCCTTTCGACGAGAACACCTCGCTACCCCAGCGGTTGTACACCGTCACCTGGTTGTCCGGATACAGATTCGGCAGGTTCTTGAGCACCCAGGTATCGTTCAGTCCATCGCCGTTTGGCGTAAAGCCGTTCGGGATGTCGATGTCGCCGAGGCCCTCGATCACAAAGGTTTCGGTCTGTAAGCAGCCTCTGCTGTCTTTCACGGTCACAGTGTACTCACGGGCGCTCAGGTTGGTGAATACAGAGTCGGAAGAGAAGCTGCCGCCATCCAGCGAGTACGTGTAAGGCCCCACCCCGCCGGTAATCTTCGTTACGGCCGCACTGCCTGTTTTCTCGAAACCTACCGCTTTGGTGAGTGCGGTAACCTCTACCATCATCTCTTCTGCCTCCTTCACCTCCACAGTGCCCACGTTAATAATGCACGCTTCGGAGAATTTGGTCATGAGTTGGTAGGTGCCTTTGGCCAGGCTCTTGAACACCGGACTCTTCTGGAAGGTCTTGCCGCCGTCGATACTGTATTGGGTCTGCGCATCGGCGCCTGTTGCAGCTAAAGCGATCTCGCCGGTGTTGCCGCCGGAGCAGGCCAGGTGATGCACATAATCCAGCTTGCTGCTCACGCCCTCGGCTACCTGTACTTCTATACTATAAGTACAGCCCGCCGCGTCTTTCACCGTTAAAGTATAGGTGCCTGGCGCTACATCAGCCAGTGTGGCAGAAGCTGTGAAGTTGGTACCATCTAACGAATAAGTATAAGGAGCCGTACCGCCGATTACTTCGCTGATCGTTACCTGGCCAGTTGGTTGGTCGCAGGTTGGGGCTGCTACGGTCGCTTTCAGGTCCGTGATAGGAGGCGTGTTGCTGATGGTCACAGCCTCGAAGTTCATGCAGCCGGCAGCATCTTTCACCGCTACCTGGTATACTCCTCCGGCCAGGCCGGTAAACTCCGGTGCGTTCTGGAAGGTGGTACCGTCTATGCTGTAGGTATAAGGGTTCACGCCTCCGCTCACATTGCTGATGATGACGCGGCCATTGGCAGCGCCACAGCTGGCATTGGTGCCTGTTGCCGTGAAGGTGGCGGCTCCGCTGTTGCTTACCTGCTGGGTTACCTCCAGCACACATCCCTCAGCATCCTTGATGGTGATGGTATACACACCCGCCGCCAAGTTGCCAAAAGTAGCCGAAGTCTGGAAGCTTTTGCCGTCTATACTATAAGCCAGCGGTTTGGTCCCCTCCTTCACAGCAGTAACCGTGATCGAGCCGTTCTGCTCTCCGCAGGTAGCATCTTTGGCAGCCAGGGAAGCCTCTTTCGGACCTTTCAGGCCTACCGTTACTATCACCGTGGCGCTGCAGCCGTTAGCATCCTTCACAAATACATCGTACTCTCCTGCCGCCAGCGCACCAAAGGTCGCCGTAGCCTGGTAAGCTTTACCGTCGAGGGAGTACGTATAAGGCGCTTTGCCACCGGTTACGCCGCTCACGGTAATAGTACCGTTGTTGGCTGTGCAGGCAGTGGGTGTAGTAGCGGCCACGATCTCAGAAGGACCAGCAATATCCGTTACTACCACTTTCTTCTCCAGGATACAGCCGTTGGCGTCTTTCACCCGGATGGTATGCTCGCCGGCCGCTACGTCTGCAAAGGTAGCCGCAGCCTGGAAGTTGCCTTCGTTCAGGGCGTAGGTATAAGGAGCCGTGCCACCCGTTACGTTGCTTGCCGTGATAGAACCGTTGGCAGCGCCGCAGGTAGTAGCCACAGTAGCCAGGTCATAGTTGGCAGGTCCGGCAATGTTCTCGATAACTATTTGCTTGGAGAAGGTACAGCCGTTGGCATCTTTTACCGTGATGGTATGCGTGCCGGCAACTAGTCCCGTCAGCGTAGGCTCCGGCTGGAAGCTCGTGCCATCCTTGCTGTAGGTATAAGGAGCCTTGCCACCGACCACGGCACTTACCGTAGCCTGGCCATTAGCGCCGCCGCAGGTAGCGGCTTTGCCTGTCACCGTAAATCCTTCCGGACCTGACTGGTTCGTGATCGTTACTGCTTTTACTACGATACAGCCGTTGGCGTCTTTTACCGTCACCTGGTACTCGCCGGCGGCAAGTCCTGTGATGGTGGCAGAAGCCTGGAAGTTCACGCCATCCACACTATAGGTATAAGGCGCTGTTCCGCCGGTTACCTCCGAGATGCTGATCTGGCCGTTGCTGTTGCCACAGGTGGTGGTGGTAGCGGAGGCCGTCAGGTCTGAAGGACCCTCCATGTTGCTTACTTCCACCTCCTGGGTATAGGTACAGCCGTTGGCGTCTTTTACCGTAATGGTGTGGGAGCCGGCCAGAAGCGAGGTGAAGACCGCTGAGTTCTGGAAACTGCCGCCGTTTATACTATAGGTGTAAGGCACCGCGCCCCCCTCCACAGACACAACCGAGATGCGGCCGTTTTCGGCACCGCAGGTAGAAGCGGCAGTGGAGCTGGCAAAGCTTGCCGGGCCATCCTTACTCACCTTCACTTTGTCGGAGAACTCGCAGCCGTTGGCATCTTTTACCGTGATGGTATACTCTCCGGAAGCAAGGCCTGTAAAGCTGGCCGCACTTTGGAAGTTCTTCCCGTCGATAGCGTAAGTATAGGCTGAGGTACCGCCGGTTACGCGGGTTACCGTAATGCTGCCGTCATTGTCGGCACAGCTGGCCGCTTTGGTAGCTGCCGTTATAGCGCTAGGTCCGGCAATGTTCGTTACTTCCACCGCTTTGGTAAACGTACAGCCGTTGGCGTCTTTTACCGTGATGGTGTGGGAACCGGCAGCCAAGCCCACAAAAGTGGCCGAAGCCTGGAAGTTTGCGCCATCTATACTATAAGCATAGGAGCCGGCACCGCCGCTCACGTTGCTTATGTTTAACTCGCCGTTGCTGGCACCACAGGTAGTTGCTTTGGCTGTAGCTACAAAGTCGGTAGGCCCGCCGATGTTGTCTACTCTTATACTTGCAGAGAACCTACAGCCCTTGGCGTCCTCCACCGTGATCGTATACTCGCCGGCCAGCACTCCTTCAAAAGTAAGCTCGTTCCGGAAGCTCGCCCCATCCATACTATACTTGTATGGAGCCGTGCCGCCCGTAACCTTGCCTACCGTAATGCTGCCATTGCGATCGCCGCACGTAGCGGCGGTGCTTGCCAACTCCAACCCGGACGGGCCCGCCACATCCTCTACTACTACTTTCATCTCCACCACACAACCATTCTGATCTTTCACGATGATGGTATGCTCTCCGGCCAACAGTCCTGCCAGGGTGGCAGCTTCCTGGAAGTTCTCTCCGTCTGCACTGTAGGTATAAGGCGCGGTTCCGCCGGTTACGGCATCCACGGTTACACTTCCGTTTGCCCGGCCGCAGCTCGAGGCTGAAGTTGAGGCAGTAAAAGCAGATGGACCCGGGATGTTCTCCAGCGTAATGGCCTGGGTAAAGGTACAGCCGTTGGCATCCTTCACCGTTAGCTCATACGCTCCGGCAGGCAGCGAGCCGAAGCTGGTGCTGCCCTGGAAGGCTGAGTTGTTAAGGCTGAAGGTATAAGGAGCCGTGCCGCCCGTCACACCGTTCACGGTGATAGAAGCGTTCGGGCTGCCGCAGGTAGAGGCCTTTCCGGTTAAAGCGAGAGCCGATGGTCCGGCGATGTCTTCCACCTTTACCTCTTTGCTGAAGGTACAGCCATTGTCATCCCGTACGGTGATGTTGTAAGTGCCCGCTGCCAGGTTGCCAAATGTAGTCGAGGCCTGGAAGCTGCCGCCGTTCAGGCTATACTTATAAGGAGCCGTGCCGCCGGTTACAGCGCCTACCGTAATACTGGCATTGCTATCGCTGCAGGTAGAGGCTACGGTGGTGCTGGCAAAATCAGTTGGTACGTTCTGGTTCACTTTTATACTTGTGGTAAAAGTACAGCCATTCTTGTCTTTCACTGTTACCGTGTAATCTCCCGAAGCCAGGCCGCTGAAGGTAGTTGACGTCTGGAAGTTTCTACCATCGATGGAATAAGTGTACTCGGACGTTCCGCCCGTTACCGCTCCCACCATGATGCTGCCGTCGTTGTTCTGGCAGCTGGCCGGAAGCGCAGTAGCGGCAACCGCCGTAGGGCCGGCAATATCTCCTACCGTAAAGGTTTTGGCGAAGGTACAGCCATTCTTATCCTTCACGGTGATCGTGTGCTCTCCGGCCAGCAGGTTCTCAAACACCAGCCCTTCCTGGAAATTCACGCCATCTATACTATATGCATAAGGTCCCACACCGCCCGTCACTTCTGTCACCGCCAGTTTACCGTTGGCCGCGCCACAGGTAGAGGAAGTGGCGCTCGCCAGGAAGCCCGTTGGCCCACCGGTGTTCTCCACTACAATCTTCTTGGACAGCGTACAGCCGTTAGCGTCTTTCACCGTTACGGTATACTCGCCGGCTGCTACTCCGGCAAAGACCGCTCCCTGCTGGAAGGTATTGCCGTCGATGGAGAAGGTATAGGAAGCCGTGCCGCCCGTTACGCCGCTCACCTCAATTTTACCGTTGCTCTCACCGCAGGTAGAAGCAGTGGAAGTCAGCAGCAGCTCGCTTGGGCCAGGGATGTCGTTCAGTTCAATCGCTTTGCTGATGGTACAGCCATTCGCGTCTTTCACCGTTACGGTATACTCGCCGGCTGCAAGGTTAGCGAAAGTAGCAGCAGACTGGAAGTTCTTCCCGTCTATACTATAGGTATAAGTTGATGTTCCGCCTGCCACATCGCTTACGGTAATGGTCGCGTTGCTCGCACCACAAGTAGAGGAGGTAGCGGTCAGCATAAAGTCGCTTGGTCCGGCAATGTCTTCCACTACTACCTGGCTGGTGCCAAAGCAACCCTTGGCATCTTTCGCAGTAACGGTGTAGGTACCGGCCAGCAGGCCTTCAAAAGTAGTTGCTGATTGGAAGTTCACGCCATCTATACTATAGGTATAAGGCGCCACGCCCCCTGTGGTGTTGCTGATTTTTATACTTCCGTTCGCAGCGCCGCAGGTTGTTGCGGCGACCGTTGTACCGAAAGCTGGTCCATTGAGGTTACTCACGCCCACCGAGTCTGTAAACACACAGCCGTTGGCATCCTGCACTGTGATCTCGTAAGAACCGGCCAAAAGTCCTGTGAAGGTAGCTGCTGTCTGGAACGGCGCCCCGTTTATACTATACTTGTATGGAGCCGTGCCGCCAGTTACCGTTCCTATCGTCAGTTGCCCGTCCGGGCGGCCGCAGGTGGCTGCTACCGAAGAGTTGGCAAAGGCGGTGGGTACGTTTAGGTTTACTTTTACAGAAGTAGTGATGATACAGCCGTTGGCGTCTTTCGCCGTAACCGTGTATGTTCCGGAGGCCAGCCCGGTAAAGTTGGCTGAGCTCTGGAAAGTAGTGCCGTTGATGGAGTAAGTATAATCCGTTGTGCCGCCTGTTACCTTGCTCACCGTGATGCTGCCATCGTTATCCTGGCAACTGGCTGGCTGCGAGGTAGCCGCCACGGCAGAAGGTCCGGCAATGTCTGACACCGTAAAGGCTTTGGCCACTGTACAGCCGTTGGCATCTTTGGCGTAGATCGTGTGCGTGCCGGCTACAAAACCGGTAAGTGTGGCAGATGCCTGGAAGTTTACGCCATCCTTGCTGTAGGTATAAGCACCTGTACCGCCCGTTACACCCGTTACTCTAATTTCGCCATTGTTGCTGCCACAGGTGGAGGAAGTGGTAGTTGCTGTGATACCGGTTGGTCCGGCCACGTTGCCTACCACGATCTCTTTGGTGAAAATACAGCCGTTCACGTCTTTCACCGTTACGGTATACTCCCCTGCCAGCACTGCCCCGAATGTCTGGGAGCCCTGGAAGTTGGTGCCATCGATACTATAAGTATAAGGTGCCGTACCTCCGGTTACGCCGCTGATGCTGATCACCCCATTAGGGTCGCCGCAGGTAGAAGCCGTGCTCGACAGGGCCAGGTCGCTTGGGCCCGGGATGTCTGTCACTTCTATTGTTTGAGGCAGCACGCAATCGTTGGCATCTTTTACGGTGATGGTATACTCCCCTGCTGCCAGCCCTGTGAATGTAGCTGAGGTCTGGAAAGTCGTGCCGTCTTTGCTGTAGGTATAAGGTGCCGTGCCGCCAGTCGGGCTGTTTACGGTTACCGTTCCGTTGCTGGCCCCGCAGGTGGAGGCTTTGGCTGAAAGTGTGAACGATGGACCTTCTATGTTGCTTACCGCCACTGTTTCAGCGTAGGTACAGCCGTTGGCGTCTTTTACGGTAACCGTGTAAGAGCCCTCAGCAAGGGCCGTAAACGTGTCGGAAGTCTGGAAGGTTGAGCCGTCTATACTATAGGTATAAGGCAAAGTTCCTCCCGTTACGCCACTCACGGTAAACTGACCGTTGCTGTTGCCACAAGTAGAGGCCGTGGCAGCAATTGCCAGATCCGAAGGGCCTGCTACATCCGTTACCGTGATCGATTTGGAGAAGGTACAGCCCTTGGCATCCTTCACCGTGATGGTGTGCGTGCCCGCCACAAAGCCTGTCAGTGTAGCAGATGCCTGGAAGTTTGCGCCATCCTTGCTATAGGTATAAGGCGATACGCCACCTGTAACTGCGCCCACGGTGATGGTGCCATTGTTGCTACCACAGGTGGAAGGTTCAGTTGTAGCTGCAAAGTTGGTCGGAGCTGTCTTTCCTACTGATATAGACCTGGTAATGATACAGCCGTTGGCGTCTTTCGCCGTGACCGTATAGGTTCCTGAAGCCAGGCCAGAGAAGGTTTTCGAGCTCTGGAAGCTGGTCCCGTTGATGGAGTAAGTATAAGTGGCCGTGCCACCGGTTACGGTGCCCACGGTAATGCTACCGTCGTTGTTGGCGCAACCGGCAGGCAGCGAGGTAGCCGCCACTGCCGTAGGACCAGCAATGTTGGCAACTGTAAAGGAACCTGACACCACACATCCGTTGGCATCCTTGGCGTAGACCGTATGCGTGCCAGCCACAAAACCGGTGAGCGTAGCGGAGGCCTGGAAGTTCGTGCCATCCTTGCTATACGTATATGGAGCTGTGCCGCCTGTTACGCCTGTTACGGTTAATTCGCCGTTGCTGCCGCCGCAGGTAGACGACTTAGAAGAAGCCGCCAAATTTGTCGGGCCAGCCACATCGGTAACGGTGATTTTCTTAGCGATCACGCACAGGTTACGATCCCTCACCGTGATGGTATACTCCCCTGCAAGCAGGTTCCCGAAGGTAGCCGAGGACTGGAAGTTACTGCCGTCTATACTATAAGTATAAGTTGATGTTCCGCCTGTTACGGCACCTACGGTAATGCTGCCGTTGCTGGCCCCGCAGGTAGAGGACTTAGCTGCCAAGGCGAAATCGCTTGGCCCTGCAATATCCGTTACCGTTACAGACTTCACCAGGAAGCAACCGTTGGCATCCTTCACCGTGATGTTGTACGTGCCTGCCGCTAGACCTGTAAAGGTAGCTGCATCCTGGAAGGTAGCCCCATCCTTGCTATACTTATAAGGAGAGATTCCGCCAGTTACCCCGCCAATGCTGATGCGGCCGTTGCTGGCGCCACAGGTAGAAGACTGGGCCGTAGCTGTAAAGTCTGGGCCTGCAATGTTGGTCAGGGCAACCGCTTCCGAGTAAATACAGCCGTTGCCGTCTTTTACATAAACGGTATAGTTGCCGGCAGCCAGCCCTGTAAAGCTGGATGAAGCACTGAAGGTGGCACCGTCTATACTATAAGTATAAGTACCCGTACCGCCCGTTACACCTGTTACCGTAATTTCAGCGTTACTGTCGCCGCAGGTAGAGGCTTTGGCAGTCGCTGTCAGGTCTGTCGGTCCGGCAATGTTGCCTACCGTTACCGATTTGGTCAGAATACAGCCTCTTGCGTCTTTCACTGTTACCCTGTATATTCCGGCAGCCAGGCCTGTAAGCGTGGCATTGTCCTGAAAACTCACCCCATCCTTGCTATATTGAAAAGGAGCGATACCACCTTGCACATTACTTACGGTTATACTTGCGTTACTGGCCCCGCAGGTAGAAGAGGCCGCAGTTGCCGTGAAGTTTGTGAGTATTCTTTTAGCTACCGAGGCTGAAGTAGTGATGATACAGCCGTTGGCATCCTTTGCCGTTACCGTGTAGGCACCGGAAGCCAGCCCCGTGAAGCTGGTTGAACTCTGGAAAGTAGAGCCGTTGATGGAATAAGTATATGGTGATGTACCGCCGGTTACAGCGCCCACCGTAATGCCGCCGTCGTTGTTGGCGCAGGAGGCCGCCACCGTAGAGGCCGTTACTGCCGTTGGCCCGGCCACGTTGGTGATGGTAACGCTCTTGGAAACCGTACAGCCGTTGGCATCCATCACGTAAAGGGTATAGTTGCCGGCAGCCAGGTTCGAAAGCGTCGTGCCTGTCTGATAGGTCTTGCCGTCTGCGCTATACTTGTACGTAGCTGTGCCACCCTGCACATTGCTGATGGTGACACTACCGTCGCTTCTGCCACAGGTTTCCTGCGTCGCGCTGACCGTAAAGTCAGTCGGCCCATTTACCTGGGTTACGGTGAATGATTTGGTGATGGCGCAGCTCTGCCCGTCTGTAACGGTAACGGTGTAGGTGCCGGCAGCAACGCCCGTGATGGTGGATGTGGTTTGGCCGGTGCTCCACTTGTAAGAAATGGTCCCGTTGCCGCCTGTTACTTTTGCCGTGATCGTACCCAAGGTTCCGTTACAGATAACGGGGGTACCTGTCAGTTCCACATCGATCGGGTAGAACGTGATCAGAACATCATCTTTCATGGCAGTACACGAGCCGTTGCCTGTAGAGGTCAGCGTAAGTTTTACAGAACCTGCCGCAATCTCAGCTGCCGTAGGGGTATAGACCGCGTTTAGCGCTGTGTTGCTTGGGCTGAAAGTACCTCCGCCTCCGCTCCAGACACCTCCTGTGGCCGCTGTTATGGCGCCTGCCAGCTGCACCGGGTTCTGCGAACACGCCAGTTGGTCCGGGCCCGCGTTTGCCGCCAGGTTCGAGGCAACATCTACCGTGGCCGAGAATTCGCGGCAGTTCGGGTAGTTCACGTTCCGGACCTCAAATTTATAAGTACCCACCGTAGTGGCGGTGTAGTTGAGCTGATTACCCACCACGTTGCCGGCAGGATCTGTCCAGATATACTCCCAGTTGCCGTCGCCGCCGGTTACACTGCCCGTAAGCACCACGCCACTGCTTCCGGGACAGATAATGGCAGGATTTGGGCCAACGGTAACAGTTGGCGGCGGGTAGAAGTATACGCGCACCACATCAGAAGCGAACCTGCCCGGGCATTTGGTCGCAACGGTGGTTCCGGTAACCTCATAGTCTACATAAGCCGGCGCATTCGCATCCGGTGTTACTAAGGGCCTGGTATCTCCATTCGGGAAACTCAGGTATTTATTATAAGTGCCGTTATAGGTGATGTCCCTCCACTGGATAGTACCTTCCCCGAAGGACAGTGGCGCTATGAGTGTAGCCGAGCAACCCATTGTAACCGAGACATCCTCCTGTGGTGTGAAGGATGCAAGAGACCTGATCTCAAACACTCCACCCGCTTTGCCTGGCATACATAGTGTTAAAGTGATTGGCTTGGAAACATCCACGCAAATAGGCTGCCCCACCGGCATCTGCGGGCCACAATCAATTTGGTACCCCATGGAGCCGGAAGGAACAGGTCCTTTGATGATGTCGAACTCCATTTGTTCAGCATTCGGATCCAGGATAATGGTAAACTGAACGCAGTTCTCATTTTTATCCGTAATACCGCACAACTGCCCGTTTCTAATTATTTCATCAGATCTCCAGACACCATTTGGCTTCCCCCTCAGGTCTACTGTAAAGGTCGGCACTTCATCATTCTTCCCCTGCCCAAACGCACCAAGGGATGTTGCAAGCTGCAACACCCCGAACAGGCAAATGGCAAACAAGAGGGAAAGTTTTTGGGTAGAGGTTGTTATCATAAGCTCCTGTTTAAAACTATATCAATTTTATGCGGTGATTATCCTGTAATTTCCTTGTGTAATAAGCTGTTGCCGTATCTGGCAATAGGCAGCTGTAGTCCTGTGCTATTTTTTTGCGCCTGCAAATCGACATGTTATAGGTATAATCTTACTTATAATTATAAATAGTCCCGCTGGGTGAAAACTCTCCACTTATACACACCACCTTCCTCCCGGCTACAATTGTCCAATCCGGTTCTAAGCCACCTTCCTAAGCCTACTAAAGGCACTGTTGCACTTTAACAACCCTTCCCACACCCGGAGAAGCAGGCTACTCTAGACTCACATAGTGAGAAGATGCACAGAAACGGTGCAACTTGCACCCCAACATTGTGCAACCGCTCCGGCTCCAAAACCCGCAAGATATGAAGCCTAAACATTTCTAATCGAATTATACAACAAATAAAGGTATTACACGTATGGCAAGCAACACAATAACTATATATATAAAAATCAAAAACAGGTACTAAACGTAACTATGATTATACTTACAAATAATTAAAGTATAACACAGCACAACACCTGCCCCGTCCATCAGCATCCTCTGAAAAATCAAAAAATCTGCCTGCCTGCCTTTCGGCTACCTTCCAGGCAAAGGGGTGTAAACCTTTTGCCTGGAAGGTAGCAGCCAAATTAAATAAATACTATCAGCGCACATTAAGGTATAGTTATCATCCTAAGAAATAAGGTACAACAATGCTAGGCAGACAGCTTAGTTGCACAGGGCGAACAAGGCATGGTGAAAGAAAGTATAAACTGTTACCTTTGCAGTCTTATTTCCAGATGCTAAACCATACCTGCCATGAGCGCCAGAAGCTTTGAACTGCTACTAGAAACCGCCTTCGACAGCCCCAACCCTCCTGTGTTTGAGGAAGGGGCCGCCACCGTGTACACCGACCTGGAGCGTGCCCTGCGGGAGGCGAAGTTCTCCCAGGGCAGCAGCAGGGAGCAGCTGAGTTACCGATTTGAGCGCCTGCGCCTGGGCGTGGCTATCGCATTTGTGAAGGCATTTCTGCGCCTGGCCGAGAACGAGAAGAGCAAAGAGGTGCTGGAGGTGCTGCAGGAGGCGATCAAGGCCAAAAATACCCGCGAAATAGACAAAATCGTGCAGAAGCGCATCGCCTCGTTTGATAACCTGTACCACGAGATCTTTGTCAACCCACAGCGCGAGCAGATCCTGCACCTGTTCGAACTCACCCTGGACTCGGGCACCAAAGAGGAACTGGACGAGCTGATTATGGAAGGACTGGAGCTTTTAAGCGAAGTGGACTGGGACGCCCCTCATAACCCGGAAGATGACGACGACACAGAGCCGCTGGACGAGGATTTCCTGAAAAGCCTCTGATAGTAGTATCCCAGATGGAAATCACCCTGACCACGCCCGCCCTGCTGTTCCCGGCGCTCTCACTGCTGCTGCTGGCCTTTACCAACCGTTTCCTGGGGCTGGCCTCCCTTATCCGCAGCCTGAAAGACCGCTACGCCACCTCCCGCAACCAGCGGGTGTACGGCCAGATAAAGAACCTGCGCGAGCGCCTGGTCCTGATCCGGAACATGCAGGCTTTCGGTAGCCTGAGCATGTTTGGCTGCGTACTCTGCATGTTTCTGCTGTTTGCCGATTACAGGGAGGCTGGCAAGTATGTTTTTGCTTTTAGTTTGCTGATGATGCTGATCTCCCTGGCGCTGGCCATCCGCGAGATACAGATCTCGGTGAAGGCGCTGGAGCTGGAGCTGGACGACCTGCAGGAAACCGCGGAAAAGTAGCACGAGGGCAGGTAGCCGTGAATACTTATAGGATGCACCGAAAACTCTTAACTCATCACTCTTAACTCTTAACTTTTAGATGACTGACCCGAAGAAACTGGCGATAAAGGATTTTGTGTACGAGTTGCCCGAGGAGCGCATCGCCAAATTTCCGCTGCCGGAGCGCGACCAGTCTAAACTGCTGCTCTACAAGAAGGGCCATATCACAGATCATACATTCACTAACCTGCCGCAACTGCTGCCACCGCACACGCTGCTGGTGTTTAACGACACGAGGGTGGTACAGGCAAGGCTGCTGATGCAGAAAGAAACCGGGGGCCTGGTGGAAATCTTCTGCCTGGAGCCCGTGGCCCCGCACCGCGAGGTGCAGCTGGCCATGCAGCAAACCGGCGGCAGCACCTGGAAGTGCTTGGTGGGTAACAACAAGCGCTGGAAGAGCGGGCCTGTGACCTTACAGTTTGAGGGAGGCATGTTGCGAGCCGAGCGTGAGGCGCAGCAGGAAGGCCATTTTCTGATACGTTTCACGTGGGAACCTGAAGAACTCACCTTTGCCGAGGTGCTGGAGCGCTGCGGCCGTTTGCCGCTGCCCCCATACCTCAACCGCGACCTCACCCCCGATGACCATACCCGCTACCAGACCATCTACGCCAATCAAAAGGGGGCCGTGGCCGCCCCAACCGCCGGTCTGCACTTCACGGACCGCGTGATGGAAGCGCTGAAAGCACAAAGTATAGACACCGCTTACCTGACCCTGCATGTGGGAGCCGGCACCTTTAAGCCGGTAAAAGCAGACACTATGGAGGCGCACGAGATGCACGCCGAGCAGGTGTACATCAGCAGAAGTATACTTGAAAGGTTACTGAAGCAGCAGGGCGAGCCGGTGATACCTGTCGGCACTACCAGCATGCGCAGCCTGGAGAGCATCTACTGGCTGGGCGCCAAGGTGCTGCAGCAACCGGAGCTGCCGGTGCAGGAACTGCAGGTAAGCCAATGGCAGGCCTACGAAAGTATAAACCCGCCCTCAGCGGAGGAGGCACTGCAGGCCCTGCTGCAGTACATGGACCACCAACATGTAAACCACCTGCACGCCAGCACGCAGATCATTATTGCACCCGGCTATACTTTCAGGATGTGCCAGGGCTTGGTTACCAACTTCCACCAGCCGGAGAGTACTTTGCTGCTACTGGTTTCTGCCCTGATCGGCGAGAACTGGCGCAAAGTATACCAACACGCCCTGGAACACGACTACCGCTTCCTGAGCTACGGGGATAGCTCGCTGCTGCTGCCGTAGGATTTCAGGTTGATGTGGGGTTATACTTGTATGCTTTCCCTCAGCCATACTTTGTACATTGGCTATTCTTTGATAATTGTCTGGATTGGAAATTGCGGAATGAATAGATAACAAGGCATTGCAATACCGGTTCGTCCCCCTGCCCCTCTCCCACGAAGCAACGGGATTCGAGACTTGACGAAGAAGGGGAGCCTGCTTATACGTTGGCTAAAGTATAAATTGCATAGCCGCCGGTATCGCGCGGACAGGTCGCGACTTGTCCCTACAAAGTATAAACCCACCCCTGCCACTCCCAAGAGGGGAATTTCACCTCTCCCCAGCCCTCTCCTAAAAACAGGAGAGGGAGTTCCGGTTCATGTTGCTAAGCAGCGGCTATCGAAAACCGAACCCATTCTTTCCGTTGAGCGCCTTGTGAGATCCGGTGCCGCGAAAGCGGCAGCGCCTTGGCGCAGGAGGGAACACAGCGCGATGCGGGAAGACGAGGCCTCCCGGCCTGGAGGGCACCAAAGTCGGAAATGAAAGGAGCCGCTTGTGGGTCTAGAGGATCAGCAGAAGTTTGAAAGTATAGCCTGTGTAGAGAGCAGGAAGCAGCGGCTAGTCAAGTATAGCCGAAGTATGAAGCATGACTCTGCGAGCCAGTCGGGTTTCAAACCCGCGCAAGCAATTGGGGTCACAAGTCTGAAGATCTGCGCCAGGAAAGGTATAAGCCAGGACCGAAAACGCAGAGGGCCACTCATACAAGTGGCCCTCTGTAAAGCTCATACTTTAGCCTTACTCTTACTTCTGAACTTTGGCCGTGCCACCATTAAGGCCATACTCCGAAAGCAGGTATGCCAGCGAAGCCATGGAGGCGGCACCCAACTGCATCTCACGGCGGTTTACCTGCTCAAACGTGTCTATCTCGGTGTGGTGGTAATCAAAATAACGCTGTGAGTCCGGCTTAAAACCGATCAAAGCTACAGCGCCCTGCCCTTTCAATGGCCCAATGTCAGCGCCGCCGTAGCCCGGGGCAATGTCGTGCAGGCCGTAAGGCTCCAGCAGGGGCTTCCAGGCCAGCACGGCCTGTAGTTGCTCTTTTGAGCCATCCAGTCCGAATCCGCGCGGTGTAAAGCCCCCGGCATCCGACTCAATGGCAGCAATGTGCTTCTCTCCTTTCGCTTTGGCTACCTCTGCATACTTCACTCCACCGCGCAGGCCGTTCTCCTCGTTCATAAACAGCACCGCCCGAATGGTGCGCTTCGGCTTGATGCCCAGCTCATTGAACAGGCGAAGCACCTCTATCGATTGCATACAACCTGTGCCATCGTCGTGAGCACCCTCACCCACGTCCCAGGAATCCAGATGGCCGCCAACCAGGATGATCTCTTCGGGCTTCTCTGTGCCTTTTATCTCACCGATCACGTTGTAAGACAGCACATCCGGCAGCGTCTCAGAAGTCATGCGCATGTAAAACCTCAGGTTCGGATCATCTTTCAGCAAACTGCTCAACTGCTCCGCGTGCTTGGTACTGATGGCTGCCGCCGGAACCTTCTCCACACCATCCTGGTAGCGGGTACTGCCGGTATGCGGCACATCCTGGATATCATTCGTCATGGAGCGAACCAACACGCCCACCGCACCAAGTTTTGCGGCTGCTACAGGCCCGCCACCGCGCTGGTCTACAGCACCGCCGTAGGCTGAGCCCGTGTGTAAATGGGTGTTGTCGAAAGGACGGTTGAAGAACACGATCTTGCCCTTCACTTTCTTCTTACCGAGCTTTTCCAGCTCCTCAAAGCTCTTCACCTCCACTACCTCAGCGCTCAGGCCTTGTTTGCCTGTGCCCACAGAGCCTCCCAGTGCCAGGATATTCATGTCCACGGAGCCAACCTGCTTGGAGTTGACCACCCGCCCGATTTCTTTGTCGCCCCGAACCCAGTGCGGCACCATCACCTCCTGCAGATATACTGTATCAAGGTCCATCTTCTCCATCACCTGGCGACTCCACTCCACAGCGGCGGCGGCTTGGGGAGAGCCGCTCAGGCGGGCACCGATGTTCTTGGTCAGGAAGCGCAGGTTCTCGTAGCTCTCATAGCTGGTGAGGGCGTTGTCGTAGATTTTCTTTATCGTTACAGAGTCCTGCGTATAATTCTGTTGCGCCATGGCTGGCAGAGTGAGTGCCGTGGCGGCAGCCGCCGCCAGCAGGCAGCGGAGGTTCTTTTTGTTCAACATTTTGTAAAAGGTGAAATAGGTTATTGTTAGAGGGGTTTAATTTAAGGATTATATTTGAGAGATGCTCAGCCCAGGTTCCTTCTAACCTGAGAGACACACTTTGCCTGCTGCGGATTTCCTTAGCCGCAAACGTATACTTTAATAGAAGTAGCTTTGTCTATCTTGAAACGAGCTACACCTGATAGTCACTGCTGATCCTCGGCTTTACTCCGCTGCCGCGGGTTTGCAGCCCGTGCCTATTATAATGTCGGGTTTATAACCTGACTGGCTCGCAGAGCCAGTCTTTTATACTTCATACTTGGGCTACACTTACTTAGCCGCTGCTTCCTTCGACTTGAACTAAGTTATACTTTCTAGGCTACTGTTCATCCTCCAGACTTACAAGCAACTTGTTTCATTTCCTGCTTTGGTGCTCTCCAGCCCGGAAGGGCTCGTCCTTTGGCATCGCGCTGTCTATTGAAGCTGCTCCTCGCTCCGCTCCGGGCTGCTGAGCAAGCTCAGCACCGCAACACTAGAAGGCGCTCAACCCAAGGACTGGGAACAGTTCGATAGCCACGGCTGACGGAGCCAGAACAGAACTCCCCTCCTTGGACAAGGAGGGGTAGGGGTGGTTGGACCAGTACTGCAGAATTATGGAGTTGGGCCCGGTATCGTGAAACTCCCTCTCCAGTTTTTAGGAAAGGGCTGGGGTGAGGTCTAATTCCCCTCCCCGGAGGGGCTAGGGGTGGGTTTATACTTTGTAGGGACAGAGGCTATAAAGCTTATACTTCAGCATCAGTAACTACAGACTTCCATCTTAAACAAAGCAATAATATACTCTATAAATTATCAGAACATCCGAAGCAAAATTCCATACGCCCTAACCATAACCTTACCAAAATGGAAGAAGGTCTAGAAAGCCAAAAAAAGAGCAACAGCTTTCCTGCCGTTGCTCTTTATACTTTATACTTTCGAGATGCTTACTTCAGCAGCTTCTCCATCTGTGCCCGGCTTACATCCAGCAGCCCGACTTCCGGCAGGCGGGTGGTGAGTTCGCGCCAGTTCGGGTCCTTCTTGTATACTTCCCGGAGAATTTTGGCAGCCTCTTCTATCTGACCGTTGTTGGCCAGGCCTATCGCGTGCCAGTATTTCATCTCCAGGTTGTCGGGGAACATGGCCTGCGCCTTGCCATACGCCTCCATGGCCTTTTGCATCTGCCCTTTCTCGATAGCCAGGTCGCCGGCGTTCATGTATTCGTAGGCACGGTATACTTTCAGCAGGCGCTCCAGTTCCTCCAGCGGTGCGGCATGGTCGTCCACGCGCAGGTCAATGGTCTTGTCGTCCCAGGGTTGGTCGCTCTTCTGCCCCTTCACCACCAGCGCCGCCGACTGCTTGCCGCGTATATCGCCGCCCTCGCGCTCAGCTGCCTGCATGGCCAGCAGTACCCGCTCGGCCAGCGGCTGCCCCTCGCTTCGCTCAAAGGCCTTGGCCATGGCCGGCCATACTTTGTCGGTGAGCATCATGTTGGCCTGTACCGAGAAGTTTTTCCCGGAGATATGCCCGGCATAGCGGATGCACTGCTTGCCCGTATGCGTGGCCACATTTCCTTTGGCATCAAGTATAGCTACCTGCCGCACCTCGCGGGCCTCGTCGTCGGCCAGCAGTATAGCCAGCGCCTCCTCCGGGGTTTTTCCTTCCCGCAGAAGCGCCAGGCCCCGGGGGCCAAACGACTTGTTTGTGAACGACTGCGTGGCCACCACGCCCACGCCTGCCTCCACCCAGGGTACCGCCGTGCCCACCGAGAACCAGTGGCTCTGCACGCCCACGGCCATCTCACCGGTCTTCGGATCGCGGGCTACGATAGAGTACGTGTGCGCCAGTGGCTCCTCGGCCTTAAAAACCTGCGCCTTCGCTGTGCCCAGCGAGGCTAACAATGTTACGCCCATCGCTAAAAGTGTGGTTTTATACTTTTTCATATGGATGATGTATACGTGGTTAAGCAAAGTCGTGCTGCTGCTACGCCAGGGGCGTTGATTAAAAACTTACTGCCGGTAGCTAAATTATACTTACATTTATAGCCTGCTGTACAACAGCCGATAACAAATATAGCCTTTTATACTTAGCCCCGCCCTCTTTACGGCTGCCACAACCTCCGGCAAGAATAGCAGTATAACTATGTATGGCGAGTTCCAGCCAAGGCCGGATGCACTTTGCTCCTGCCCCTAACCCTTAGTAGATGAAAAATTTATCAAAAAACAATAAGATTGACAAAATGGCGATGCTGATTGACGGCGACAACGCCCAGCCCAGCCTGATAGCCAAGCTGCTGGCCGAAGCTGGCAAGTATGGCGCCCCCACCATCCGGCGAATTTACGGCGATTGGACCACCCCCCAGATGAACGGGTGGAAAGAGTGCCTGAACAACCACGCCATACAGCCCATACAGCAGTTCCGCTACACCGTTGGGAAGAACGCCACTGACAGCGCCCTCATCATCGACGCCATGGACCTGCTCCACTCGGGCCTGGTGGACGGCTTCTGCATCGTCTCCTCCGACAGCGATTACACCCGCCTGGCCACCCGCATCCGCGAGGAGGGCATTTTTGTGATGGGCATTGGCCAGCGCAAAACCCCGAAGCCCTTTGTAAACGCCTGCAACGTGTTCATCTTCACCGAGAACCTGATAGATAACATTGAGGAGAAAGTTGATCAGGCTGAGAAGGTTAGCGACAGCACCGGAAACCAGCAACGCCCCAACCCGGTGCCGCTTCTAAAGGAGGCCTTCGGAATGTCGGCAGACGAGGATGGCTGGGCGCACCTGGGCATGATGGGCACCAACCTGCGCCAGCTCGACCCCAGTTTTGACCCGCGTACCTTCGGCTACGGCCAGCTGTTGCAATTGATAGACGCTTACAAGGACATCTTCACCATCCGGAAAGAGGATGACAAAGGTCGCTCCGCTGTGTATGTGAAGCGAAAGGAAAGCCGTCGGCGCCCTGCCCGCAAAAAAGCCGCCGAGGCAGCCCCTGCCACAAAATAAACCCGCATGCAACGTATGGCCTCGGGTATAAACCGGTACCTGGGGCCAAACGCTCTCTGAAACCATACTTTAAAATTTCTGCCTCTTAACCATCTCACAACATGCCTGTAATGCTACGGTAATCTTTGCCCTATACTTTTGTGGCCATAACCACAGCAAGTCATGGAAGCAGTACTGGCCACTTTTACCGCCCTTTTCACGGTCGTAAACCCATTCGGGGCAATGCCTGTCTTTATCACCCTCACACAGGACGACACGGCCGGCAACCGCAACCAGCAGGCACTGCGCGCCTGCATCTACATGGCGCTCATCCTTTCGGTCTTCTTTCTGGCAGGGCAGTATGTGCTTAATTTCTTCGGCATCGGGCTTGCGGACATCCGGATAGCGGGCGGACTTATGATTATGCGGGCGGGGTTTGGTTTGCTTACCAGTAAGGCGCATCGTGGCAAAAAAGTATCGAAGGGCGTGCTGCAGGAGGGGCTGGAGAAAGACGACATCTCTTTTACTCCGCTGGCCATGCCCATGCTCTCCGGTCCGGGCGCCATTGCCGTGAGCATCGGCATGTTCACCTCCGCCCTCTCCTACACCGACATCAGCCTTATACTTGCCGCTATTACGCTGGTAGCCGTAGCTACTTTTATCATACTTGTCTTTGCCCACCAGCTGGTAGGTTACCTGGGCAAGGCCGGGCTATCGGCACTGTCGCGAATTATGGGCTTTATCGTGCTCTCCATCGGGGTAAACTTTGTGAGCACCGGCATACAGACGCTGTTTTTCGGAGGCCGGTAAAGTATACGCGGCTTCATCTCTTTCTTAGTTAACCCAACCAGGCAGCGCAAAGCACAGTACAAAGTTCATAATACAGTTTAAAGGTTTAGCGGCTGTCGTTTTGATGACAACAATCATCTTCCGTCAGTCGGTATTTTTAACGTATCTTTGTGCCATGCAACTGAAGAACGATCTGCTTTTGAGAGCTGCCCGTGGTGAGGCCGTGGAGCGCACCCCAGTTTGGCTGATGCGCCAGGCTGGCCGTATTTTACCTGAGTACCGTGCCGTACGTGAGAGCCTGAGCGGCTTTAAGGAACTGGTGGAAACGCCCGAACTGGCCGCCGAGGTAACTATACAACCCGTTGATATTCTGGACGTAGACGCCGCCATCATTTTCTCGGATATACTTGTTGTGCCGGAAGCAATGGGCTGCACCTATGAGATGATTGAAAAGCGCGGGCCGATCTTCCCCAATACGGTTCGTACCGAACAAGACATGCGGAAACTGCGCGTGGCCGACCCGCACGAGCACCTGCACTATGTGCTGGACGCCATCAAGGTAACCAAAAGAGCCCTGAACGGCCGTGTGCCGCTCATCGGTTTTGCTGGCGCCCCCTGGACGATCTTGGCCTACATGGTGGAAGGCAGCGGCTCCAAGACGTTCTCCCACGCGCGCGGCATGCTGTACACCAACCCTAAGCTGGCGCACGAGTTGCTCCGCATGATCACCGACACGACTATCGCCTACCTGAAGGCGCAGGTAGAGGCAGGTGCCAACCTTATCCAGATCTTCGACTCCTGGGCAGGCATCCTTTCGCCGGCGCACTACCGCCAGTTCGCCTTGCCATACATCACCGAGATCTGCAACGCCATCCGCAACGTGCCGGTAACGGTGTTCGCCAAGGGGGCTTTCTTTGCGCTGGAGGATTTCAGCAAGCTAAACTGCGAAACCATAGGCCTGGACTGGAACATGGAAATCGGCAAGGCCCGCCAGCAGGTGGGGCCGAACAAAACCCTGCAGGGCAACATGGATCCGTGCCTGCTCTACAGCTCTTTCGACACGATACAGGAAGAGACTATTAAGATGCTGAAGGAGTTCGGGCCGCAGCGCCACATCGCCAACCTGGGCCACGGCGTGTACCCTGACACAGACCCTGAGAAAGTGAAATGCTTTGTGCAGACGGTAAAGGAGTTTAGCCCGATTATAGAGAGTTAGAGAGTTTAGGGGTTAGAGAGTTAGAAAGTGTAGTATAACGTATCATTTTATACTTTTCACATATAAAAAGAGGAGTCCGGTTGTGCTTAACAACCGGACTCCTCTTTTTGGGAGTAACCCAAAATTTGTTTTTCTTTCACCTTAATTCTCTAACCCCTAAACTCTCCAACTCTCTAACTCTTGAACTCCTCTATCCCACCGGCAAATGGGAGCTGGGGTACTTGTAGGCGGATGTGTCGACACGCGTGCTGAGCGCCAGCGCCAGTGTAAGCGAGCCCACTCTTCCGATGTACATGGAACTGATGATCACGCACTTGCCCACATCCGACAGGCCTGCCGTGATGCCTGTGCTCAGCCCCACCGTGGCGAATGCCGACACCTGCTCAAAAGCCAGGTTAATAATATCGAACTGGGCGTCAGAAATGGTAAGTATAAAGATGAAGAAGATGTTGAAGATAGCTGCAAACGTAAATACCGTAAAGGCCTTGTAGGCCACCGAGTGCGGGATGGTGCGGCGCCCCATCTCCAAGTTGCGCTTGTTGCGCACAGTGGCCGCCACCGCAAACAAGATCACCGCAAAGGTGGTGGTTTTGATACCGCCGCCTGTAGAGCCCGGCGAGGCGCCGATAAACATCAGCACAATAAACATCATGAGCGTAGGCACTGTAAGCGCCGAGATATCTACGCTATTGAAGCCAGCAGTACGGGTAGTCACCGACTGAAAGAAGGCGGTGATCAGCGCTTCGGCAAAGGTCATTTGCGAGAGCGTGTTAAAGTACTCCAGCAGGAAAAAGCCAACTGTGCCCAGCGCCAGCAAGGCAGACGTAGTATAAATGATCACGCGGGTCAACATTTTCCAGTTTTTCCAGGGCGCAGCCATCCGGGCACGCATGGACGCAGGAGAAAACATATCGATGATAGCCGGGAAACCAAGGCCTCCAAAGATGATGAGCAAGGCCACCACCAGGTGCATGATGTAAGAGAACCGCACCGGCTCCGTGTAAAGCCCCTGGGGGTAGAGCGAGAAACCTGCGTTACAGAAGGCTGAAACCGCATGGAAAACTGAGAAGAAGATCTTGCTGCCAAGGCTGGTGAACTCCACCTCGCTCCCCCACGTCATAAAGATCATCACAGCGCCTATACCCTCTATCGTTACGGTCAGGTAAATCAGCTTCCGCATCAGTCCCTTGGCTGAGAACAGGGACTCACTCTCCAGTAACTCATGCATGGCCACGTGCTGCTTCACGCCGACGCCCTGCCGCATGAGGGAGGCAAAGAACGTGGCGAAGGTAAGTATGCCGAGGCCGCCCATCTGTATGAGCAGCAGCAGCACCACCTGCCCGGTAAAGGTAAAGTAGGAGCCGGGGTCCACCACAGCAAGGCCGGTAACGCAGGAGGCGCTGGTGGCCATGAACAGGGCGTCGATAAAGCGCAGCCCGTCCGGCGTGGTGGTCATCTTGGGCAGCATCAGCAGCCCGGTGCCCAGCAGGATAAGCAGGATGAAGCTGAGCAGGAAGGTGAGCGATGGCTTGAGTTGCAGGGTTTTCAGGTGCACCCTCGTCTCCAGCAGCTCCACCGTCAGGAATACCAGCATGTACATGGAGATGCTCACGCGGTACCACTCCACCGACAGCGGGATGTCCATCCCCTCAAAAGCGGTATAGATCAGCGGGATTCCGAAACCATAGGTAAAGAGCTCGTTCAGGAACACGATCCCCATCAATATCCCCTCGAACCAGGTGCGCCTGAGAAATTTTTTCCGCTCGAAGGTATAAAGTATGCGCAGCAGGTAGAGGACGACAAAGGTAGCCAGGATGCCATCGATGGCGCGGAAAAATAGGCTGAGCTGTGCCTGGTCCTCCACCACGCCGTGGGCCAGAATAAGCAACCCGATGGCCAGGATGGTCAGGGTGTACGTTGTCCAGCGCATAATTTTATACGCTGTGAGCTTACTACCGTACAATGCCCTGTTTAGCGACTCTGTATTCATACTTAGTAACTACCTCTCTGCAGCCGGTTTGTACTTTCTTTGCTGCGGAAGGAACCGGCAAATCTAAAACATGATTTACAAAGCCCTTAAATTTTAGCCATAAATCTTTTGAAAAAATGCAGCGGCCCGGCTTGCCAGCGGTAGTTTTAGCAGCCTTAACCAACGGCCAGGTGCGCCTCCGGATACTTGTACCCTTTGATGTTGGCCCGCGTGCTCAGCGCCAGCGCCAGCGTAAGCGTGCCTACCCTGCCTACGTACATCGAGAGCAGTATGATCAGCTTCCCGGCGTCAGAGAGGCCGGCTGTTATACCTGTGCTCAGGCCCACCGTGCCGAATGCCGATACCTGCTCAAAAACCAACTGGAGTATCTCAAACTGCGCATCAGTAATGGAGAGCAGGAAAATGCAGAACAGGTTGATGACGGCTGCGAAGGTAAAAACCGAGAAGGCCTTGTAGGAGATGGAGTGCGGAATGGTGCGATGTCCGATCTCCAGGTTCTCACGGCCCCTGATGGTGGTGGCCACTGACAGTATGATAACGGCAAACGTGGTGGTCTTGATGCCTCCGCCCATGGAGCCCGGGGACGCGCCGATAAACATCAGGAACAGGAACAGCAGGATGGTAGGGGTGTTGAGCACCGAGATATCCACGGTATGATACCCCCCGGACCGCGCGGTAACGGATTGGAAGAAAGCCGTAACGAGCGCCTCCGGAAAGCTGAGGCTGGCCAGCGTATTGTAATACTCCAGCAAAAAGAAAACAACCGTTCCCAGCGTAAGCAGCGCCGCGGAGGTATACAGGGTAACACGCGTGAGCAGTTTCCAGTTGCGCCATGGGGCGGCCATCCGCCTGCGCATAGACGAAGGCGAGAACACATCTAGCATCGTTGGGAAGCCCAGCCCTCCCAAGATGATCAAGGCGGCAACGGACAAGTGCATGACATAGCCAAAGCGCAGCGGCTGGGTATAAAGCCCCTCCGGGAAAAGCGAGAAGCCGGCATTGCAGAACCCGTTTACAGCATGGAAAACGGAGTAAAATATCTTGCTGCCCAGATTCGAGAACTGTACTTCGGGGCTCCAGGTGGCAAAGATAATGACAGCCCCGATCGCCTCGATGGTGAGCGTAAGGGTGATAAGCTTGCTCAGCAGGCCCTTGGCCGACAGCAGCGACTCGCTATCCATAATCTGGTGCAAGGCTACGTGCTGCTTTATCCCCATCCCTTGCCGCATGAGCGAGGCGAAGAACGTGGCGAAGGTCATCACGCCCAACCCGCCCAACTGCACCAGCACCAGCAGCAGCACCTGGCCCGACAGCGTGAAATAGGTGCCGGGGTCTACCACCACCAGCCCGGTGATGCAAGAGGCGCTGGTGGCCATGAACAGGGCGTCGATAAACCGCATGCCATCCGGCGTGGTGGTCATTTTGGGCAGCATAAACAGCCCGGTGCCAATGGTGATCAGGGTGATAAAGCTGAGCAGAAAGGTAATGCCGGGCTTTAGCTGCAGCGTTTTCAGGTGCACCCTGGTTTCCAGCAGCTCTATCACCAGCAGCAGCAGCATGTACAGCGATACGCTTGCCCGGTACAGCTCCACCGACATGGATATGCCGATGCTGTCGAAGATGTTGTAGATTAAAGGAACGCCCAGCACATAGGTACTGAACTCGTTGATGAACACCACCAGCATCAGCAGCCCCTCGAACCGGGTGCGCCGCAGGAACTTTACCCGCTCAAAGGCATAGAGTATACGCAGCAGGTAAATCACCACGAACACCATCAGAATGCCGTCGATGGCATAGAACAGCCTGCGGAGCGTGGTGGGGTCCTCCACTACACCGTGGGCGTACAGGAGAATACCCACCGCAAGTATGGTAAGCGTATAGGTGGTATACCGCATCAGGGCATACACCTTCAGCTTGCTGCCGTAAAGAAACCTGTTAAGCGACTCGGTGTTCATGCTTTTTGAACAGGCCTATGCGCAGCGCCTCCTCATATAGCCGCTGCCTGTCCACAGGCACCACGCCCACTTGTTCGCATACGAGGCCACCGCCCAGGTTGCTAAGGCCAGCCATAAAAGGCAAGGAGGTCTTAAGCGCCATACATAGGGCGGCTATACTTATTACGGTGTCTCCGGCACCGGATACGTCGGAGATGGAGCGGCGGTGCGCCTCAATGTACGTTTTCTCGGCGCCATCGGCCACGAACACGCCTCTTTCCGAGAGGGTAACCAGCACCTGCTTTACCTGCAGGCGTTGCTGCAGCTCTTCCACAGCATCCTCAAAGGCAGGCAGGTTCTCATCAGCAAAGTCGGCTTTCAGGCCTTCCTTCAGCTCCTTCAGGTTTGGTTTAAACAGCGTGCAGCCCACATAGCTCAGGAAATTCTTCTTCTTCGGGTCAATCACGCTCGGCACCCCGTGCTGGTTGGCCAGTTCCAGGAAGCGTCGGATGTTCCGCTCCGAGAAAACCCCCTTATCGTAATCCTCGAAGATCACCACATCGGCCTGACCAAGCAGCTGCAGGAAACGCTCCTCCAGGTGCCGCTCCTCGTAATCGGTCAGGTTGTGCTCGATCTCGGAATCCACGCGCAGGAGTTGCTGCGCCCCGGCAATAATGCGGTGCTTGATGGTGGTTACCCGCTCCGGGCTCTGCACAATACCTTCCGTCGGCAAGCCTTTCTCCTCCATCAGGCGCAGATAATCAGCCCCGTCCTTATCATCGCCGATAACGGAGCAAAGCAGCGGCATGGCGCCCATGGCCTGTACGTTCAGGGCCACGTTGGCGGCACCGCCCAGGCGCTTCTCCCGCTTCACCACATTCACGATCGGCACCGGTGCCTCCGGCGAGATGCGCGAGGTTTTGCCCCACAGGTAGGAGTCGATCATCACATCGCCCACCACCAACACTTTCAGGCGGTTGAAGGCCTCAAAAATATCTTCTAAGCTTTTAAAATGATTCATTACTGCAGTTTTGCGAGGCTGTCCTTGATGCGGCGCATCGCCTCCGTCAGTTGCTCGTCGGAGGCGGCAAAAGAGAAGCGGACGCACTGTGGTGCCCCGAACGCCTCGCCACTTACCACGGCCACATGGGCATCGCTAAGTATAAACATGCTCAGGTCTAGGGCATTTTCGATTGTCTTGCCCTCGTATTGTTTTCCAAAGTAAGCGCTGATATCCGGGAAAATGTAAAAAGCGCCGGTTGGCAGGTAGGTCTTAAATCCCGGGATGCCGCTCATCAGATCCAGTACCAGGTCGCGGCGACGGCGGTAGGCCTCGGCCATTTCCAGGGCGCTGGCATTGCCACCTTTTAATGCGGCGGCGGCAGCCTTCTGGGCAATAGAGCAGGTACCCGAGGTAATCTGGCTCTGCATTTTATCGCAGGCAGAGGCAATCTCACGGGTAGCGGCCAGGTAGCCCACGCGCCAGCCTGTCATGGCGTAGCCTTTCGAGAAGCCGTTCACCGTGATCACGCGGTCGCGGATGGAGTCAATGCTGGCCATGCTGAAATGCTTGCCGCCGAAGTTGATGTACTCGTAGATCTCATCGGCGATAACGTGCACCTGCGGATGCTTCTCCAGCACGCGGGCGATAGCCCTGAGCTCCTCTTCCTCGAACACGGCGCCCGTCGGGTTGCACGGCGAGGAGTACATCACCAGTTTGGTATTGCTCGTAATGGCCTTCTCCAGCTGCTCGGCGGTAACCTTATAGTCATTCTCAAGGCGGCCCATTACCGGCACCGGCACACCCTCTGCCAATTTCACGATCTCCTCGTAAGACACCCAGTAAGGCGAGAAGATCACCACCTCATCGCCCGGGTTCACCAGGCACATCACCGCGTTGGCTATACTTTGCTTGGCTCCTGTGGACACCACGATCTGGTCCGGGGCATAGTCCAGGTTATTATCGCGCTTAAACTTTTTGGAGATTTCCTCGCGCAGCTCCAGGTAGCCCGGCACCGGGGTATAAAAAGTAAACCCTTCATCAATGGCCTGTTTGGCGGCGTCTTTGATGTATTGGGGCGTCTGGAAATCGGGCTCTCCAAAGCTAAGGTTGATCACATCATAGCCCTTGGCGGCCAGTTCGCGGGCTTTTTTGGCCATGGCGATGGTCTGAGACTCAGCCAGGGACAGAATTCTATCAGAAAGGACGGCTTTCGCTTCTGCTGTTTCTTGCATATGTGCTTCGAGTTAAGCTGGCAATTTACTCATAAAGCCACAGACTTTCCAGTAACAGAAGGGAATATCAACCTTAATGATTCTCAGATGATGAAAGGGATGTATAAAGTATAAAAAACAAGCGTTTGCGTAGTGGGAATGGGGTTAGGGCATCACCACAAATTTTGCGGACAAAGCACCTTGGCTTTGTTGAAGATGCGCATGCCCAGCACTACCTCGTGGTTACCGTTGCCCATACCGAAGTTGGCAGGCACCCCTCTGTCGTAGGCATATCCCACGTCGAAAATGTGGTTAATGGTAACACCTGCCAGCACCGCGAAATTGCCGTTCTGCCTATACGAGCCGCCCACCCACAGCCGGTCCTGGTACACGGCGCGCAGGTTAAAGTCTACGGCACCGGGCAAAGGCTGCAGCCACATCAGCATAAGGGATGGCACCAGGCTTATCTCCTCGGTCACGTTAAAGCGGTAAGCCCCGGTCAGGAAGAAGTGCTCATAGAGCAGGTTACGGTCCTCCACGGCATTATCAAAGCTGACGGAGTTGCCCAGCAGCTGCGCACCCGAGGTGCCGATGTAAAAGTTGCTGCCGTAAAGCCACAGCCCCGCCGATAAGTTTGGCTTCACCATGTTCCAGTCTGCGTTTGCCGCATCAACGGGGTTGGCGAAGTGAAGCTCGCCGGAGCGCTGCCGTTGCTGTATCAGGCCGGCGCCTACCCCTCCGGAAAGCCGCACGTCCCGCGACAGGGCCAAATGGTAGGCATAGGCCATACTTGCCTCTGTTCGATGGAAGGCACCCAATTTGTCATGCACGGCCAGTATACCGATGCCGTGGTGCGGCCTGAACTGCTCGCTGATGCGCCCGCCGTTGTTTTTGCCCCCAAAGGAGGGAGCCCTGCGGCCCGAGCCTTTTCGCCCTCCCCTGGAAGTATAACCGATCGGCGCGTGAGCACTGAGGTAGTAGGTGGTAGGCTCCCCCTCCACGCCAGACATGGCTGACCTGCTGCCTATCTTCACGTCGGCATACTCCTCGATGCCCGCAATGGCAGGGTTTAGCAGGTAGTTATTGATCGTGTACTGGCTGTACTGCGGCTTCTGCTGCGCCAGCAGCAGGACAGGCAAAAAGCAGAATAGAAGGAAGGGTATAAGTCGTTTCATAGGCAGGGGGATGTCTTAGTTCACGATGTTGAGGTAGCCGGTAAACTTGGCCTTGCCCGGAACAATAACCACGTAAAAGTAGGTGCTAACGGGCAGGGCGGCGCCTCTGTAGGTGCCTGCCCACTCGTTTCGGTAGTTGGAGCGCTCATACACCAGGCTTCCCCAGCGGTTGTACACCTCAATTTTAGCCTGCGGGTAATACTCGATATTGCGGATCTCCCAGGTATCGTTCACCCCGTCGCCGTTCGGCGAGAAGGCATTGGGTATCTCCAGCAGCTGCCGCACGTTCACCACCACACTGGTGGTGTCTTCGCAGCCTTCCTCGTTGCGCACCGTTAGGGTATAGCGGGTGGTTTTGTCGGGTGTGGCTACAGGCGTGGCGCTGGTGGGGTCATCCAATCCTGCGGCCGGGCTCCAGGTATAGCTCGCGCCGCCGCTGCCCAGCAGACGGGTACTATCTCCGGCATCAATCTCCAAATCCTGCACGCTGGCTGCGGCCACCGGCTGTGGGTACACCAATGCCTGCACCGGCACCCGCTCCGTTTCGCAGCCATTGCGCACCACCGATACATAGTAGGTCCGTGAGCTTTGCAGCGAAGGCGTTTCGAACTCGGCGGCGGTGGCTCCCGCTATGGCTGTGGCTGAGTTGGCTTGTTCGTACCAGCGAAACTCTCCAGCGGCACCCCCTATGGCTGAAAGCAGCACCTTGCCGGGTCCGCAGGACACGCCATCGTGCGCTACCGGGGTTTCGGGCGCCGGCCATACGGTCACTTTTATGCTGTTGGAAGACACCGTGGAACCGCACTCGTTCTGCAGCTTCAGCGTATATACACCGCTCTTGGTGGCTTGCAGGGTGCTGGGGCCGCTCTCAACCTCTTTCCCATCGCGCAGCCACACGTACTCCACCTTCTCATAAGGCTTAACTCCGGAGATTTCCACGGCACCTCCCTCACAGAACTCCAGGGAACCTTTTGCCGCTATGGCTGCCACCTCTGGCTTTGTGTTGATGATGGCCTCCACCGGCACCCGCTCACTTTCGCACTGCCCGTTGGTGACGGCGACATAGTAGGTAGCCGAGTTGGAGAGCACAGGCGTGGAAAAGGAGGATCCGTTGGCGCCTGCAATGGCCACGCCGCCTTTCGCGGAAGTATACCACCGGTACATGCCATTCTTGCCACCAGAGGCATGCAATGTCAGGGAGGATTTCGTGCAGCCCACTACCTTCTCGGCAGTGGGAGCCTCGGGCAGGCTGAGTAACTCTACCTGCAGGCTGTTGCTGCTCCGGAAGGAGCCGCACTGGCTGGTGATCTCTGCAGTATAAGCCCCGGCCTCGGTTGCCTGCAGCGTATGGCTGCTGCTGCCACTAACGGCCTTCCCGTCCCGGAACCAGGCGTAGGTAACGTTTTTCAATTCAGGAGCCGACAGCTTTACACTGCCGCCTCTGCAGAACACAAGCTTTCCGGAGGCCTCCACCTCAAAAGCTGGCATAGGTTGCTGGATCACGAACTCCACTTTATTCGCACTGCGCACATAGCCGCAGAAGTTGGAAAGCTCCACGGTATAAACGCCCGTCTCTGTGGCCGTAAACTCATTCGATTTATCATATACCGGCACCCCGTCCTTTTTCCAGATATAGGCTGCCCCCTCCTGCTCCTCCACCCGCATGGTTATACTTCCTTTCCCGCATACCACCAGGGGCTCGGTATATTCAATCTTAGGCGCTTTCAGCCTGGCAGAGACCACTACTTCCAGCGTATCCGATTTTCCAAGGCAGTCATTCTCATCCACCACCTCCACATAGTAGGCACCGGATTGGGTAACCGTGATGGACCTGGAGGTGGCGCCGTTGCTCCACTTGTAGCTTTTGCCTGGGCTTGCCGTGAGCAGCACGCTGCCCCCGGCACAGATGGTGGGCGGGCCGTTCAGTGTGATCCTGGGTTTTACAGCTGTTGAACAGGAGGCGACCTCCAGCGCGCGCGGGGTCTCTCCTGCTGCCTCGGCCCGGGCAGAGAATGTGCAGAAACCAAGGATCAGAAACAAAATAACAGGCAAACACAGCGTATACCTGCATCGGGGTTTTGAAACGGGTAAAGGTGATGCTTCCATAGGCACCAATGGCTATACTATAAATTACGTCCTATACATACTTATTTACATTACATTAAGTTCCGATTAAACTTTATAAATACATAAAAAATCCTTGCAGGTAAATAATTGAATCATGTACATATTTGAATGCAGAGAAGTATATAAGCAGGTGTATGAACACAAAAAAAGGCTGCAGAGGGTTTCTGCAGCCTTTTTTGTAGTTTGGATACTTTTTATACTTTGCCGTAAGCCGTACGCTCCACAATGCTTCTGCCGAGCGTGATCTCATCGGTATACTCCAGTTCGCCGCCCACCGGCACGCCACGGGCAATGGTGGTAATGCGCAGGTCAAAGTCGCGAAGCTTGCGGGTAAGGTAAAAGGCGGTGGTGTCGCCCTCCATCGTGGGGCTGATAGCCAGCAAAATCTCCTTTATCTCCGACTTCGGTAGGCGCTCAAGCAGCGAGTCGATGTACAGGTCTGAGGGGCCGATGCCCTCGATCGGGGAAATAACGCCGCCCAGCACATGGTACAGCCCTTTGTACTGGGAGGTGTTCTCAATGGCAATCACATCGCGGATATCGCTGACCACGCACAGCAGGCTGCGGTCGCGGAGCGGGTTGGCGCAGATCGAGCAGATCTCGGTGTCGGAGATGTTGTGGCACTCCTTGCAGTGCTTTACCTCGGTACGCATTTTCACCAGCGCCTCAGCCAGCGAAAGCGTATCCTCCGACTCATGCTTGAGCATGTGCAGGGCCAGGCGAAGCGCCGTTTTCCGGCCCACACCGGGAAGTTTCGCCAGCTCCTCTACGGCATTCTCAATTAACTTGGAAGGGAAATTCATCTAAACGCAGCTCCTCCTCTACTCTATATCCGCCGAAAGGTCCTTGTCGTGCAGGGCGGTGCACATGCCTTTCAGTTCCTCGTAAGACCCCACTTTAACCGTGCACTTGCCCTTGTAGTGGATCAGCATGGTACACTGCTCCGCCTGCTCTGCCGTGTGGCCGCATACTTTGATGAGCGTATCGATGACATGATCAAACGTGTTCACGTCGTCGTTATAGACCACCAGATTGCGCAGGTCGGTGGTCTCCTCGAGTAGCGCGACGTCAAGTTCCTCTTTATGAAAAATATCTGTATCCCAATTCATACTGCAAAATTACTAAATTTTACCCATTAAAAGAAGTTCGGCGCTTAAGTATAACACCATGTTACGGGATGTTTTATACGTGCCGGGGCTATGGTTTTTAACAAACGGGGGCCTGGTATGATTCCCGTTTTCCGGTTATACTTTAGCCGTGGTAAAGGCCGTTGTTTTTGCGAAACAGGGATATTAGCCGTTTCTTGCATACTGGTTTTTTATACTGATCATACTTTCGAATCATGACAATTTCATACTTCCCGAAGCGATTAGCCCTGCTCCTGTTGCTTCTCTCCGTAACGCTGCAGCTGCAGGCACAGGACAAGCTGCTGACCATGGAGGACGCCATCATCAACCCGGCGCTGCAGCCCCAGAACCTGCGCCAACTGCAGTGGGTGGCCGGCACCAGCGACTTTACCTACGTCAGGGCTGACAACGGCAACCAGGCGCTCGTGCGCGGCAACGCCACCTCCACCAGGCAGCAGGACATCCTGACGCTGGAGCAGCTGAACGCCGCCCTCACGGCCGTGGGCGCTGAGAAGCTCAGCAGCTTCCCGACGCTGTACTGGCGCGACGGCAGCAACTTTGTGATGGACGTGCAGGGCAAAATCCTGGCCTACGACCTGACGTCCGGCCGGGCAAGGGTAACTATGACCTATGCGGAGGAGGCGGAGCACAAGGAACTGGATCCGACGATGCAGCGCCTGGCCTATACCAAAGGCAATGATTTATACTTGGCGGCACCGGGTGAGAAGGATATAGCGATAACGAACGAGGAGAATGAGGGTATCGTGCACGGGCAGGCGGCGCACCGCTCTGAGTTCGGCATCACCAAGGGCACCTTCTGGTCGCCAACGGGCAGCAAGCTGGCCTTCTACCGCATGGACCAAAGTATGGTAACCGATTACCCGCTGGTGGATGTAGCCCCACTTCCGGCGCAGCTCAACAACATCAAATACCCCATGGCGGGCGGCAAGAGCCACCACGTGACGGTGGGGGTGTACGATGTGGACTCTGGCAAAACGATTTACCTGCAAACTGGCGAGCCGGCCGAGCAGTATTTAACCAACATCACCTGGAGCCCCGATGAGCAGCATATTTACATTGCTGTGCTCAACCGCGACCAGAACCACCTGAAACTGAATCGCTACAATGCCCAGACCGGCGCGTTTGAGCGCACACTCTTTGAAGAGAAGCAGGAGAAGTATGTGGAGCCGGAGCACGGCCTATACTTTGTGCCGGGCAAACCCGACCAGTTTGTGTGGGTGAGCGAGCGCACCGGCTTCGACCATTTATACTTGTACAACACCAGCGGCAAGCAGCTGCGCCAGCTCACGAAAGGCAACTGGATGGTAACTGATATCCATGGCTTTAGCAAGAAGGGCGATGAGCTATACTATACCTCCACGGCCGAGAGCCCGCTGGAGCGCCACATTTATGCGGTAAGCCTGCGCAACGGCAAAAGCCGTCGCCTCTCGCAGGGCAGCGGCGTGCACAGCGCCCAGCTCAGCCCCGACGCCAGGTATATTTTGGACAACTACAGCAGCCGGGAAACACCGCGCAAGATCCAGGTGCTCAGCACCAACGGCAAGGTAGAGCAAACGCTGCTCACGGCTGAAAATCCACTCACAAAGTATAACCTCGGGGAAACCACCATCTTCCCGATCAAGGTGGAGGATGGCACTGAGCTGTACGCCCGCATGATCACGCCCCCGAACATGGACAAGAGCAAGAAGTACCCGGTGGTGGTGTATGTGTACGGCGGTCCGCATGTGCAGCTCGTTACCAACAGCTGGCTGGGTGGCGCCAACCTCTGGATGCACCTGATGGCCCAGAAAGGCTACATCGTCTTCACCCTCGACTCCCGTGGTTCCGGCGACAGAGGTCTGGCCTTTGAGCAGGCGGTCTTCCGCCAGTTGGGTACCGTGGAGATGCAGGACCAGCTGCGCGGCGTAGCGTACCTGAAGTCGCTGCCTTACGTGGATGCCGGGCGCCTGGGCGTGCATGGCTGGAGCTTCGGTGGCTTTATGACCACCTCGCTGATGACGCGCCACCCGGGTGTATTCAAGGTAGGCGTGGCCGGCGGCCCTGTGATCGACTGGAAATACTATGAGGTAATGTATACCGAGCGCTACATGGACTCGCCGGAGCAAAACCCGCAAGGCTACGAGGATGCCAACCTGCTCAACCACGTGAAGAACCTGCAGGGCAAGCTGTTGATGATACACGGCACGGTGGACGATGTGGTGGTGTGGCAGCACAGCCTGGCATTCCTTAAAAAAGCCGTGGACGAGGGCATCCTGCTGGACTACTTCGTGTACCCGGGCCACCCGCACAACGTGCGGGGCAAAGACCGCGTGCACCTGATGCGAAAGGTGACCCAGTATTTTGACGACAACCTGTAAATTTCATACTTTTGTAACAGGCTGTTGCTTCCGGCGGCAGCCTGTTATACTTTATTGCTGCTTTTCCGTAGGTCCTACTTCAACCTCTCACTGGTTTATACTTTGGATAAAAAAGTCAGCACCCCTCTGCGCCGACCGGCGGGCAGAGCGGTTAGCAAAAAAAGATTGTCGGATAGCAACGATGATTTATCCTACTGGCTCACCCAGCCTGCCCCGGCGCGCCTTGTGGCCGTGCAGCAGCTCAGGGTCCGGTATAGTATTTTAGTACAAATGGAACTGACAGAAGATTTTCAGGAAGTCATCAAACAATTGAATGCCGCAGGCGCCGAGTACCTTATTGCAGGCGGATTTGCCGTGGCCCTTTACGGTTACCCCCGCTACACCGGCGATATCGACATCTGGATAAATCCTACCGAAGACAATGCCCAAAAAGTGCTGGCCGTGCTCTACGAACTGGGCTACGACCCGCAGGAAGTAAACCTGGAAGACCTGATAACCGAGGATGTGGTGGTGCAGCTGGGTTACCCGCCCAACCGCATCGACCTTTCCACCGGGCTGGATGGCGTGGACTTTAAATCCTGCTGGAAAAACAAGCTTGTGACGCCTTTCGGCGATGTAATGGCCAACTTCATCAGCCTACAGGACCTGAAAAAGAACAAGCAGGCCACCGCCCGCCAGCAGGATATGTTAGACCTGCAAAACCTCCCCATCTGATTATGCCAGCCATCTCACCAGCTTTTCGCCAGGCGGTTAAACAACTAAGCGACAAGGAAAAAGAAGCCATTATCCTGAAAGCCGCCCGCCGCGACGCCGAACTCTACGACATCTTAAGGTATGAGCTGCAGGAGGAAGTAACGCTGGAAGAGGTGTATGACGATGCCGCCGACAAGATACATGAGCTGCTGCTAAACGCCAGCGGCCGCAGCCTGGCCAAGGCGCTCACCAAGGCGCTGCGCAAGGCCATGAAGGAGATTGCCCGCTTCAAGCGCATCACCAAGGACCCAAAGGCCGAAGTGGAGCTGCACCTGTACACGCTGCGCCTCATCTTCGATAACTTCACCGGCCAGTTCGACAGCTACTACAAAGGCTTCTACACAGCTACGGCACGCCTGCTGCTGCGCACTATTCAACTCATCCGCAAAAACCTGCACGAGGATTACCACCTGGAGTATAAATCTGAGCTGGATGATTTTCTGCAGCAGATCCATAGCCGCCCCAAGCACCTGACGGTGGCCCTGCCGAAGGAGTTCGAGGTGGAGTAGTGCTGAATTTTGAATGAGTGATGGAGTGGAGGAGTGAATTATTCTGCTTCCGTTTGCGTCCTGCGGGGTTGCGGTATTTTGTGGCGTCCCGCCTCCGATACACCCCAAGTATAGAAAAATAGCCTGAAGTATAAAGTATGAGCTGGTACATCCAGAGGCCTTTCTAAACGAAAGAGGCTGCCTTTTTGGACAGCCTCTACAAGTATAAATCTCGGGTAGCCAACTAAAGTATACTACTCCAGCTCCCGCACCTGCACCTCATCCAGGTTTATCTCCGATACTTTCTCCAACTTGCCCGCCTCAAAGGCCCTGTCGTAGTTCTCGATCGGGAAATCCTTGTCTGTGGCCTTGTAATTATGGTAATCCTGGAAACGGATGCCTCCTACCTCCTGCACGTTTGATACCTCGCGGAAGCGGGAGCCACCGCCGTTCTCCTGAAAGTCATAGGCCAGGTAATCCATGGTATGGCGGTCTTTGTGGAACCAGTAGATGTATTGGTCCTGGAAACCCTCTCCGCCACCCTCCTGGGTAAAGGTAACCTTAATCTTGTGGTATGGCTCCCCTTTTACCTGCGCCTCGCCTAGATAGGCTTTCTGCACGGCAGCATCGTTGAGGAAGTATGGCAGCAGCGCAAAGTATATAACCGCGTTTACCGAGTTACTGTAGGCCTGCTTTTTTTCCTCCGGCAGTTCTGCCTCCACCTCGTCCACGGTACGTTTAAAGCCGCTGTTGCTCAAGACATCGTGTATGCGCTGACCGGTGGAGTCGGAGAAGGTGCGGCTGTACACAAAGGCACCGTTATCCCGCAGGGCCCGGTACTGGGTACCGCGCAGTTTAAAGGTGACCACACTCTTGTTAAGTTTTGGGGAGCCGTGGGCCTCCAGGGCGGCATCCACAATAGCTTGTGCCTCAGATCTCTGGGTTTTATTTCCGGAGCATGCCGCAAAAAGCAGCAGGCCCAGCACCAGCCAGGCAAACGTATACTTTGTCATGAAGGGTAATTTTTTATAAGTCTATACTTTGGCAAAGGTACAGATCAACTGCAAGCATAAAAAGAAAACCGCTTCGGCCACAGCGGCCGAAGCGGTTTAGGGATAATGCAGGTCTTAAATTATTTCGTCGCAGTTACGTCGAACGTGATGGTGAACTCATCAGAGATGGCCTTATCGCCCAGCTCGCCCAACAGGGTCTCAGAGCCATAACGCACGTCAAACTTCGAGCGGTCTACCTTCACGTCAGCCTTGGCATTCACCGTGCCGTTGTCTACCGAAACAGTAGCCGGGAAGCTTACTTTCTCTGTTTTCTCCTTGATCGTCAGGTTACCCTCTACGTTGTAGTTTGGCTGGCCGGCAGCGGCATCAGCAATCGGGGAAGCGCTTGTGATCTCGAATGTGGCAGTCGGGAATTTCTCTACGCCAAAGAAGTCGTCAGACTTCAGGTGTCCTACCAGTTTGCCGTTGTACTCTGCATCCTCCAGGTCGGTGTTGGTGATGCTGTTCATGTCGATCACGATAGTACCGCCAGTCAGCTGGTCGCCAGCAACAGTCAGCTCGCCGTTCTGCACTTTAATTTCGCCCATGTGCTCGCCACCTACTTTGGTGCCATGCCACTTCACGTTGCTCTGGTCTTGGGCAATCTGGTATGTTTCGCCCTCGGCGGCTGCGGCAGGAGCCTCAGCGGTTACGGCCGTTGTTTCTGTTGTGTTCTCAGCCTCGGAGCTGCAGGCAGTAAAAAGCAGGGCAGCTGCAAACGATGCATAAATGGATACTCTCTTCATTACAATTTAATTAAGTATGGTTGGGTTGATTTTTCTCTGTAAAGTATAGTTTTACTGCTTCGCAGTCACGTTCAGGCTTACCACAAAGTCGTCGTAGATCGCCTTATCGCCCAGGTTATCGAAGAAGCTGTTGGAGCGATAGCGCACATCATACTTGGTGCGGTCTATGGTTACATCAGCTTTGGCAGAGGCCACGCCGTTCTTAACAGACACGGTAGCCGGGAAAGTTACCTGGTTCGTAATTCCTTTGATCGTGAGGTCGCCGGTGATGGTGGCGTTCGGCTTACCGGCCTCCGCCTTGGCAACAGGCTTCACGCTGCTGATCTTGAAGGTGGCAGTAGGGTGTTTCTCTACGCTGAAAAAGTCGTCAGACTTCAGGTGGCCTACCAGCTTGGCGTTGTACTGATCGTCCTTGATGTCGGAGCAGGTGATAGAGTTCATATCGATCACAAAGGTTCCGCCCACTATCTTGTTGCCATTCACTGTCATTTCGCCGCTTTGCAGGGCGATGCTGCCCAAGTGCTCGCCGGTTACTTTTTTGGCGTGCCACTTCAGGTCGCTGTTGGCAACGTCCACTTTATAAGCACGGGCCTTGGCAGGAACGGCTACCTCTGTGGCTTCGACCACTTTGTTTGTGTTGCCGGCGTAGGCTATGTAGCACAGCGAGCCCGCAAGAGAGGCAAGAATTACGTACTTTTTCATCGGTTTTGTTGGTGGTATAGTTGTCTGTTAGTCTCTGATCTTGTCCAGCAACATGTTCAGCTGCGCTGCCTCCTCCTCTGTCAGGTTAGCGAGGCCGGTGCCTTTGCCACCCTCCAGCCTATCCATCTGCCGGAGCAGCTCCAGACCCTTCTCGGTGATCAGCACATCCACCGTGCGGCGGTCGGAAGGGCACTGCTTACGCGTAACCAGTTCCTTGGCCTCCAGCTTGTCCACAATGCGCGAGGCGTTGGAGGTCTTGTCGAGCATGCGCTCGATCAGCAGGCTGATGGTAGCCGGTTTTGGGTGCTGGCCGCGCAGGATGCGCAGGATATTATACTGCGGCAGCGTGATGCCGAAGGGCTTGAACAGCGCCGCCTGCGCCTGCTCCAGATAGCCCGAAGTATACACAAGGTTAATATAAGCCTTATGATACTCGCTCCTGAAAGCGCTTTGCTTTATCTCGTCTTCTATCTTCATGTGCAGCTTATACTCCCGGATTATCATGCAAATATGGTGTACATACATTTAATGTACAAACATATCAACAGAAATAATTTAAAAAAGTTTCAGCAATACGTTGATTTCGGCAAAACGATGTCCGATCAGCCCTACAAATTTATCTTCTGGTTATTTCAGGTGCAGCACTCCCTCCTGCTCGTGCACCAGCCCGAAGGGTTCCTCCTCCAGCATCAGGAAGCCGTCCAGGTCCACGAAGTTAAAGGCGCTGCTCAGCTGCATGGAGCTCCAGGCGCCCAGCGTGGTCTCTATTCCCGATCCCAGCACCGTCATCAGGTCATACCTCTTCGCCTCCTTTAGCAGCCGCACAGTGTTCAGGTAGCCGCCGGCACGCATCGGGGTTATACTTACGCCATGGAACTGCGTGCGCAGCAGCTCCAGGTCCGCCACATCCGTCACCGATTCATCGGCAACAAGCGGAACGGGGCTAATGTTTTTGATCTGGGCGTAAGCTGCCGCTTTGGAGGCTGGCATGGGCTGCTCCATAAAAAGAATGCGGCCGCGCTCCAGCAGGTTCAGGAAGTCCAGCAGTTCTCCCGGATCCAGCCAGCTTTCGTGGCCATCCAGCACCAGCGGCTGCTCCGTGGCGCGCAGCACCTCCTGCAACAGCTCCGGCCCCCGCTCCGGGTCTACCCGCAGCTTTAGGTAGCGGAACCGGCCCAGGTTATACTTGTGCATGTAATGCGCCACCTCCCCGGGCTGCAAGGCAGGCAGCGTAAAGCAGGTTACCTGCGGCTCCGGCTGCGGCTGGCCCAGCAACTGGTGCACCGGAATACCTTTGTGCTGGCAGAAGTAGTGCAGGTAAGCAGCCTCTATGGCAAAGCGCAGCGCGTTAATGGGAGGGTGCTGCTCCAGCAGTTGCAGGAGCTCCTCCATACTTTGTACCTGCGGCATGCCGCCCATCAACAGCACCTTGTACTGCTGCAGCAACAGCTCCGGGCTTTCGCCGTAGCGCGCTTCAGGGGCTGCCTCGCCAAAGCCGCTAAACTCACCGTCCGACACCTGCACCAGGAAATTAACCCGGGTGGCCTGGGTACCGGGGGCGAAGGTGGTCGTGTGCTTCAGCTTGAGGTGCAGTACCTCTATGTGCCATTTTAACATAAAATACAGGGTATTAGGTGATGTATTTGCTCAAATTGCACTTTTTATCCCGCTTTAGCCACTCTTGCGGCAGATATAGTCCTGAATATATACATGCTCCTCCGCTTGCCATACTTCGAATTCAAAAAAATGTTCTGAAAAGCAGCTCTGGCTTTCTTTGGCGTCGCTTCTGCCAAAGAAAGTAATCCAGACAAATTGGGCCTAAAGCTTGGAGAGGGGATAAAGCAAAAGAGGCTAACCGTTTCCGATTAGCCTCTTTCTGTGCGCAAGAAAGGACTCGAACCTTCACACCTTGCGGAACTGCCGCCTGAAGACAGCGCGTCTACCAATTTCGCCACTTGCGCATTCTGTTCCCTAACCGCGGCTAAGGATTGGTACTGCAAATATACTAAGCAGATTTATATATGCAATACATCCGGGGGCGGATATTTTTCCTGACAAGTATAAAACACCATGTATCTAACGCAATCCGCTGTGGCTCAGCTACTATCACTGCATCACGGTAACATAGCCGCTCAGGCTGGCGCCGACAAACTTCTCCCAACTGCCCAGGCTTGCCTTGCGGGAGTAGCTGGAGCCGCCCAGTTTGCCGCCCAGCATGATCGCCTTTCTGACTGCGCCCTCTGCAGGCAGGTACTCGATGCCCAGGTAAAAATCCTCCGCCGCATATATATCCAAGGCCTCCAGGTCTACGCTTACCCAACCACCTTTGGCCGGCAGCCGCTGCACAATGCTCTGCTCTACCAGCCGCTCCCCGGGCTGTCCGTTGGTACTTTTGTAAAGGTTGATGCGGAACAAGGCAGAGTCTAACTTAGAGCTGGAAAGATAGAAATGCGCCGAAAGCAACTTCGACGGCTTCTCTCTCACCTCGATCAGGTTGGCGAACTCGTAAATATCGCGGCTTTCCTTCTGGTCCGGATTTCCCCACACCACCGGCAGCCGCCCCGTCACCCCCAGTCTTCTGACTTTTAACTTGCGGCGCTGCACCACCACCTCCTGCAAAGGGGTAACCTTCTCCTGCAGCCTCACTTCCAGCGGTTTTATACTTGCCATCTCCCGTACCGGCACTGCCTGCTCATGGTACCCTACAGCCGAGAAAGTCAGCGTATCCTGCGCGTGTTCCCGCGGCAGCGAAAGTATGAATTGTCCCTGCTCGTCTGAAGCGGTGCCGATATTTTTGTTCCGAATGCCGATGTTGACATAAGGCAGTGGTTTGTCGCTATCCCTGGACAGCACCAAGCCCTGCAGTGTTATACTTTGCGCCCCCGAGGCAAAGGTGAGCAGCAGCAAAAGAAAGGTGAAAGCTTGTTTCATAGGTGACAGATTTGGGTATACTTTCAACCGGCAGTTGGTACTGGCAAGGGCCTTTGCCTGGAGGTATGTCAGGCATCTGCAGCACGGATTTATACTTTGCACCAAACCCAACCAACCGGCTCATACTTGATTTATACTTTCATAGCCGCTGCTCCCTTCAACCTCAACCAAGCTATACTTTCTAGCTACTGCTGATCCTGTAGTTCCCACAAACCTACTGTTTCATTTCTGACATTGGTGCTCTCCAGCCCGAGAGGGCTCGTCTTCCCGCATCGCGCTGTGTACATTACCTGCCCTCGTGCCTCGGGCTGCCTTCGGCACCGGAAATCTACAAGGCGCTCAACGGAAAGATTGGATATCATTTCGATAGCCGCTGCTTTAGCGTTGCCACCAGTATAAGCATGAAAAGTATACATTAAAGCATAAGCAGCCTGTGGCCCATGTGCTACGGTTTAGCCGGCCTTCTTCACCAGCAGTTTCACCTGCTTGGCGGGTTGTTCCTCGGTAGAGTTTGGGAAGGGCAGCACCTCCAGCAGCGTAATTTCGTACGCCTGCCCATCAACCTCCGCCATTAAAGTATGCTTGCCCCGAGCCGGTTCTGGTTTGCAATCGCCGATGCAGAAGGTGAGTGTCTGGCTTTTACCGCTGCTACTACTGTATACTTTCAGCTTCACCACCGCATTCCCGTACCACACGCACACCACGTCCTCAGGGCAGCGCGAGTCGTTTACCTCCTCCACCTGCAGCGCCAGCGCCGTGGTTTCGTCCCCGGTTACCTTCAGCCGTTCGTCCTGCTTCAGCAGAAAGGCTTTCCCAAGCTCCGATTCCTGCGGCAGTACCTCCTCTCGCTGGCATTGGGTCATCAGCAGTATCATCAGCAGGGAAAGCAGGTAGTTGGCCATAGTTTTTAGGGTAGGGTTGGATCTATACCTGTAAGAGCCCTAACACCTAGTCGAGGGTTGCATAGGTGCGGAGATTTATACTTCACCCGGCCACTCCATAAAAAAGCGCGCCCGGAAGTATACTTCCAGGCGCGCTGCTCCTGCCGCCGCAGGTTGTTTATACATTATGTAAATCTTACTCTCCCATCGCATACTTTATACCGCCCCATAGGTGCTGCAGGAAAGCTTCTTCGCGGTAGCTCTCCTCCGTATGGCCCAGGGCGGTGTAGAACGCGCGGCCCCCATCAAATTCATGGTACCAGGCAATGGGGTGTTGCTCGCCGTTTTCGCCGCCTTTGTAGCTTTTCTCGTCCAGGTTGGCCAGCACGTGTACATCCGGGTTCATACTTTTAAAATTGTACCATTCGTCCTCACGCTCCCAACGGTCGGGCAGGTGTGTGGTGGAAGGGTGATTTTTGTCCAGCACATCAATGGCTGCTGCCTGAATCTCGGGGTGGTTGGCAAAGTAAGCGCCTACCAACTGATTGTACCAGGGCCAGTTGAACTCAGTATCGGTAGCCGCGTGTACACCAGCAAAGCCTCCGCCCGACTGTATATACTTCTCGAAGGCGGCCTGCTGCTCCGCATCCAGCACATCCTTGGTGGTGTTCAGGAACACAACAACTGCATACTGCGCTAACGAATCGGCCGTAAAAACAGCCGCATTCTCGGTAGTGTCAACGGCCACCTTGTGCTCCTTTCCCAACTGCAACAAAGCCGCCTTCCCTGCCGGGATGGACTTGTGCCGGAAACCAGTGGTCTTGGAAAACACCAGGATCTTTTTTTCGTGCTCCTGCTGCGCCATCGTTTCTGCAGCGTCAGACTCTGCCGATGTACAGGAAAAGACGCCACAGGTAAGCAGCAGTAACAAAGTATAAAGTACGGGTTTGTTCTTCATGGTTGATATGCTGGGATTTACCTTAAACATACTTTTACCTTAAACTTACTATATAGGTGGCTAATTTGAAAGACGCCATGGGATGCTACAGGTATAAACTTTGGTTTGTAGCACATCCTGCTACTATACCCTACAAAAAAACATATTTTAGTACAATTTATTTACAATATAATCAAACATCTATTTGTATAATAGCTGCAATTTCCCCTTCTCTCATACGACAACCAGCAGAGGCAAAGATGTTGTAACATCCTAAATTTCAGAATCATAATCGCGCATTAGGAGCAACAAAAGCATATACTATTAAGTATAATCCAATTATTCCCGCTACCACACCTATCTACACCAGACTATACCCACAGTTACACCAGCCCCTGCTGTTTTTAGCCGGTGCAATTCCAGACTTTCTGAATACCCTATTAAACACAATTTATATGTAACACTTTTAATCATCTCACCATGAAACACCTTATTACCTTAGTTGTAGCCCTCGTCATGTTTGCGGGATCTGCATTGGCACAGGCTACGCTCGACAAGGAGCTTAAAGAGTTGCTGCAAACAACTACCGGCTCGCTGGGGGTAGTTGTCACCTTCCATGGCAATGCAGCCCCTACTCCTGCCGACATTTCCCTGTTAAACTCTTTAGGTATCACCAAAGGAGTTACTTTCAAATCCTTGCCGATAGCCGGTGTACTTGCTACCGCTTCACAAATAGAAGGTCTGGCCAGCAACCCGGCTGTGAAATCAGTTTACCTCAACAAAAAGCTCACCTACTTCAACTACAATGGCACCAACCTGACAGGGGTGCAAAGGTTGAGAGGCGATAAGCTCATGACATCCCGTAACAACGGCATGCCTGTATCGGGCAAGGGCGTGGGCGTGATGATCAACGACAGCGGCGTGGATGGCACGCACGACGACATCAAACTCGGCACACACCTGGTACAGAACGTGATGGGCACCACCAACCTCAACAGCCTGGATAGCATGCTCCCGGTAACATGGCTGGAAAACGTACCTAACACCGACACCAACTCTGGTCACGGCACACACTGCGCCGGTAGCGTTGGCGGCAATGGCGCCAAGTCGGGTGGCCTGTACGAGGGTGCCGCTCCAGGCGCAGACCTGATCGGGTACGGCTCTGGTGGGGCACTTTTTATTTTGGATGCCATTGGTGGCTACGACTATGCCTTAACGCACCAGTACGAGTACGGCATCCGAGTAATCAGCAACTCCTGGGGCACCTCGGGCGACTTTGACCCGAACAACCCTGTGAACGTGGCCTCTAAGAAGGCTTATGACCGCGGCATTGTCTCTGTGTTTGCCGCAGGTAACGAAGGTCCAAGCTCCGACACGCATAACCCTTATGCTATTGCCCCATGGGTTATCTCGGTGGGCGCCGGCGACAAGTATGGCCGGTTGGCGGAGTTTTCCTCCAGAGGCGTGAAGGGAGAAGGTGGCGTTTTTAGCATAGATGGCGAAACCTGGACTTTCGAAAACAGACCAACCATTGTAGCTCCTGGCGTGGATATCGTTTCTACCAGGGTTCTGGGACCAGTGGCATCATTGGCTGCCCAACAGGACATAGAGAATCTGGAGCCTGCCCATGTCCCTTTCTACACACACATGAGCGGCACTTCTATGGCCACGCCCCACGTAGCTGGTATCGTAGCTTTGATGCTGGAGGCCAACCCTTCGCTCTCTCCTGCTCAGGTAAAAGACATCCTGCAGAAAACGGCCACTAACATGCCAAACCGTGAGCCCTGGGAAGTGGGCGCAGGTTATGTGAACGCTTATGCTGCCGTAGACTATATTTTCAGAAGCACTCCTTTCGGAACGGCTCTCAACCTGAACAGAAAGTTCAACAGCAGCATCAACACGTCTAAAGAGGTCCAGAACTTCACCATCGATTACAACCCCTTGCTAACTGCAAATAACCAGATGCAGTTCTCAGTAGCAGAAGGCACCACGGGTATCGAAGCTAAAATAACCTCCGGAGGATTGCTTGGCGAAACAGGCAACCCGGTAAACCTGATCCTGCTCGCGCCGGACGGCACACAGTACCGCTCGGGCATTCCGGTTCTCTTCGCCCTTACGTTCGACAGAGGGATGGCCGTAGCCTCTCCCATGCCGGGCACCTGGACGCTGAAGATCGAAGGCCTGCAGGGCGTTGCCTTACCTGAGACAATCACTGGCTCTATTACCAGCCTGCAGCTGAGCGGCACAACCGGCCTGAATGATATCGTGGGGCATCCGGCGGAAGCCTCTATCAAGATGGCTGTGAGTGCACGATTGGCAGACGGTTTAGGAGGTGGCTATAAGCCGGACGAACCGCTCAAGAGAATACAGCTGGCAGATTACCTGATGATGGGACAGGCTGTACGCCAGTACTTCCCTACGAACGGCGCTGTATCCTTCCGAGATGTGAGCGGCAACGACCTGCTATTAGCAGAGTCGGTAACAGCCAAAGGAGCCGCCCTCAGAGACCGCCTGCACAGCTACAACGGTGTCATGAGAACCGATGGATCAGGCAAGTTTAACCCGAAAGCAAATGTTAACCGGGCAGAACTGGCCTACTCGCTGGTGCAAAGCCTGGGCCTGCAGGAGCAGGCACTGCAGCGCAATGGCAAAACCGTTACTGTAACCGTAGACGGGAAGAAAATTCCGGTTGAGGATGCCAAAGATATTCCGGCCGGCCTGGAGGGTTACGTGAGCGTGGCCCTGGACATGGGCCTAATCAACGCCTTTTACTCCGTAACGCAGGGCCCGTTTGACCTGTTGCCGCAAATGCACGCCACATTTAAGCCGCTACAGAGCGTTACCCGTGGGGAGTTTGCCGTGATCGTTACCAGAACCCAGACCCACTGGGAGGCCACCACACAGCCAGTTGCTTCCACCTCCAGTACCTCTGAGCTGCAGGCAGAGCAGGCGCTATGGGAAAAGAGCTTTTCCTACCCTAACCCCTTCACGCATGTTACCACCATTAACTATGCGGTAGAGAAGGATGGTTATGTAACAATAGAGGTGTTCGACGTACTGGGCAACAGGGTGCAGACCGTGCTGGCCGAGGGCAAGCCTGCCGGTAAGCACAGCCTGCAGTTTGACGGCAGCAGCCTGCCAGGCGGCACCTATATTTACCGGGTGGAAGCCGGGGGCAAGGTAACCTCCAACAGAATGGTGCTGGTGCGCTAAGCAGGCACAGTTTAGAATGTTAGAAAACAAAACCGGCCGCTCCCGTAAAGGGGCGGCCGGTTTTGTGCTTTATACTTTATACTTTGCGTTTACAGCGCCGCCAGGCTCTGCTCGATGGCGTTGATCTTGGCCTCCGCATCGGCTTTCTTCTTGCGCTCGTTGGCGATCACGGCCTCTGGCGCGCCGCTCACAAAACGCTCGTTGCTCAGCTTTTTGTCTACCGTTAGCAGGAAGCCCTTGGTGTACTCCAGCTCCTTCGTCAGGCGCTCGCGCTCTGCTTCCACGTCGATGTTGCCTTCCATGGGAATGAAGAACTCGTCGCCGGCCACGATAAAGCTGATGGCGCCTTCTATACTCTCCTCCACAAACTTGATCTCATCCAGATTGCCCAGCTTGCGCATGATGCCCAGGAATGGCTCGTAGTTGTCGCTGTTCATCACTTTAATGTACAGGTCCAGCTGCTTGGAGTTCGCGATATTCTTGGAGTTCCGGATGTTACGAACAGAGCCGATCACGTTCAGCACGTTCTCCATTCTCTCGATGATCTCCTTGTCGAACTTCTCCTTCTTCGGCCAAGGCGCTACGATCAGGTACTCCTTGGGCTTGCGCTCCTTCAATTCATGCCAGATCTCTTCCGTGATGAACGGCATAAACGGATGCAGCACCTTCAGCACTTTCTCCAGGAAGCCGACTGTTGTGTCGATCGTCTGCTTGTCGATCGGCTGCTGGTAGGCTGGCTTGATCATCTCCAGGTAGTTGGAGCAGAAATCGTCCCACACCAGCTTGTACACGGCCAGCAGCGCATCCGAGATCCGGAATTTGCTGAAATGATCCTCGATCTGCACGAACGCCTCGTTGAAGCGCGAGTCGAACCACTTCACGGCTGTCTCGTTCGGGAACGGCAGGCTTTCGTCCACCTCCCAGCCTTTGATCAGACGGAAGGCGTTCCAGATCTTGTTCGAGAAGTTACGGCCCTGCTCCACCAGCTTCTCATCGAAGAGCAGGTCGTTTCCGGCCGGCGAGCTGAAAAGCATACCCGCACGCACACCATCGGCACCGTACTGGTCGATCAGGTCGAGCGGGTTGGGCGAGTTGCCCAGCGACTTGGACATCTTACGGCCCTGCGCATCGCGCACGATGCCGGTCAGGTACACGTTCTTGAAGGGCAGCTCGTTGCGGAACTCAAAACCAGCCATGATCATGCGCGCCACCCAGAAGAACAGGATCTCCGGAGCCGTTACCAGGTCATTGGTCGGGTAATAATAAAGGATATCCTTGTTGTCCGGGTCTTTGAAGCCGTCGAACACTGAAATCGGCCATAGCCACGACGAGAACCAGGTATCGAGCACATCTTCGTCCTGGCGCAGGTCTGACAGCTGCAGGTTCTCGTTACCGCTTTCTTTGCGGGCTAAAACCAACGCCTCTTCCGCGCTGGTTGCCACTACAAAAGAACCATCCGGCAGGTAGTAAGCCGGAATCTGCTGGCCCCACCACAGCTGGCGCGAAATACACCAGTCGTGCACGTTCTCCATCCAGGAGCGGTACATGTTCTTGAACTTAGGCGGGTGCAGGCGAATCTCATCGTTCATCACCGACTCCAAGGCAGGCTGGGCCATCTTGTCCATCTTGCACCACCACTGCATCGAGAGGCGCGGCTCAATCACGGCACCGGTACGTTCCGAAGTTTGCAAGACAGAGGCATACTCTTCAACTTTCACCAGCAAGCCGGCTTCCTGAAGGTCCTTTACGATGTTACGGCGTGCCGCGAAACGGTCCTGGCCGACATACAGCTGCGCCTGCGCATTCAGGGTGCCGTCGTTGTTGAGGATGTCGATGGTTGGCAGTTTGTGCTTCTGGCCCAGCTCGTAGTCGTTCAGGTCGTGGGCCGGCGTTACTTTCAGCGCGCCTGTACCGAAATCTATACTTACGTACTCATCTAATATTACCGGAATCTCCTTACCCAGCAACGGAATACGCACCGACTTGCCGTGCAGGTGCTGGTAGCGCTCGTCGTTTGGGTTCACGGCCACAGCCACGTCGGCCATGATCGTCTCCGGGCGCGAGGTAGCCACGGTTATGTAGGCAGGCTCTGCCGTACCGTCTGCCACTACTTCGTAGTTCAGGTGGTACATCTTCGCCATGGTATCTTTCGGAATCACTTCCTCGTCGGAGAGCGCTGTCTGGCCTTGCGGGTCCCAGTTTACCATCCGCACCCCGCGGTAGATCTGACCTTTGCGGTACAGGTCCACGAACACCTCTATTACGGCAGCAGAAAGGTCCTCCTCCATGGTGAAGCGGGTGCGGTCCCAGTCGCAGGAGGCGCCGAGCTTCTTGAGCTGCTCCAGGATGATGCCGCCATATTTCTCTTTCCATTCCCAGGCATACTGGAGGAACTCCTCACGGGTCAGGTCGCTTTTATTGATGCCTTTTTCCTTGAGCATAGCCACCACCTTCGCCTCTGTGGCGATGGAAGCGTGGTCGGTGCCCGGTACCCAGCATGCCTCCTTGCCTTGCATACGCGCACGGCGGATCAGTACATCCTGAATGGTATTGTTGAGCATGTGGCCCATGTGCAGCACGCCCGTAACGTTTGGCGGCGGGATCACGATGGTATAAGGCTCCTTGTTCGGATTAGGCTCTGAGTGGAAGAAGCCGCGCTGCATCCAGCTGTCGTACCACTTCTTCTCTACTTCCTTGGGGTTATATTTCGTTGAAATCGACATCGTATACTTTGTTTGGCTGCTGTTTAAGCGAATAGGCAAAATTAGGGAATTTGTATCAATTGTCAGTTGATAATTGCTGATTGTTACCAACTGAACAGCCAAGGGAACTGGCGTCCGCACCTGCAGCAAGTATAGCTCTGCGCTAAACTATCTGCAGGTTATACTTGGTGAGCAGTCCCTGCAGCCCATAGCTGGAGAACTTCGCCTTTTTGATCGTATTCTGCTCCGGGTCTATTTCAAAATTAAAGGCCGTGGAAAAATCGGCTCCGGAGAGGTTGGTGTAGTTAAACACAGCTCTGTGGAGGTCGGTATCATTGAAAACAGCGTTGGCGAGGTTGGCGTTGGAGAGATCGGCTCCTTTTAGCGAAGTATGGATGAACTGCGTCTTGGGCATCTTCCGGCGCGCGAAGGAGGCGTAGTCCAGCAGGCAGCGCTCAAATCGCACGGTAAACAGTATCTCTTCGCACTCACCAAAGTTTACGCCCGTCAGCTTACACTCCCGGAAAACCACATTATTTAGCGTGGAGCTGCCCAGTTTAAGCATGGCCAGGTTACAGCCGATAAAGGTGCAGTCGGTAAATCGGTTCTGCGAGAAATCGCTGCCGGAGAAATCACAGTTTCGGAACGTGCATTGCTCAAACTCCCGGTTCCGGCTGGGTTTGCCGGGATAAACCACCTTATCAAAGGTCTTGCCTTCGTGTGTTGTTCCTTCCATAGCTTTATACTTTGTTATCCGCCTAAACAAAAAAACCCGCCCTTTACAGACAGGTTTTATACGTTTGAGAACGTTTTATACTTACGCCTCCTGGTGCAGCCAGCTTTTTTTGGCCAGCAGTTCTTCCTCTGTCTCGCGGTAATCCGGGTCGTCTACGCAGCAATCCACAGGGCAAACGGCGGCGCACTGCGGCTCCTCATGGAAGCCCATGCACTCGGTGCACTTATCGGAAACGATGTAGTAAAACTCGTCAGAAATAGGTGTTTGCGGGGCATCGCCAGGAACAACCTCGCCACCGTCAATCTCTACCTCTGTCAGGGCGGTGCCGCCACCCCAGGTCCACTCCGCGCCGCCTTCGTATATGGCGGTGTTCGGGCACTCTGGTTCGCAGGCTCCGCAGTTTATACACTCATCGGTTATCATTATAGCCATAGTCGTATCTCCTGTATATTTTTTTATACTTTTGTACTTCTGTTTCTTTTAACGAACAAAATTAGGAACAAACAGTATCCCTATCAAGTTATTTTTTACAAGCCACGCAATTAGCCATGACATTAGAGCACAGGATAGAAGCCTTTGTAGAACTGGGGAAGCAACTGCAGAACCTTACCCCGGAAGAGCGGAAGGCCTGGGCCTTCTCGGCTGCCTCGCGTAACACCTGGTTTACGGAGGAGAACGTATCCAGCGCCCTGAACGGCGTTATCACCATGCTGCAGGAGCAATACCTGCGTGAGTGGCTTTACCCCTACCACCTCAAACAGGTTACACCCAAGAAGGTTGGCGTGGTAATGGCGGGCAACATCCCGCTGGTTGGTTTCCACGATTTCCTGTCGGTGCTGATCAGTGGCCATTACCTGCTGGCCAAGCTCAGCTCCAGCGACGACATGCTCATGAAGCGCATCGCCAACATGCTCATCGCCATTGAGCCGGCCTTCGGCAGCCGCATCGAGTACGTGGACCTGCTGAAGGAGGCGGACGCCATTATCGCCACCGGCTCTGATAACACGGCCCGCTATTTTGAGTACTACTTCGCCAAGCGTCCGCACATCATCCGTAAGAACCGCACAAGTATAGGCGTGCTCACCGGCCACGAGGAGACCGACGACCTGAAGGCGCTGGGCGAGGATATTTTCCGCTACTACGGCCTGGGCTGCCGCAACGTAGCCAAGGTGTTTGTGCCGGAAGGCTATACGTTCGATAAGTTTTTCGAGGCTAACCAGCACCGCATAAGCCTGCTCGACCACCACAAGTACCAGAACAACTACGACTACAACAAATCCATACTGCTGGTAAACCGGGTGCACCACTTCGACAACGGCTTCATGCTGGTGCAGCAAAGCCAGAACCTGGTATCCCCTATCTCGGTGCTGTTTTACGATACGTTCAGCTCCCTTTCGGATTTGCGCCACAAGCTGCACGAGATAAAGGATAAAACCCAGGTGGTGGTGTCGGCGCACGGCTGGATGGATGGCAGCATCCCTTTTGGCGAGGCGCAGTGCCCTATGGTATGGGATTATGCCGACGGCGTGGACACGATCGCCTTCCTGCAGCGCCTGTAGTTCCTTAAAAATCAGCGTTAAAACATTGCTATTTGCGTAGCCGTTTCCTACATTAGGTGACAGTTAACTTAAACTAACCGCACCATGGAAACTTATGTAAACACCATCCCGATGCTGGAGAAGGAGCAGATCCCCTTCCTCCGCTTCGGGCACGACGACGTACTCACAGATCCTGAAGCCCGCAAAAAGCGCATGTGGGACTTAAACCGCGCCGCTATGCTTGGCAACGGGTACCGAGGCAAGGTAGAGATCACGTTCCAGACAGCCGACGGCAAGCTGCACCGCGTGGATACTACCGTTTGGGCCGTGGATGACAGGTACATGACCCTGAAAGCCGGGTGTTCCATACCTGTTACCTCTATCATTGGCATAGAGTTCTTTTAGGCACGACAGCTGTCCGTGTTGCCTCAGGCAAGTATCCCCATACTTGCTTTTTTTGCAGCCGCTCCACATTCATGTTTAAACAGCATTCCGGCACGATATCTGCACTATATATCCCGAACCAAATAAATAACTATGCTAAATCAAAAGAAAGACACACAACTCATCAACAAAGAAAGAATCCCCACCCTTAAATTCAGCAAGAAAGACGTGCTGCAGGACCCGGATGCCAAAAGCCGCCGCTATTATGCCGCTAACCGCGCCACCATCCTGAGCAACACTTTCCGCACAAAGTCAATGATTACGTTTAAGACGGAGACCGGAGAAAAGAAGCGCGTGGAAGCCGCACTCTGGGGCCTGGACAAGGATTTTGTGTTGCTGAAGTCAGGTATGTTTCTGCCGCTACGCTCCATCTTAGAGATCAACTACTGCTAAACCATGAAACCCAAACCCTCGCCTTTTATACTGACAGGAAAGTATAAAACATAACAGCTTGCCCAGAGGATCTGAGCAAGCTGTTTTTGCTTTAGGTAGACACTAGATTTAAATACGCTCCAGCACCTTCACGATCAGATCCTCAATTACCTGTTCGGCATTGTCGGCAAACTGCTGCGTGATGCGGTTTGCCACAATGGCGTTCAGCGAGAGCATCTCGTGGCCCAGGATGCGGCCCATACTATAATAGCCGGCTGTCTCCATCTCAAAGTTGGTGAGCATGTAACCGTGGTGGCGGAAGTGATGGTAGGTGTGCAGCAACTGCTGGTTTCGCAGCCCGCCACGCAACACACGGCCCTGCGGCGCATAAAAGCCCGGGCACGTAAGCGTATTGCCCGGCACCATGTCAAAAGCGATTCTCTGGATAAGGCTTTGAGAGCCGGAAACGCAGTATGGCCGGAAGCTCAAACCCAGCTCCTGCTGCAGCTTAGCTGTTATACTTTTCTCCTCCTCCGACTGCTCCAGTGGATAAAACTCCATCAGCGTGTCCAGCCCTACACTGGTGTGGGATGCCAGGTGGCTGCTCAGCGGCACCGTCTCCTGCAGCGAGCCCGAGGTGCCGATGCGCACGATGTTCAGCTTGATCTTCTCCTCATTTACCTCGCGGCTCCGGAAATCGATGTTCACCAGTGCGTCCAGCTCGTTCATCAGGATATCGATGTTATCAGTACCCATACCCGTGGAGATGACCGTGATGCGCTTGCCTTTGTAGTAGCCCGTGTGGGTGACGAACTCGCGCTTGGCCACCGCCACCTCTATCGCATCGAAATACCTGCTCACCTTTGCCACCCGCTCCGGGTCGCCTACGGTAATGATGGTATCGGAAATATGCTCTGGCAGCAGGTTGAGGTGGTATACCGTGCCATTTGGGTTGATGATCAGTTCTGATTCGGGAATGTGGGCCATGGTTCTTTTTTGCGTATCACGTAGCACGTATCATGTATCAAGACCGGGTTCCTGGACCATATGACAAGAGACTACTTGACAAAGGACTCAGAAAGCTTTAAAGTCTTTTGTCATAAAATCCTTTGCCAAAAAGTCGTGCTACGTGTGTCGTGCTACGTGATACGTGGTTAATTAAACACGAAAAGCGTGGCCGAGTGGGCGCACGCTTTTCTGAGCTTTAGAGAATACTTATACTTGTACGTCAGTTTTCTTCTTGCGGTTGAATCCTTTTAAGGGATTGTAGCCATTCATCTCCTTTTGATAGTAACCGGTGCCGTCGTAAGGGCGTTTTTCCGGGTGCTCTTTGCACGCTGTGGAGCAGGCGCCGTCCAGTTCCCAGCCGCACTTCTCGCAGATGGCCACGTGCAGGTTACATACCGGGTTGGCGCAGTTCACCATGCGGTCGTTCTCGGTGCCGCACACGTGGCAGGTAGAAATAACTTTCGGGTTAACGCTGTTTACGTCTACGGCCACGCGGTTATCAAACACATAGCACTTGCCCTCGAAATCCTCGCCGCCAGCCTCTTTGCCATACTTGATGATACCGCCGTGCAGCTGGTACACATCTTCAAAACCCTGCTCCAGCAAAAAGGCACTCGCCTTCTCGCACTTGATACCGCCGGTGCAGTAGGTCAGTATCTTTTTGTCCCTGAACTTCTCCTTCAGCTCGTCTATCTTCTCCGGAAACTCACGGAAGTTCTCGATATCCAGCGTTACGGCGTTCTTGAAGCGGCCCACGGTATACTCGTAATCCGAGCGCATATCCACTATTACCACGTCCTCGCGGTCTTTCATCTCCTTAAACTCCTTTGGCGCCAGGTGCTTGCCGGTGCGCACGTTCGGGTCTATATGCAACAGGCCAGAGTGTACGATCTCGGCTTTGGTGCGCACATGCAGTTTGGCAAACGCATGCTTGTCCGATTCATCCACTTTAAAGTCGATCTTGGCGAAGCGCGGGTCGGCGTGCAGGGCAGCCATATACTTCTCGCAGTCTTCCTTCAGCCCGGAAACGGTACCGTTCAGGCCTTCTTTGGATACAATGATGCGGCCGAGCAGGTTCAGCTCCAGGCACAACCGGTGGTGTTGCTCACGAAACGCCTCCGGATCCTCGATTGGCGTGTAGCAATAGTACAGGAGTATACTGTAGGGTTTGTTCATAACTGCTTAGTTTCTCGCTAAGTGTTAAATTAATTGTTAATTGCTTGCTCCTTCGGAGCTATTGTTAAATTGTTGGTTCAGGATTTTCAGGATTAAAAGATGAACAGGAGTATCTCCATTCTTATTCACTCATCCACCCCATCACTCATTCAAAATTCCGCCGCAAAAGTATAAACTGCCGTTCGGCCGCAAAATGACTTTTGTCAGTTTTGTAACAGCCTTGGCAAGTATAAAAGTTTACTTTACCGGAGCTGCGGGGTTACCAAACACAGTGGCTTTGGCAGGCACATTGGCCACCACCACAGAGCCGGCGCCCACGCGGGCGTTCTTGCCGATCTTCACCCCGGACACGATGACAGCGCCGGTGCCGATAAAGGCTCCATCTTCCACCACAGCCTCAGCGTTGATGATGGCCCCGGCTCCGATCTCCACAAAATCACCGATCTCGGCGCTAGTATCTACCAGCGCGCGGGCATGGATGATGTTGTTATCGCCTACTTTAGCGTTGTTGCTGATGATGGCGCCCGCCCCCACCAAGTTACCGTGGCCCAGCCAGGCATGCTCCGACACCGCGCTGAAACGGTGAATGGCATTTACCGGCACCACTTCGTGCTCTTGCTTCAGCATCTTGATCAGGCCTTTGCGCGCCGATGAATCCTCCACGGCCACGAACACGTCGCATGTCTTGCCGGCCAGCTTCAGGAACTCATTGTCTTCGGTGTTGCTCATCACCGCCACATTGTTCACCTCCTCCTGCTGCAGCTTCTGGTTATCGTCCAGGAAGCAGTACACGATTACGTTATTGCTGTTAAAGATATCCAATGCTGTGGTACCCAATTTCTGGGCGCCCAATATAATTACCGGATTTTGCATAAGCTCAGTCTTAAATAGGGCGCAAAGGTACAAAAAAGGGAGGGAGTTTAAAAGTATGGCTACGAGAGGCGCAGGCGCTGCAGCAGGCGCTGCGCATACACGTTCTGCAGCAGCAGGTACACCAGGAAGGGCAGGTACACCAGGCGGTAGCGGCTCAGGGTGCCGAAGTTAGGGGTAGAGAGCCCGGTAACGCCCGCCATGACAAGTATGAACACCAGCAACACCACATGCAGCAATTCTATTTTGATACCTGCTCCCTTCCGGAATGCCGACGCAATGGCCATACCTGTGAGCAGCAGAAGTAGCAAATTTTCTAAAGCACTCAGCAAGTACAACGGCTTCCAGGACTCGCCGATGAACGGGCGGTACATGGAGCTGAGGGCGGCTTCAGGGTAATTCAGGAGCATGCTGGGCAGCGTTGGCTCCAGGTTGCCGAGGTTAATGTGCGGGGCGTGCTGCGACCGGTGCAGCAGGGAAGTATAATTGCTCTCCAGGTTCCAAAGTATAAAATCAGGGTTGAAGATGCTTTTCTGCCACATCACCACCAGCACCGCTACACCGGCCAGTGCCAGCAACAGCAGCAGCAGCAGCAGCAGCTGCACCCTCAGCAAGTGCAGCGGCCTGAAGTATACTTTCAGGCGTTGCACCAGCACATAGGCCAGCAGCAAGGGCAGCAGCAAAGCGGCATAAAACAGTTTAATCCTGATGAAAACGTACAGCTGCAGGGGCAGCAGAAGCCATGACCAAACACTTATCCTGTACCCGTGCGCAAAGGCCAGTGCCATTCCAATTACCCAGCACATACTGCCAAACATTACCGGCTCCTTCATCACACCGGAGCTCCAAAGCTCCACTGAAGGGAAGAACAAGAAAGCCACAACCGCCGCTACTTTATACTTTGGGAGCACCCGTGCCAGTACTGCTACGGCATACGCTCCTCCTAAGAAACTGAAAAGCGACAGGTACAGGTTGTTCAGGTAGTACTGGCCGGCTGTCGCCAGGTTAAGCATACTCAGCAGCTTTATAAAGTAAAAGGAGTTGGTAAAGTCCGGATGCTCGGTAAAAGGCAGTGAGGTTCGGAGTGCTTCATTCCCGAACTGGTTAAACAGCAAAAGCTTAAGGTATCCTGTCGTATCCTGCTGCGCATACTCAAGCAACTGAAGTCCGGCGGCATGGTACACATGGGTGTCGCTGTGGCCGGCTAACGTATAGCGAAATACGGCAAAGCCCAGGGCAAAGGCCAACTTCAGCCCCAGTGCCGACCAGAAGTATGGCCTGAGCCGCTGCGCCCACTCCTGCCGGTATAGCCACCAGGTAGTGCCACCCAGTAGAAGCAGGTTAAAAAGGTAAACGAGCAGTAAATTCACAGGGCAGGGCTGTTTTTCATGATCTTGTTGCCTACGGCGCAGCGCATGCAGTTTACAGGGTGGCAATAGCGTTTATAGAGCCCCAGTGCCGCCTGGTTATCGGCCGCAGACTTTGCCCGCCAACCCAGCTCCTCGTAAAGGCGGGTATACTTATTGCTTTCCTCCTTCAGCTGTTCCAGTAAGCTAATGGCTTTATCCAGGTAGGCGCGGTCACCGCTGTGGCTGGCGTAGGCGGCAAGTATAGGCACGGCCACATTAACCACCAAATTCTGCGCGCTGCTTTTGCCCATGCCTTTCGCCAGGGCCTTCTTCTCCCGTCCAAACATGTAATGCTTCTGCCAATACCCTGACACCGCGGCCTGAAAAAGCTGCTCATACTTCTTCATGGTGTCTTTCTCCAGTATTTTCGTGAACAGCGAAGGATGCTGGTGCAACAAGCCGGCAAGCTGCGCCAAACGCACTGTCGGGAAGTTGGCCGGGCGCATGCGCAGGAAATTCCAGTGGTGACGCGGCAAAGGCTCCAGTTTATACTTGTGCTGCAGGAAAGTATACTCCCGCTGCAACTGCTGCGCATATTCGTCTTTGGCATCGGCTAAAAAGCCAGCCTGCCCCAGCAGCAGCGCCTCCAGTTGGGGTAAGTTATGCTGGTGTTTGCGCACCACGTGGAACGGCAGCGATTTGGCCAGTTGCTCAAAGGGCTGCTGGTTAATCTTAAAGCCGAAGCCGCGTAGCAACGCTTGGTAGGCTGCCTGCTCCCAGTCGTTGCCGTAGCTCCGGTATACTTGCAGCACTTCCCCGCCCTTCTCCTCCAGCCGCTCTACCAGCGCCCGCTCCAGCATCAGCACTTTGGTGATCTCCGGCACGCTAGGCCAGAACGGCGCACAGGGAATAGCGTTTTTTGAGTTTTGCAGCTGCTCATATGTTTGCAGCAGGCGCAGGTCCACGCGGTTTTGCAGCACCAGCACCGGCACCATGGTACCATCGGTTCTCAGAACGGGCACATCGGCCTGCCACACTACGTGCAGTACCACCTGGTCATACTTGGGGTCGTGCTGGTGGTTGTGGCGGTGCCAGTCGGAGGCCCGCAGGTGCACCTCCACGCTCCCCGACCACTCTACCTCCCCCACCCGAAGGATGGCTTCCCTGAAATCCGATCCGGCATCAGTATTGTAGAAGCCCGTCCGCAGCACCTCAAGCGGCTCACCGCAGGTGGTGGCCAGCGCGGTTTTGCTGAAGTACTGATGCTGCCAGATGTAGTGCAGGAAATCCTCTTTCATGGTCGGGTTTACACTTCAAGATGCGGAAGGTAAAGTATAAAATCAAGCTAAACAATAACGCCTGCCCCACTTTGGGAACAGGCGTTAATACGGGTGCAGGGCAGTCTTTAGTTTCCTTGGCCCCGGTACCTGATTTGCATGCCGTGCAGGAAGTTGCGCAGGATCTGGTCCTTCAGCGGGCGGTACTGACTCTGGCTGGGATTGCGGAAAAAGGCACTCAATTCATGCTTGCTCAGCCTGAAATCTGCCAGCAACAGGATATCCAGCATGTCTTCGTCCTTCAGGTTAAGGGCGATCTTTAGCTTGCGCAGGATAACGTTGTTGTTCAGGCGCTGCTCCGGCTCGGGTTGCGGCCCTTCCTTTTTGCCGCGCTTCTCGTTGATAAAGCCATTGAGGAAAGCCGCCAACTGTTCATCTTCCATCTCCTTGTACTCCGGGTCGTCTTCTTTCTTCAGCCAATCGCTTACCTCGGCGCGAGTTACCTGCTTCCCGCCCGAGCCAAACAGCTCCATCATTTTCGCATCGCCATAATCGAAGGTATAGCGGATGCGGCGTAGTATATCGTTTTTAGTCATGCTGTATTTCTTGTCGTTTAGGCGCTGCCAACTAATTCATTCATTTATACTTCCAGGTTTAGCTGCCAGGACACGCCATACCTGTCGTTTAGCCAGCCAAACTTTCTGCTGAAGCCGTAATCTCCAAGTGGCATCAGGGCGCTTCCACCCTCCAACAGCCTCTGGTAAAGCATGTCGATCTCCTCCTCGCTCTCGCAGGTAACAAAAATAGACACAGCCGGCGTAAAGCTGAACTGGTGCCCTGCTCCTCCATCCATGGCCCTATACTCCTGCCCTGCCAGTGTAAAGATGGCCTGTTTCACGGTGCCCTCCTCGCCTGCGGGCTCACCCGCTTTAAAGTATTCCACATGCTTTACCTCAGACTCTGTGAAAAGCGAAGTATACAGGTTAATGGCTTCCTCGGCTTTCCCGCTTTGCTCGCCAACGAACAGCAGGTAAGTAGTTGTTTTTTGCATAGAGCTATGGGCTTTTTAATGGAGCGGGCTTACTATGCCTTTTTCACGAATTCAGATTTAAGCCCCATGGAGCCAAAGCCATCGATCTTGCAGTCGATGTTATGGTCTCCCTCTGTCAGTCGTATGTTCTTTACTTTTGTGCCAGCCTTTACAGGCTTTGGAGCGCCTTTTACCGGCAAATCCTTGATCACGACAACCGTATCGCCATCCTGCAGTATGTTTCCGTTCGCATCTACTACCTTCAACCCTGCTTCTTCTTCCACTTCACTTGGGTTCCACTCATTGCCACACTCCGGGCAAGCGTAGGTTTCTTCGCCCATCGCATAGCCATAAGGTGAGTTGCATTTCGGGCATTGTTTCATTTCTTCTGACATGGTAGTATTCTATTTTAATATTTTTGATCTGCTTGTTAAAACGATTAGGACAGGCAACGTGTGAGGCATCAGCCGAAAATGGTGCCTATTCGTGTTAGCTGCTAATTTCTTTCTTTTAATTACATGTAGTATATGGGTTAGAGCATTGCATTTCAGGAGATAGCCAACCCTGCTTAACTTGCCCCTTGTAAAGCACATTAACATAAGCCCATTTTTTATCGAAAGCAGTAACCTGATAAAACAGATTAGGCTGTTCTGGAACTGTTGTACTAACCTTTGAATTTACACTTGCTCCCGACATTAGCTTTATAGGCTTTCTTGGTTCATAATTTCTTGCGTACGTCCCGATGTGTTTACCTTTTTTGACCCATCCCTTAAATTTCTTTCCAGATATAGAATATTCTAAAGTGCCGTAAAAGAAATCAGCGGTTTGATTTGATACACTAAAAGTCAAATAGTCTTCTTCTTCGAAGTCATGCTTAACCGAAGCTACTATTCTTCCATTTGGCTTATCATATATGGTAATGCTGCCCTTATATGCTGGGTTTATGATGACTTCAAGGTTTCCTTCAACTGCATGTGCAATCGAAACAGTTGAAATCAAGAAGAGAACAATAATTAAGAATTGTTTCATGATTACATTATCGGCCAACGGTTTGTATAAAAAGCGAACGAGGCGTAGCCGAAGTATGGTTTTATACCTTGTTGCCAGAAGTAATTTTTGTATTGCTTAAGGTCTCAAGTACTTGGACTATCTTTTCAAGTGTTTCTTCATTTTCTGTTGAGTTGAACGCCATCTCGAGCTTTTGCTGCATAGGGCCTTTAGCCCAACGTACAAACTCATCTGATAACTCTGGCTCATCTTTCAGCTGCTTCACTTGACCTCTCCTTGTCAGCTCAGTAGCGGTTCCTCCTATAAACTCACAGAATCGCAGCGTTGATGCAACACTTTTGCTCTCTTCCCATTCCTTCAGCATATAATTGAAAGCGGGGTGTACCTTTGCAATGGATGTGAACAGCTCCTCAAAATTCCATAAAGCGTCTACTTCTTCTTCATTAATCAGTTGCACCCAGAGTGAGTTGAGGTAATTCAGTATAGCTTCGTACTCGGGCTTTTTCCAGTCTTCCCAGTTGCAGTAGCTTAACTTCTCTATTGCTATCCATGCCTCTATCTCACCCTCCTTGTACTGTGCAATCAACTCAAAAACCCTTGGCAGGAAATGCTTGTAATCATTTACATCACCCCAAGTATAGCAGACTTTGAAAACAAAGAAATGCAACTCTTCTCCTGTGAGTTCTGCCAGTGGTTTAGAAGAAATTATTTGATTCCATTTCGCTACTTCTTTTTCATCATACATAGGGCTGGCTTCCATATTGGAGTTCAGCCTATAGTTGCTAAAGGCAGTATAAAGATTTTGAACAGCTTTTTTGGTTTCTTCAGTCATCACTAATTAATGGCAACGGCTCGTACATACTATGCCCGCAGCGTCAGCAAGGGTTAAGTATGAACATTGTTGGGTGAAACTATTTTTCTTTACACCTATAAATACCTTATAAAATCAAGCAGAGTCAATGGTCATCACAGCTGAATTAGCTTCTTCCTTATTGCTTTATAAAGCATTACTAACAGCAAAAACAAGATAAAAAAGAACAGGAGACCTAAGAACTGGCCTAGCCAAGCATAAGCAATTGCGTCACTTTTACCTCCCCCTAATGTCCACCAGAAAAATGAGCCAAAAACATGAGCGGGAAAAATCGTAAACATGTCAAGGTGAATTCTGTTAAATATTTCTATACTTCGTATAAAAGATGAAATATGCACATCACCTACCAGTTCATATGTTCCTAAAAGAACGTACAGAAAAGCTATTACAGCTGCTGTCACAAAGTCTCTGCTGTTTACAATTTCCATTCTGCTCTTTTTATAATTCATAGTTACACCCAACTATAGTATATAAGGAACTCCTCCGGTTATCCCCCAAATCCGGCGGCTATACGGAACCGGACTAACGAATATACTAGAAGCTATCTCAAAAATACCTCAGGTTAGCTAATTCTGCTTTGAGATCACCATGAAAAGTAGCTCTAAAGGCACGTACTGTAGGAGTACAGTTGATCGCACTTATTGTACTTTTTATTTTTGAGATAGCTTCTAGACATATCTTTTGCACCTTAATCGCTACCCCACTACCAACTCTTCCAGTAGCACCTCCATTTCGCGCTGCACGGCAAAAGCGGCTTCTCTCGCTCTTTCAGCAAAATCGTAGCCGGAGGAGGCGTAGATAATGGCGCGGGAGGAGTTTACCAAAAGGCCGCACTGGCGGTTCATGCCGAGGCGCGATATCTCTTCCAGGTTGCCGCCCTGCGCGCCCACACCCGGCACCAGCAGGAAATTGTCGGGGGCTACCTGGCGCACGCGCTGCACGTACTCGGCCTGCGTGGCGCCTACCACGTACATCAACTGGTCAGGATTGCCCCACTCCTGGCTGGTTCTGAGCACCTGCTCAAACAGGTATTCTTCGTTTCCGTCCTCCAGGCGCAGCATCTGAAAATCCTGGCTGCCGGCGTTGGAGGTCAGGGCCAGCAGAATCACCCACTTGCCGGCCTGCGTCAGGAAAGGCTTCACGGAGTCCGCTCCCATGTAGGGGGCCACCGTAATGGAGTCAAAATCCATGTTCTCGAAAAAGGCCCTGGCATAAAGCTCCGAGGTGTTGCCAATATCACCGCGCTTGGCATCGGCAATTGTGAAAATATCCTGCGGAATTACCTGCAATGTTTTTTGCAGACTTACCCAGCCCTGCGGCCCCTGTGCCTCATAAAAAGCAATGTTAGGCTTGTAAGCCACACAAAGGTCGGCGGTAGCCTCTATGATCTGGCGGTTAAATTCAAACACCGGGTCCTCCTGGTCCAGCAGGTGCTGCGGGAGTTTCAGCGGATCGGTATCGAGGCCGATACACAAGTATGATTTCTTGGTCAGAATCTGCTCGAAAAGCTGCTCTCTAGTCATGGTTTACAGGCGTGGTTGGTTTTTACAAAAGTATGAATTTGCTTCAGAGGCCGAAACTTTCCGGTTCCTTTCCTGTATTTGCAACCTATCTTTATGTTAAAGGGTCTATAGATTAAAGTAAAAGACATGAAAGTAGCCTCCTCCTTGCTTACCCTTGCCTTTTCGGCACTTCTCTTTGGCGGGTGCAGCAAAGCCGACAGCGAGGCAACTCCGAACCGCTGGATAAACAACACAGCGGAGCTGATGCAGCAGAACAAGAAGAAAGTTACCATTTCCCAGGGCATTACCGGCACGCTCACGCTGATAGAAGGTAATTGCATGCCCATCATCGGGCCGAACAGCACCTGCAAAGAGTATCCGGTCAGGCGAAAGGTTGTTATCTACCCTTACACCACCATGCAAGAGGCTAGGCAACATGACTTTGTCTACTATATCATAGCCGCCAAACCTGTTTTAACCGTGGAGTGCGATGCCGATGGTTTTTACCAGGCCAGGCTGGCTACGGGCACCTACTCTGTGTTTATCCAGGAAAACGGGAAACTGTATGCCAATGGCCTTGACGGACAGGGCGGCTTAAACCCGGTGCGTGTGGAGGAGGATGAGGTGGTAAATTTCAACCTCCGACTGAATTATGCGGTTTATTAACTGATGTTGCGCTAAGTGTACGGTTCGTGAAAGTATAAATCAAGCCATCAACGCAAGCTGAAAGCTTGCTCTATGGCAAACCACAAGTTGAAAACTCGCGGCAGGAATGTTTGCGTTGCACCAAACAACGGCCCCAAAGTATAAAAAGCAAAAAGGCTACCCCAATCAGGAGCAGCCTTTTTAGTATTATAAATCGGTTGGCTTTATCTTAAATCTACCACGCTTACGCCTTTATACTTGGCCTTGTTAAAAGTGAAGGCATCGGTGGCAAGCGCTGGGTTTGCCTCAAAGTTGCTGATGGTGTACGTATAGCGGTTGCCATTATTACGGAACATCTGCCAGCTCTTCAAAGTCTTGTCTTTCTGGCTAATGTACAGGCGCACTTTATAGATCGGGTTTTTGCGGTCTTCCGGCGCAAGCTCCACCACATCATGCTTCACGCCTCCCACCGTCTCGGTGCCCGCATAGGCATACTTGTAGCCTTTCTTATACATGTCGAAGATCTTACTTGGGGCCATGGCCTCTGCCTCTTCGTCTGACTCAGTAATGGTTACCTCGTTGGCATCCTTCAGGAAAGTATACAGGGTCTTGCCATCGCTGATGATCTCCTGCCCGCTCACTCCCAGTCTATACTTTTCGCCGCTCACGGTAATGCTGCCGTTCATGGTTTCCTTCACCTTGGCCGATGGGTTTTCCAGTGTCTGGGCAAAATCAGCTTTGAAGGCTTTCATAGAGCGGTACTTCTGGCTCATGGCGTTAAGTATCTTGGTCGCCTCAGGGTCTTGCTGTGCCTGGGCCACCGATACGAACATCAGTGCAACCAGCAGTAAAGAGAGTAATTTTTTCATGTCGTGTGTAAAGTACTTTTTAGGTTTCTACCCAAGCGTATTCAATAACTGTTCCAAACTGTACTCATCGGTAATTAAAACTTCGCGGGCCTTGCTCCCCTCAAACGGACCTACTATTCCGGCACTTTCCAGTTGGTCAATCAGGCGACCGGCGCGGTTGTAGCCCAGCTTCAGGCGGCGTTGCAGCAGCGAGGTGCTTCCCTGCTGATGCTGCACAATTACGCGGGCGGCTTCCTCAAACAAAGGATCGCGGTTACTCGGATCAAAATCGGCTTTATCGTTTCCGCCCTCGTCGCCCACAAACTCTGGCAGCAAGTACGCATCGCTGTAGCCCTGCTGCTCCCCAATGTGGTCGCAGATTCTGTCCACTTCCGGCGTATCCACAAAAGCACACTGGATACGGATCATATCTGAGCCGATGGAGAAGAGCATATCCCCCTGGCCGATCAACTGATCAGCACCACCGGCATCAAGAATGGTGCGGGAGTCGATCTTGGAGGTTACTTTAAAAGAGATACGCGCCGGGAAGTTGGCTTTGATGATACCCGTGATCACGTTCACCGACGGACGCTGTGTGGCCACCACCAGGTGTATACCGATGGCACGGGCCAGCTGCGCAAGGCGGGCAATCGGCGTTTCCACCTCTTTACCGGCCGTCATCATCAGGTCGGCCAGCTCGTCTATCACCAGCACAATGTAGGGCATAAAACGGTGACCCTTCTGCGGGTTCAGCTTGCGCTCCACAAACTTGCGGTTATACTCTTTCAGGTTACGGCAGCCGGCATCCTTCAGCAGGTCGTAGCGCATATCCATTTCCATACACAGCGAGTTGAGCGTGTTCACCACCTTTTTCGTGTCGGTGATGATGGCCTCGTCGGTATCGGGCAGCTTGGCCAGGAAGTGGCGCTCTATCTTGTTGAACAGCGAGAGTTCCACCTTCTTCGGATCGACCAGCACGAACTTAAGCTGCGATGGGTGGCGCTTGTAAAGCAGCGAGGTCAGGATGGTGTTCAGGCCTACGGACTTACCCTGTCCCGTGGCACCCGCCATGAGCAAGTGAGGCATCTTAGCCAAATCGGTAATGAAAACTTCGTTGGTGATGGTCTTGCCAAAAGCGATCGGCAGGTCCATATCGCTCTTCATGAACTTCTCCGTGGAAAGTATGGAGCGGATGGAAACCATCTCTTTCTTCGTGTTCGGCACCTCGATACCGATGGTACCCTTGCCCGGGATCGGCGCAATGATACGGATACCCAGGGCCGCTAAGCTCAGGGCAATGTCATCCTCCAGGTTCTTGATCTTGGAGATACGTACCCCGGCATCCGGCACGATCTCGTATAGGGTAACTGTAGGGCCGATGGTGGCTTTAATGCTGGCGATGCCGATGTTATAATGGCCCAACGTGGCCACGATCTTGTCTTTATTCTCCTCCAGCTCTTCCTTGGTTACCTGTATCTTATTGGTACCGTAGTCGTTCAGCAGCTCGATGTTCGGGTACTGGTACCGGGCCAGGTCCAGCGTGGGGTCATAGTTCTCCATATCACCGACGAGAGTTTCCTCCTCCGGTGTCTCCTCAATCTGCAGGGCCATCTCTGGCTCTTCTTCCAGTTCATCCTCCAGCTCCAGGTCTTCGGGAAGATCTATGTCCAGTTCCAGTGATGGCGAATCATTCTTGGCAGGCGGTTCCGGCTTTTTCTGTTGCTCCAGTGCGTGCAGCTCCATCTCCAGCGCACGGTTTATTTCCTCGTCGTCCTCGTCGAAGGGTGCTTCGTCCTCCTCTTCTTCATACTCCAGAGAGGCGGTAGGGTCAGTGTTGTGGTTGATGTTATTTGTTTTAGCGCCCAGCACATCGCCCAGGCTTTCGGCGTAGTTCTTCTGTGCGCCAGCGCCTTCCGTAGCCAGGGCAGGTTTAGCGCTGCCCCAGTTTATACTTGTAACGTTAAAGAAACTCACCACAAATACCAGCAGCAGGAAGCCCAGCAGCAACCACGAACCCCAGCCAATCAGGCTGTTGAGCCAGATGGCCGCCTCAATGCCCACGGCGCCTCCCAAGAAGCCGTACTGCCCGATCGTACCCAAAGAGAAGACGATGTAGCCCATCATCAGACTCAGCCACAGCATGCTGAAGCTACACAAGCCCAGCACATAGCTTAGCGACACGCTTACGCGCTTAAACACGATCTTGGAGCCCGTAAAGAACAGCACAGGTATAAGAAAGAAGGCACCAATGCCCACCAGGTCATTGATGAAGAAGTGCGAAATCCAGGCACCCACCAAACCCAGCCAGTTCTCTGCCTCCTGCCCCGACTCCTTCAGGCCTGTGCCGCTCACGGTTTCCACCACGCTTTGGTCGGCGTTGCCGGTAAAGAGGTAAGACACAAAGGCAATGGTCAGGAAAAAGGAGATAAGCAGGAACGTGAAGCCGGCCGAGAGCTTAAAGCGGCGGTCGTGCAGGAACCCGATTCTTAGATTAATCCGGGGTCTTGGAATCCGGAAAGACCATTTTTTCTTCTCCTTCCTCGGCTTCTGCCCCTTCGGCACATTTGCCCCACGCGGCTCATTCTTACCGCGCACCTCATTCTTCCGTCCTGCTTGCAGCGTGTCGTCTCTGTACGTGTTCTTGGCCATACCCTCAGCTATCGTTAGAATCCCAAATTTACACTTTTTCGTGGCAATGCCTTAGCCTTGCCACCCGAATGTAGCTTATCTGGAAAGTAATTTTTTATTGATCTGGCTTACCAGGGAGGGGCCCTCGTAGATGAAACCGGTGTAAAGCTGCACCAGGTCGGCACCGGCGTTCACTTTATCGATCGCGTCCTGCGCCGTCATGATGCCACCCACCCCGATCAGACGAATTTCAGGGGGCAAAAACGTGCGCAGGTGCTGTATTATTTGTGTGGATGGTGTCGTCAGTGGCTTTCCGCTCAGGCCGCCCATGCCGATCTCCTGCACCCGCGCCTCCGCCGTTTGCAGGCCCTGGCGGCTGATGGTGGTGTTCGTGGCGATGATGCCGCTGAGCTTGGCTTCCTGAGCGATCGCGATGATGTCGTTGAGCTGGTCCAGGTTCAGGTCCGGGGCTATTTTGAGCAGCAGTGGTTTGGGGGTGCCCATCTTCTGGTTCTCCTCCTGCAGCGACACCAGCAGCCTCTGTAGCGGCTCCTTGTCCTGCAGGGCGCGCAGGTCCGGCGTGTTGGGCGAGCTCACGTTCACCACAAAGTAATCCACCACGTGGAACAGTGCCCTGAAGCAGTACAAGTAGTCGCTGAGCGCCTCCTCGTTTGGCGTCACCTTGTTCTTGCCAATGTTGCCGCCCACGATGATATTGCTCTTGCGCTGCTCCAGCCTCCGCACGGCAGCGTCCACGCCCTGGTTGTTGAAGCCCATGCGGTTGATGATGGCTTGGTCCTGCGGCAGGCGGAACAGGCGCGGCTTGTCGTTACCAGCCTGTGGTTTCGGCGTCAGGGTGCCGATTTCCACAAAGCCAAAGCCCAGTTCGGCCAGTTCGTCCACCAGCATCGCGTCCTTATCAAAGCCTGCAGCCAGGCCCACCGGGTTCGGGAACCTTAGGCCAAACAACTCGCGCTCCAGCCTCGTGTCCTCCACCTTAAACATACTTTCGGCAATGCTTTTAGCAAAAGGCAGTCTCAGGGAGGCGCGCAGGGCGTCGGTAGACAGGTAATGCACTTTTTCAGGGTCGAGCTGGAAAAGCAGCGGGCGCAGCAGGCTTTTATACACGGCGTATCAGGTTAGGTTATACTTGCCTGCAAAGATAGGATTAGGATTTAATGATTGTTGGGTAAAGCGGATCTTTTAGATAAGCAAGCTCTGAGGAGGGCCACTTTGCCTCCTGCCCCACCCTGAGCCAGCAGAAGAATCTCTCCCTTGCCTGCGCTAGCAAAGCTGCCCGGATTCAGAAACAGTTTGTGTCGCCCTTCTTTACTTCTCCGCCGTCCATTGCTCAAAATTACGGAAATAGGCAGCTCCCCAATACTCATACCGCGGGATGATGGCTTGTTCAAGCCTCCTTTTGAAGTCCTGGTAATCTCTCTTGTGGCGTGGGGACCAGAGCACCTCACTCAGGGCCGTCATTCTTGGGAAGATCATGTACTCCACCTTGGCCGGGCTACCCATGTATTCGGTCCATACATTGCCTTGCGCGCCTATGATGTAGTGGTCCAGGTTGAGTTTGCGCAGCGTGTCAGGCACCGGCTCAAAAGCGTATACCGCATCTACCGGATTGTAACCATGAATGGCCAGGCTGTCGCTGGGGTCTTTGGACTGGTAGTGGTCAAAGTACAGCGGCTTGCCCGGCGACATGATCACCTGGTGCCCACGCGTAGCAGCGGCTATACCTTCCTTCTCCCCTCCCCAGTTCATGATCAGGGTGGAGGTGTTCAGGTCGCCTTCCAGTATCTCGTGCCAGCCAATTACTTTCTTGCCTTTGGCGTTGAGGTATCCGGCCACCTGCTCCACAAAGTAGGTCTGCAGCCCCTTCTCATCTTTCAGGTTGTGGTCTTGGATAAACTGCTGCGAAACCGGGTCAGCTTTCCACCACATTTTGCTGCACTCATCCCCACCCAGGTGGAAGTACGGGGCCGGAAACAGCTCTGCCACCTCTTGAAAAACCGTCTCCAGGAACTTAAAGGTAGCGGGGTTTGGCTGCAGCACGTTGTTCTGGCGGTTGTACATGCCCCAGGTGGTCGCCACATTCCAGGTAGTATCGGGGCGGGTGCTAAACTCCGGATAGGCCGCTATGGTAGCCCGGCTATGGCCAGGTATGTCTATTTCAGGAATGATACTGATCCCGCGGACTGCTGCATAGCGAATTACCTCGCGCACCTCCTCCTTGGTGTAATAGCCGCCATAGCGGGTCGAGTCATAGCGGGCGGGCGCATCTTTAAAGTGGCCAATCAGGGTTGCCTCGCGCCAGGAACCGATGGTGTTAAGTTTGGGGTAAGACTCTATTTCGATGCGCCACCCCTGGTCGTCGGTCAGGTGCCAGTGGAAGGTGTTGAATTTATGGAAGGCAAGGTAGTCGATATACTTTTTGATGAACTCAAGCGGAAACATATGCCGTACCACGTCCAGGTGCATGCCCCTGTAGGAAAAGCGCGGATAGTCTTTTATCTCCACGTTAGGAATCCTCACTTCGGCTACCTGCTCCAGCGGGAAGAGCTGCAGCAGTGTCTGGATACCGTATACCATACCGCCTGTATCTTTAGCCCTGATGATGACATCTTTACCCGAAACGGTTAAGGTATACATTTCCGCCTTTGTGATAGCCCGCCCACCAAACAGCAGGCGTATGCGGTGGCTGGCAGCGCTTTTCTGCCGGTTGTTCGGCTGTAGGGCCAGGCGCATCCCGGTCTGGGCAGCCAGCATTTCCTCCAGATAAGCGGCCTGGTCCGCAAACTGCGCATCATACACAATCTGTGCTTCCCGGTTAATGGTGACATGCCCTCTACCCTTCTGGTTAACCTGCACAGGTGCAGGCGTAATGTCTCCTATGGATTGGGGTAGTGCGAGAAAAGGAATAAAGAGAAATAAAACAAACGTAAGGCTGCAAAGAGATCGCTTCATTTGATGTATCAGGGTGTAGTAAGTATAAAGATTGCTGTGCATCCGGCACTAACGTGAATAACTGCTCTGGGGCAAAGATATTGTAATCTGATTAGTTGGCCAGCTGGTTCAGGAAACTTAAAGCAAGTATAAAAGTACAGATGCAACCGCATCACCTGAACAGGTTTTCCAGAAAATCCCCGGCGAAGTAGGCTAGGATGGCTGCTATGCCGCCAAGAAAGAGTGTTTCAGCCACGCCCTGCAGCACATTTTTGTTGTTGACCGCGCTCTTGAGCACCCCGATTATACTTAGCGCCACGCCCGTGAGCAGGCAGGCGTAGAGAAACAGGTTGTCCTGACTGGTATTAAAGAGCAAGGCAAAAACATAAGCTGCCAAAGGTATGAACCCTATCAGCAGGAAAGAGAAAAAGGTCATGCCGGCCGTTTGGTAAGGAGATTTGCGGTCTTTGGATAGCTCCAGTTCCTCCTTCATCATCGTATCCACCCATACGTCCCTGTTAGAAGTGATCACGCCCACCACCTGCTCCAGCAGCTCCCCCTCAAATCCTTTCTTCCGGTAAATGTCGCGGATCTCCTCCACCTCTGTCTCCCGCAGGTTCTCGATCTCCCAGTACTCTGTGGCTTTATGCTTGTCGTAGGCATCCACGCTTGCCTTGGAAGAGAAAAAGTTGCCTACCGACATGGAGAAGCCATCTGCCACCAGGTTGGCAAAACCAAGTATGATGACCACCGGAATATCAAAATTGGCACCTGTGGCACCGGCCACCACGGCAAAGGTGGTAATGGCTCCGTCTATGCCACCGTACACAAATTCGGGCAGAAACTCCTTAAAACCGGACCCGTTGGTTGCGTGTGGTTCTGCCATCGTTGTGTGCGCTTAGCTATACTTATACTTTATCAGCTTCGTGGGTGGTAATCCTTAATTACCTGCTTGAGGTAATCGCGGTCGAGGTGGGTGTAAATCTCAGTGGTGGTGATGGACTCGTGGCCCAGCATCTCCTGCACGGCGCGCAGATCGGCACCGCCCTCAATTAGGTGCGTGGCAAAGGAGTGGCGGAAGGTGTGGGGGCTCACCGTTTTCTGGATACCGGCCTTTGCTGCCAAATCTTTGATAATGGTGAATACCATCACGCGCGTCATTTTAGCGCCCCGGCGGTTGAGGAAGAGGATATCCTCATGCCCTTTCTTGATGTTGAGGTGGCAGCGGATGCCCTCGCGGTAAAGTTTTATGTGCTTCAGCGCATCGCGCCCGATCGGCACCAGGCGCTCTTTCTCTCCTTTACCGGAAATCTTTAGGAACCCGGCATCTTCATACAAATTGCTGATGCGCAGGTCCAGCAGCTCCGAGACGCGGAGGCCGGAGCTATAGAGCGTTTCCAGCATAGCGCGGTTGCGGGTGCCCTCGGGCGTGGAGAGGTCGATGGCCGCCAGCAACTCCTCAATCTCATGGAAGGCGAGCGTGTCGGGCAATTTCCGGCTCAGCTTCGGGGCCTCGATGGTGTCGGTGGGGTCGGTCTGCATCATGTCCTCCATGATGAGGAACTTGTAAAAGGCGCGGATGCCGGAGAGGGTACGGGCCTGCGAGTGCGGCGTCATGCCCAGCTCGTTTATCCACTCCAGGAAATCACGAAGTATGGCCGGCGTTATATCCTCCGGGGATACCTGCAGCCCGCGCGCATCCAGGAACTCGACCAATTTGCGCACATCGCGCCCGTAAGCCTCCACCGAGTGGCGCGAGAGCGACTTCTCCAGTTTCAGGTATTCCTCGAATTGCTTGCTGCAGATGCGCCAGTTCACGGTTGGGAGTTTGGGAGTTAGAGAGTTTAGGAGTTAGAGAGTTAGAGAGTTTTGAATGAGGGAATCTTAATCCTGCGCATTCTTTCATCCTGATCCAACAATTTAGCTGCCCAACAATTAAACAATTATTATCAAGCAAAGATAGTTAATCCTTACCTTTGTAGCTTTGGAAATTTGGATACTTTAACTATGAAGATACTCATCCTGAACGGCCCGAACCTGAATTTGCTGGGGGTGCGCGAGAAATCGGTGTACGGCAACCGCTCCTTCGAAGATTATTTTGAGGAGCTGCAAGCGGCGTTCCCGGCGCTGGAGCTTTCGTATTTCCAGTCGAACACGGAAGGCGTACTGATTGATAAGCTGCACGAGGTGGGCTTTAGCTACAAGGGCATCGTGTTTAATGCCGGTGCCTATACCCATACGTCGGTGGCCATATCGGATGCCATCAGGGCCATCGACACGCCGGTGGTGGAAGTGCATATTTCCAATATCCACGCCCGGGAGGCGTGGCGGCAGAAAAGTATGATCGCGCCTTACTGCAAAGGCAGCATCAGCGGCTTCGGACTGGAAAGCTATCGGCTTGCGCTACAATATTTTGAGCGCCTGAAGCCGAAACAGATCGGCTTTAATGTATGATTTCCGCAACCTGCACCGTTATAGGTTCGTTAAATACAATTTTTATAATATAGCATAAAAGCTATATCAAATCACCGTCCCATGCTCAACTTCTATCCCGGCCCCTCTAAAGTTTACCCTGAAGTACGCACCTATCTTGTAGACGCGTATGACGAGGGCATTCTGAACACTCCACACCGGGGTGAGCAATTTGTGCAGGTGTCGCGGGCGGTGGTGGGCTCTATCAAGCGCAAGCTCAACATCCCGCAGGATTACTACATTTTCTTCGCTACCTCGGCCACCGAGTGCTGGGAAATCCTGATACAGAGCCTTACCAAGCAGAAGAGCTTCCATATTTACAACGGCTCGTTCGGGGAGAAGTGGTTTGAATACGCCAAGAAGCTGCGCCCCGAAGCGGAGGGCTTCCAGTTCGACTTTAATGAGCCGATGCCGGTGAGCGAGCTGCAGATCAGCGCCGACACCGAACTGATCTGCTTTACGCAGAACGAGACATCCAACGGCACCCAGGTAAGCCCTACCACCATCCTGAACCTGCACAACCGCTTCCGCGACACCCTGATTGCGGTGGATGCCACCTCCTCCATGGCTGGCCTGAACCTGAAGCTGATCAAGGCCGACATCTGGTTTGCCTCGGTGCAGAAGTGCTTTGGCCTGCCGCCAGGGCTGGCTGTGATGGCCTGCTCGCCCCGCTCTATTTTCAGGGCGAAGAAGATGGCTGAGCGCAACCACTACAACAGCCTGGTGCCGATCTATGAGAAGATGCTGAACTACCAGACCACGCATACGCCCAACGAGCTCAACATTTACCTGCTCAAGCGCATGCTCGAGGACCGGCCGTTTATCAAAGGCATCGACCAGCACCTGACCGACCGTGCGCAGGACCTTTATACTTTCTTTGAGCAGTTTGCCGATTTCAGGCCGCTGATAGAGAACGAGGAGGTGCGGTCCAAGACCGTGCTAACGCTGCAGGGCAACGATAAAATGGTGGATGATGCCAAGAAGCGCGCCCTGCACCACAACATACGCCTGGGCAACGGCTACGGCACCTGGGCCCGCACCACATTCCGCATCGCCAACTTCCCGGCCATACAGGATGAGGAGTACGAAGAGCTGAAGCGCTTTTTCCTGCATTATTACGCCTGATTGGAGTTAGACAGTTTGGGAGTTAGCGAGTTTAGGAGTTCTTTTGCATTTTAATAGTGAAGGCTTCCTGAACCATAACTAACTCTTTAACTTTATAACTCTCTAACTCATTAATCTACTGTGTTTAGCATAAAAGAAATCGCATCGGTTACGCTCACGCTGTTTGCCGTGATCGATATCATCGGCTCCATCCCGATCATCATAAACCTGCGCAAGCGCGAGGGCAGGATCGAGTCAGAGAAGGCCACCATTATTTCAGGCATCCTGATGATCGCGTTCCTGTTTCTGGGGCAGTCTATCCTGAAGCTCTTCGGCATCGACTTTGAGTCGTTTGCCATGGCCGGTGCCATTATCATCTTCCTGATCGGCCTGGAGATGATCCTGGGCAAGGACTTTTTCCATACCGATCCGGATGCCAAAAGCGGCTCCATTGTGCCGCTGGCCTTCCCGCTCATCGTGGGTGCCGGCACCATGACGACGCTGCTCTCGCTGCGGGCCGCCTACTCGCTGCCCAACGTTCTGGTAGGTATTGTGCTCAACCTGGTATTCGTGTACATCGTGCTCAAGTCCAGCAGCTGGATAGAGGCTAAACTGGGCAAGGGCGGGGCAGACGTGCTGCGCAAGGTCTTCGGCGTTATCCTGCTGGCCATCGCCATCAAACTGTTTAAGACTAATCTGTAATTTTGAATGAGCGATTGAGTGGATGAGTGAATCTTTTAACATTCTCTCATTCATTCAATCGCTCATTCACTCATTAAAAAATATGATCGAACTATACACTGACGGAGCCTCACGCGGAAACCCGGGACCAGGTGGCTACGGCACTATTTTGCGCTGGAAACAGCACGAGAAAGAGCTGACGGAGGGGTTCCGGAAGACAACCAACAACCGCATGGAGCTGCTGGCCGTGATCAAAGGGCTGGAGGCGATTACCAAGCCGGGCATGCCGGTTACCGTTTACTCCGACTCCAAGTATGTGGTGGATGCCGTGGAGAAGGGCTGGGTGTTCGGCTGGCAGAAGAAAGGCTTTAAAGGCAAAGCCAACGCCGATCTGTGGGGCCGCTTCCTGCGCGTGTACCCGAAGCACAAGGTAAAGTTCGTATGGATACGCGGCCACGCCGGCCACCCCGAGAACGAGCGCTGCGATGTGCTGGCTGTAAACAGCGCCCTCTCCCCTAACCTGCTCGTAGACCAGGGCTTTGAGTCGGGTGCCTACCTGCCGAGCTGATTCAATTTTGAATGAGTGATTGAGCGGATAAGCGAATTATTTTTTATCCCTCGAAAAGAATCAGCTTAAGCAACTGTTAAAGGCATCATACTTTCTTCCGGGAATCCTGTGTGTTGATTCCAAACCCATTACTCATTCACTCACCCACTCATTCAAAACTAACCTCCCATGCCTAACACCTACTTCCAGTTCAAGCAGTTCCGGGTGGAGCAGGACAGGTGCGCTATGAAGGTGTGCACCGATTCCTGCGTGTTTGGGGCCTATGTAGCGGTTGAGGAGGCGCAACGGATACTCGACATTGGCGCCGGAACCGGTTTGCTCTCGCTGATGGTGGCGCAGCGGAGCAAGGCAGGTATAGATGCCGTGGAAATAAACCCGGAGGCGCAACAGCAGACGCAGGAGAACTTTGCCGCCAGCCCCTGGGCCAACCGGCTGCAGTTGCACCCGCAGAGCCTGCAGGAGTTTGCCGGGCAGGAGCGCCCAAAGTATGATGTTATACTTTCCAACCCACCCTTTTTCCTTTCCTCGCTCAAATCGCCGGATGTAGCGAAGAATACCGCCAAACACACCGGCGAGCTGCTGTTTGAGGACATTTTATACTTTGCCCAGCAGCACCTATCGGAGCAGGGAAAGTTATACTTGCTGCTGCCCCCGGCCGAGGCTTTATACTTTGCCAGACTGGCCAAAGCCTCTGATTTATACTTGCAGGAGGAGTTGCAGGTGTACACCTACCACGGCGGTAAGTGCATCCGCCACATTCAAACGTATACTTTTGCGCCTGCAGCGCCTGTCCTCAAGGACTTCTTTATCAGAGAAGAGGATAAGGTAACGTACACTGCAGCGTTCACAGGGCTGCTGCGGGAGTATTACCTGGCCTTCTAGCACCAGACGCTCGCAGCACCTCCGGACACAGTGAGGTCTTCAGGCATCAACTGATATCCTGCAGTTTGATGATCTTATCGCCGGAGAAGTGGAAGATGGACTTCCCTTCCATACTTACCTTCTCTCCCGCCTGCATGCCGTTGGGCAGGTCCACAGCCACCGTACCCTCGTAAGCAATGGCCACTTCGGCTACGCCGTCCTGAAAGCTGATGCTTTTTACCCGTTGCTCCCGCTCCTGAAAAAACTCCGTGGCCTGCTCAGCCTGTGTCCTGAAACCGGAAATACCTTGGATCTTGAGGATGGTCATCCCGTCCGAGATGTTCTCGAATACCACATCTGGGTGCATGTCTTTCACCATTCCGGCCACATCGAAGGTGTTATAGGCCTTGATGTAGTCTTCTATGATTTGCCGCTGGCGCGCTTGGTTATCCATTCTTATAAGGTTAAATCAGAACAGTCAGGGTATAAACCCTCACCTTCCTCTTGATTTGCAATGATTTTAAATGCAGCTGCTACCCCCGCTCCACCACCCTTTCCGTCTCCACAAAGCGGATTCCATACTCCTCCAGCTCTGCCAGCACCGGCTCGTACAACTCCGGGTAGATCGGGATCACCACGCCGCGATGGGTGATCCTGCCCTGCAGCAGCAGCTTGGCTAGTATACCTACCGGCAGCCCCACGGTTTTTGCCATGGCCGTCTGCACTTCATCTTCTCCAAGAGCTACCAAGGTGGAAGTTATCTCGCGTTGCTCCCCATTCAGTTCATACCCAAACTGGTGCTGCATCACGATCATGTCCTTGTCGCCGGGCGCGAGGCTGAGCTTCTCCTTCAGGATCTTCTCCAGAATTTGCGCCGGCGTGGCAGCTTCCAGCCCGACAGGCGTTTCCTCAAACAGGCCCAGCCACTCCAGTTTCTGCAGCACCTCGCCTCCCACAGGTATACCCAAGTATAAACTTACCCGTTCGGCCATACGTTTCTCCGGTGAGGCGGCAGGTGGCAAAAAGGATTCCACAAAGGTGCGGTAGGTCATACGCTCCGAGCCGTCTAACGTGTAGCTGTCGTCGGTCAGGCCGAGCTGCACGAATACGTCCCAGGCTTCGCAGTAGCCTTTGCGGCGCAGGGTGCCCCGCAGCATGGTCGGGATGTCGAGCAGGCCGTAGGGTTCGCGGTAACTCAGGGAGTCGCGGTTGGCATAGCCCTCAAAATGGCCGTAGCCCTCCACGTAGAATTCATCGGTGCGCTTAAACAGCTTGTGGTACGGGATATACTTGTACTGCCCTTCTTTGATGTACTTGGCCGTGCCCTGCCCCGCCAACACCACGTTGCGCGGGTTCCAGGTAAACTTGTAGTTCCACGGGTTGTTATCCGATTCAGGGGCTACCAGCCCGCCTGTGTAGGATTTAAAAGAGGTAAGCTTGCCACCCGCCGCTTTTATACTTCGGATCACGCGCATGGCCGACATGTGGTCGATGCCCGGGTCCAGGCCGGATTCCATCAGGATCGTCAGGTTCTTTTGCTGGGCCTCGGCGTGCAGCGCCAGAAAGTCCGGCGACACGTAACTGGCTGTGATCAGGTGCTTCTCCTGCTTAAGGCATTCCCGTGCCACCTCAATATGAAAGATGGCCGGCAGCAGCGAAATCACCAGGTCGGCCTTGCCTACCTCCGCAGCCCGTTGCTTGGCATCGTGCACGTTAAAGGTGATGGTTTCGGCAAAAGCTATTGGCTCTACGAGCGGCTGCAGGTGCGTTATACTTATATCGCCGATGGTGATGTGCCAGTTCTCGGCAGTGGCGTTATCAAATAAATATTTTATCAGCGATGAAGCCGAGCGGCCGGCGCCCAATAGCAGGATCTTTTTCATAGTAGGGTTTCGGGTTTGGCCATAAGATAGAAATTACGCAGTGCAAGGCAAAGATTAAGTATGGTTTTATCAGAATATTAACTTAAATTTATAGCCCTTTTCTCATTTTTGAACCTACGCATACCTATATGGCAAGTAAGCTGGAAGTACAAATAAGCGTGGATGTGCTGGAGGCGCAGGAGCTGACGCCACAGGAGCAGCAGGCCATGGACTTGGCCCGGGAGGCTGCCAACGATGCCTATGCCCCTTACTCCAACTTTCTGGTGGGGGCTGCGCTTCTGTTAGAAGATGGCTCCTTGTTTAAGGGCAGCAACCAGGAAAACGCCGCTTACCCCTCAGGCCTGTGCGCTGAGCGCACCGCCTTGTTTGCCCTGAGTGCACATTACCCCAAATCCAGGATAAAGCTGTTGGCCGTAACAGCACGCCGCCGCCACGAGCAGGAATTTATGCCCGCCATGCCCTGCGGCGCATGCCGCCAGGTAATGGCCGAGTATGAGTTCCGGCAACAAGAGCCGATACCGGTGCTGTTGCAGGCGTCAGACGGTAAGTACTACCGCTTTAAATCAGTTGGCGACCTGCTGCCTTTCCAGTTCACGCCGGAAAGCCTGTAGGGAGAGGTTGGGAGGTAGAGAGTTTGGGAGTTTGGGATTGCAGTTTGTGCCTTTAAATGACGTTTGGTTACTAACCCAACTTGTCCGGAGGAGCAGATACTTTATACTTAGGAAGCAATCTGGTAGCTAGACAGCAGAAGTATAAACCTACATGCGCCTAACTTTAATTCATGATTAATATCTTTAGATCATGAACGAACACAGCCTTACCGTACCGCGCACGGCCCGCTATTATTCCCTAGGTACGCCCTCCGAAAGTATAACAGACCTTTGGATCGTGTGCCACGGCTACGGCCAGCTGGCCCGCTTCTTTCTGCGGCACTTCAGTGTGCTGGACAACGGGCAGACGCTGGTGGTGGCACCGGAGGCGCTGTCGCGGTTTTACCTGGAGCGGTTCTCCGGCCGTGTGGGCGCCACTTGGATGACGAAGGAAGACCGGCTCTCTGAGATAGAGGACCAAGCCAGCTATCTGAACCTGCTGCTGCAGGAGCAACTGCGCCAGCTGCCTGAAAACGTGCGTATCACGGTGCTGGGCTTTTCGCAGGGCGGCGCCACGGTTAGCCGCTGGCTGGCCACGCAAAACGTGCCTGTGCACCGGCTTATACTTTGGGCTGCCTCCTTCCCCGAAGACATCGACTTTGCCACCGGGAAAGCCGCTTTCTCGAACTTGCCCGTCGCCATAGTTTACGGTACCGAAGACGAGTTCATCACTCCTGAAGCGCTACAGCGCAAGCAGCGACTGATGCAGGAGCTGGGAATCCACCCAAAGGTTTATACGTTCGAAGGCGGCCATACTTTGCATCCGGAGACGCTGGCGCGGGTGGACAGGGAGTTGGAACAGGCTGGCTTTAGAAGGTGATCGTAAAGGTAGTACCTTCCCCTAAGGCGCTATGAAACCGGATCTGCTTTCTACTGTTGTCGAGAATCCTTTTTACGATGTACAAGCCGAGGCCGCTTCCTTCCACGTGGTCATGAAAGCGTTTGAACATGGTGAAGACCTTGTTCTGCTTTTCAACCGGAATGCCCATGCCGTTATCCGAAACCGACAATTGCACCTTTCCATCCACCTGGGCCATCCTCAACAGCACTACCGGTATTCTCTCGGGTGATCTGTACTTAATAGCATTGCTCAAGAGGTTGTAAATGATGCTTCGGAAGTTCTTTTTAGAGAAGCTAAGCACAAGCCCCTCCTCAACCTCCACCTCTATTTTAGCACCGGACGATGCGATCAAACTAACGAGGTCATACTTTACATGCTCCACTACCTCCTGCAGGTTTATATCTTCAGCATCCGCATTGTCGCTGTTCTTATCCACCTCCACTATCGTTGTAAGATCCCTTATCGTCACGGCAAAGCGCTTAAAAGAATGCCGCATCACAGTTATGAGCTGCCGAACATCTTCTTTGTCCAGATGCTCTCTGGCGATGGCCCCAGATAATTCATCAAGCAGGCCTTCTATATTGGATAGGGGAGATTTCAGATCGTGGGAAGCGGAGTAGACAAAACTCTCCAGGTCGAAGTTCTCCTGCGTTAAAGCCTTGTTTTCGTGGTGTAGCTCGGAAGTTACCGTATGGCTGCGCTCCAGTAACTCCAGGCTTTGCAGGTGAAAGGCCAGCAGCTCGGCAAACATGGTAAACATGCCGATCACCTTAGCGTTGTTCACTTTAGCCGGCTTGGTATCTATCGCGCACAGTGTCCCGAAGAAAGCTCCGTTTTTAAGTATGATGGGAATAGAGATGTAGCTTTGCAACCCATATATCCTGGGTGTATGGTGATCTTTGTACAGCGGGTCTTCTGCAACACAATCAATAACGATGGGCTTGCGGTGATCTCTGATTTCGTTGCAGAGGGTGGTCTCGATCTCTAGCTCTCCTCCGGCCTCCAACCCAAACTGTACGTCGTCCCTTACGCTGCAGGCCAGCCACCTGTCGTGGGTTACCCGCGCCACGGCAGCAAACCCCATGCCTGTGGTCTCACAAATTACGTTGAGCATGGTAGGCACAACGGGGATTTGCCTTACCGCCTCCAGGTCTTTCAGTAATGTATCGTGGCTGTCAATCATTTAGGGGGGAACTATGGGCTTAGAGGGTGATCGGAAATCTCTAAATTAGCTAAAAAAATCTGAAAGAAAAAACAGATCCCAGCAGCTCTCCGTTACAACAATGAACAGCCAAAGCATCATCCTCCCCGCTCCCACATGCCCTCCATTACTACCTCCAGCAGGTGCTCGTCGGGGTCGCGGAAATAGAACGACAGGAAGCCGCCGCCCCAGTCATACTCCTGCTCTATGGCAATGCCGAGGTCCTGCACCTGCTGTTTCCATACTTCATACTGTTCCTTCTCCACCTCAAAGGCCAGGTGCAGCTGCCCCGAGCCAAAGTGCGGCGGCAGGCTTTTACTTACTTTAGAGGCCTCGGGGTTAAAACACAGCAGCACCGACGCCCCCGCCCGGAAGAACACGTGCCTGCCCGCCACCTCACCGATCACCTTAAAGCCGAGCTTGTTATGGTAGAAGTCTTTGCTCGCCGCCAGGTCCTGCACGTACAGGCAGGTCTCTTTTATCTTTGTAATATCCATTTGATTCAGCTGTTGTAGAAGGGAAGTATAAATCGCCCCTCAAAATAACGTCATTTTTATACTTCTTTGTCTTAACGCGTCCTGCCACTTCTCGTTTATACTAGCACTGTACTACTGGTTTACTACATGAAGCTACTGATTCTGATTACGGCAATTTTCCTGGCGATCATTGGGCTGGGAGCATACTTTTTCCGGGATACATTTTCGGGGAAAGCCCCTGCAGTGCCTGCTGGCCTGGAGCACCTGGCCACGTTGCCCGGTGAGGTAAGCGAGAGTTCGGGCCTGGCGGTGCTTGCCAAAGGCGAGTACCTGACTCATAACGACGCCGGCAACGGCCCCAACCTCTACAGGCTCAACGATCAGGGCAAACTGGAGGGAACCATTGGGCTAAATCTCCCGAACGTGGACTGGGAAGACCTGGCGCAGGACTCTGAGGGAAACATCTACATAGCCGACACCGGCAACAACGACAACAAGCGCCGCGAGCTGGCTGTGTACAAGGTAAACCCGGAGCAGCCGCGGCAGGTGCAGGCCATCCGCTTCACCTATGAGGATCAGAAGCAGTTCCCACCCCCTAAAAAAGACCGCAACTTCGACTCCGAGGCCCTTTTCTGGAGCAACGACCACCTGTACATCATCTCCAAGGACCGTGGCCGCAGCCAGACGGCCAAAGTATATCAACTCCCCGCAGCGGAAGGCACCTACAGGGCCAGGCTTATCGGCAGCCATACGTTAAATGCACAAGTGACAGGAGCCGCCATCAGCCCCGACCAAAAAACGGTGGTACTGCTCAGCGAAGGGGAACTGCACGTATTCAGCGACTTTGACAGCGTAGAGAAGTTTTACGAGGGCACGTACGAGAAGCGGGCGCTGAAAGGCACAGGGCAGACAGAAGCCGTGGCCTTTGAAGACGACGGGGTGCTGATCATCACCAGCGAAGGCGGTAATTTATTCCGCTATACGTTATAGGCACCCACAAAAAAACATCCCCTTCTGCCATAAAGCCTAAGGGGATGTTTTTTTCCGTTTATAAGTATGGGGCAGGATGCACTTGAAGTATAAATAGAGCAGTAATAGCCCTTTCGCTCAGAGCGATTTATACTTTAAACGTCTTATGCCCTTTTCGAAAACTCTTTTGTTCTGGCACTTATACTTTGCTGCCTTCCTTCGGCCTGCCACCCGGCAGGGCTGGTTTGGGGTTCTGCCATACTTTAAAAAGTATAAACAGGCCTGCGATAATCAGCGGGATGCTCAAAAGCTGGCCAATATTCAGGGCCATCGTTGCCTCTTTCTCCACCTGGTCCTCTTTGAGGAACTCCACAAAGAAACGGAAGGTAAACAGCGCCGTTACGAAGATACCGAACAGTAAGCCCTTAGGCAGCGCACCTTTATACTTCTTCCAGAGCCAGTAGAGCAGCACGAACAGCGCAAACACGCTCAGCGACTCATAGAGCTGCGTAGGGTGGCGCGGCACATGTGAGTACTCGTTCTGCTGCAAGAAAACGAAGCCCCACGGCAGGTTGGTTGGGTGGCCAAATATTTCGGAGTTCATCAGGTTGCCTAGGCGGATGAGGGCGCCGCCCAGTGCCACCACAATCACGATGCGGTCCAGCACCCACATATAATCGAAGCTATACTTACGACTAAACAGCCACAGCGCTAGCAGGATACCGATGGTTGCTCCGTGGCTCGCCAGCCCGCCTTCCCATATCTTCAGGATCTCTATCGGGTTGCTCAGGTAATACTCTGGCGAGTAAAACAGGGTATGGCCCAAACGCGCACCTACTACGGTACCGATGATCATGTAAATGGTGATCACGTCCACATCGCCCTCGGTCCGGCCCTCGGCTACGTATATTTTGGTAAGGATGCGTTGCCCGATGATAAAGCCCAGGGCGAACAGCAGCCCGTACCAACGGATGCTCAGGGGCCCTATATTGAAGATCTCCGGGTCAACATCCCAGGTTATATAGTTTAGTATACTCATAAGGGTGCTCATATCTTACAAAGTTAAGAGAAATCGGCCACCGAAAAAACGGAAGATGCCGCGCCCCCATAGCCACACACTTTATACTTTAGCCGATGCTGTTTCTGCACCTATTGCCCGGCCTGCTGGTACTGCTGATCGGGGTTCTGCTACATACCAGGCCTCCCAAACGGATTAACTGGCTCTATGGCTTCCGCACGCACTACTCCATGCGAGACATGGAAAACTGGCAGGAGGCCAACCGCTACTATGCCAGGGTGCTAATCGGTATTGGGCTGGCCGCTATGTTGGCGGGCTTTATACTTTCCTTGCTATTGATTTTTCCGTTAAGCGCGCTGGTGCTGGCAGGGCTGCTGCTGTTGCTCCTGATGGGCAGTATCATCCTTACAAATGAGCACCTGAAGCGCAAGTATGGAGAATGGTAAAAACAAAAAGGCGCTGCCGGATGTGGCAGCGCCTTTACGCCTACTTTATTTCCCAAGTTGCGATCCACTCATGATGTGCAGGTGTAAACCCACCCCTAACCCCTCCGAGGAGGGGAATCACCTACTCTTTTGCGAAATTCCCCTCCTCGGAGGGGCAGGGGTGGGTTAATCGCAACTTGAGTTTTATACTTTATTTCCCCTGCACCCGCTGCAGTTCTTCTTTAAAGCCACCGCTCAGGATCGGGAAACGCAGCCAGCTGCGTGGGTCCACGTTGTAATCGTCGAGGTGAAAGGCCGGGGCATAGCGCTCGCGCTTCCACTGATTGCGGCTCCAGAGGCTATAGAACTTCGTGATCCAGGTCTTCACAGACTCCGGTGCGCCCACCTGCCGCTCCAGCAGGATGTCGTATACTTCCTCCGGCGAATAACGGTCGTGGAAAGCCAGGCGCTCGATCATGTTCAGCACCTCGTAGGGCATCAGGTCCTTCTCGTCGGTCTGCGCCTCCTCCTGCGGCCGCAGCTCCGCGCTAGGCTGCAGGTTGTTTACGTACTGCAGACCGGTGTAACCCAGTTCCTGCTGCGCCCACACCAGGAACTGCCGGATAAAGGCCTTGTCGATGCCCGCGATCGGCGAAATGCTGCCGGCCGTATCGCCATCCATGGTGGCATAGCCTACCGAGGCCTCGCTGCGGTTAGAGGTGGCCATCAGCAGCGCATACTTTATGTTGGCCAGCATCCAGATGGCGGGGGCGCGTACCCGGGCCTGTATGTTCTGCAGCGTCACGTCGTCTTGCTGCCAGGTGAGCTGGCGGCCCAGCGCATGCTCCACCTTGGAAGTATAGCCCTGCACCTCCTCGTCGATCGTCCAGTTATAGAATGTAGCCCCAATGGAGTCCGCCAGCTCTTTGGCAGAAGTATAGGTGTCGTCGGAGGAGTTGATGGTGCCCTGGTAGGCGCAGGTTAATAGCTTGCCCGTAATGGCCTTCCGAGCCTCTTCCTGCGGCAACTGCCTGAACCGGGCCTTATCGTCTTCTGAGAACAGCAGTGCCTTCTCCACAAACGCCTCCAGGCCGATGCTTTCCACTCCCCGGCGCACCATTTCGGCCACCGCCACGGCACACAGCGAGGAATCCGCCCCGCCGCTTAGGGAAAGTACAAAGCCACGGCTGCGGCTCTTGCGCATGTAGTCGAACAGGGCCAGGCTCAGCGCAGCAATCAGTTCCTTGTTTTCATCGATCGGTGGCAGGTACTCTATTACCTCGGCAATTGCCGGTTTGTCAGAGAAGCATACTTCGGCGCACTCCAGGTCCACATCCTTAAAGCACAACAGGTCGTTGCGGCGGATCAGCTTGCCGTTCTGCGCGATCAGCACCTCCCCGTCGTAAATCATCTTCCCCGATTCGTTGCCCAGCAGGTTGGCGTACATGTAGGCGCATTGGTACTTCTTGGAGGCATCCACCACCAGCCTGTGGCGCACATCGGTTTTGCTCAGGGCAAAGTGGCTGGCGCTCGGGTTAAGTATAAGCTGTACGCCTTTGGACATGTGGCGCTCGGCCGGGCGGTTCTCCCGCCAGGCATCCTCGCAAATCTCGAAGGCATACTTTACGCCCTGCTCCTCATAAATGATATCGCCTATTTGATACGTCTGCCCCAGCATCTCAAACTCCTGTACCTCGTTGGCGGGCCAGGGCGTAAACCAGCGCGGCTCGTAATGCACCCCATCGTTTGCCAGAAACTGCTTGGCCGTAAAGCCAAGGATCTCCTTGTTTCTGATGACGCAGGCGGTGTTGTATACTTTCTTATCGAGGAAAAGGGGAAGCCCGACAGCCACCGTAAGGCCATCGCACCATTCTTTTACCTGCAGCAACTGGTGAAAGGCCATCTCCGAGAGCCACGGGCTCAGGAACATGTCTTCGCAGCCATAGCCGGTGATGCAAAGCTCAGGCAGTAGCAGGATGTGGGTGTTATTTTGTCTCGCCTCTGAGATGGCGGTGCGTATGTTCTGCAGGTTCCCGGCCCAGTTCATAGGGGTTTGGTTAAGGGCGGCCGCTGCCAGCATTAATCTTGTTTCTTCCATAGGTGTTTATAACGCATGTATACGGGAGCAAGTTAAACCTTAAGGGCAATTGTTCCAGTGCAGGGCGGCTAATTTATTAGGGGAGGATTGCTGTGACGGGCTTGTTTGTATAAGTATAAAAAGCCGGCGCAGCCCCAAGGCTCCACCGGCTTTTTATACTTCCGTGCCCCTGTTGCAGCCGCAGGTATAAACCAGAAAGGCTGCGAAGTATACTTCCCAGCCCTTAGTTCACCATTCAACAAGCAAGTTTAAGTGATATTCAGAAAATCCAGGCCTTTCTCGGCAGCGGCCTGGTCGGCTTTTTTCTTGGAGAGGCCTACGCCAATGGCAATCGGTTTTTCGTCGATGTACACTTCGGAGGTAAACTCGGTGGTGTTGCCTTGCTGCTTGCGTTTGATGATGTCGAAACGGATCTCGAGGTTTTGGCTCTGCGCCCACTCAATCAGCTTGCTCTTAAAATTAGCCGTGGTGTTCACCAACTGGTGCAGGTCTACGTGCGGCTTTACCAGCTTGGCAAGTATAAATTGGCGGGTAGTGTTATAGCCTTTGTCCAGGTAAATGGCCCCGACCAGTGCCTCCAGCGCATTGCCGTTCACCGACTTGTGGCGCATGCTGTGGCTGGAGCTGTCTACCTTCACCAGCAGGTTCAACCCGATCTTCAGGGCAATGTGGTTGAGCGACTCCCGGTTTACGATGCGCGAGCGGATCTCCGTCAGGAAGCCCTCGTCTTCGTACGGGAACTTCTTGAACAGCAGTTCAGCCACCACAGCACCCAGCACCGCATCGCCCAGAAACTCCAGGCGCTCGTTGGTTTCATGCTTGCCGGCAGAGTTCTGGCGGGCGAAGGACGTATGGGTAAGGGCGAGCTTATACAGCCGCAGGTTATCAGGTGTACTGCCAATAATACCAGCGAGCGAGCGTACTAATGCTTTATCCTTATTAAATAACCTGTGGTAAGCGCGCCGAACTGGTTTAAATGGCCCAAACACTAATCGATGTATTGACGGAATATAACAGAGGTATTGTGTCCACCGAAACCAAACGTATTGCTCATGGCCACTTTCACCTCACGCTCCTGCGCCTTGTTGAACGTGAAGTTCAGGCGGCTGTCGAAGCTCTCGTCATCGGTGAAGTGGTTAATGGTCGGCGGCACGATGTTATTACGAACAGCCATGATAGAGGCGATGGCCTCAATGGCACCGGCGGCACCCAGCAGGTGGCCCGTCATGGACTTGGTGGAACTGATGTTCAGGTTATAGGCGTGGTCGCCGAATACCGTCTCAATCGCCTTCACCTCGCTGATGTCGCCAAGTGGAGTGGATGTGCCGTGTACGTTGATGTAGCCAACTTCCTCCGGCTTGATATTGGCATCGCGCAGCACGTTTTTCATCACGTTGAGTGCGCCCAGGCCTTCCGGGTGGGGAGCCGTGATGTGGTAGGCGTCGGCAGACATGCCACCGCCTATGATCTCGGCGTAAATTTTTGCGCCACGCGCTTTGGCGTGCTCGTACTCCTCCAGAATCAGGGCACCGGCACCCTCGCCCAGCACAAAGCCATCACGGTCTTTGTCAAACGGGCGCGATGCGGTCTCCGGTGAGTCGTTACGCTCAGAAAGGGCTTTCAGGGCGTTAAAACCACCGATACCAGCCTCTGTTACGGCAGCCTCAGAACCACCCGTCACGATCGCGTCGGCCATACCCAAGCGGATATAGTTGAACGAGTCGATGATGGCGTTGGTGGCGGAGGCGCAGGCAGAAACGGTAACGAAGTTAGGGCCGCGGAAGCCGTGTTTAATGGAAATGTGGCCGGCACTGATGTCGGCGATCATCTTCGGAATGAAGAATGGGTTGAAGCGCGGCGTGCCGTCACCGTTGGCAAAGTTCACACATTCCTCCTGGAAGGTGCGCAAGCCCCCGATGCCGGAGCCCCATATCACCCCCACGCGCTCCGGATCATAGCTACCCTCAGTCAGGTTTGCGTCAGCCACGGCCTGATCGGCCGCCACCATGGCAAACTGAGAAAACAGGTCCATTTTGCGGGCCTCTTTCCGGTCGAAATAAGTTTCCGGGTCGTATCCTTTTACCTCACAGGCAAATTGGGTCTTAAACTTACTCGCATCAAAGCGTGTGATAGGTGCAGCGCCACTCACACCATTGATCAGACCGTTCCAATACTCCGTAACGGTATTCCCAAGTGGCGTGAGTGCGCCTAGCCCAGTAACTACGACTCTCTTAAGCTCCATAAGCTGTTAGTAGAGGGATAGATAGTAGAAATTCTTAATAACTAAGGGGAGGTATATTACTTCGCGTGCTCTTCCAGGTAGCTTACAGCCTGACCTACAGTAGCGATGTTCTCAGCCTGATCATCTGGGATAGATACGTTGAATTCTTTCTCGAATTCCATGATAAGCTCAACTGTATCCAATGAGTCGGCGCCAAGGTCGTTAGTGAAGCTAGCCTCCGGAGTAACCTCTGACTCTTCAACACCAAGCTTATCGATGATGATAGCTTTTACTTTTTCTGCGATTTCTGACATTTTTCTTATAGTTAATTAAAACACTGTGCAAAGAAATAGCTTTTAACAGACAATGTCAAAAAAAATTACTCTATTCGCAGCGTAACAAAAGTTTTATACCTTACGCTCCCTTTTACAGGCAGAGGTTCTTATTTTAGCGTTTCGATCAGAATGCATGAAAACGCACCGCCTGCATATAGAGTATGACTATAGCTTTGACTTATACGGCTTGGTTACGTCAGTAAAAGACTATAAGTTAGCCTGGTCGCTTAACCGGCTGCTGGATCTACGCCTGAAAAAGCAAAAGGACCTGTGTTACGACCTGCTGGGGAAGGAGCGCCTGCTGATCGCTAACTACCAGTGTATCACAGAGCATAGTGAGGTGCGGCTTTTCCGCAACAGGGCGCTTGGCAGCTCCACCCTGAAGAAACCATTTTTACTGCCAGACATTAAAGAGTATGATTATGTGCTGCAAATAACCGGGGCCATGCAGCAGCTGCACCCACAAGAGCTTACCAGGAAACTGCTGCGGGCTCCGCTGGTACAGTATGTGAAAAAGTTTGACCCGCTCACTTTAAAATTTAAAGAGAACCTGATTTTCTAAGTATGGAAGTTACATTTAATAAGACCAAAGTTCTGGCCACTGTAGGGCCAGCCAGTGATTCGTCTGAGCGCCTGCTGGCGCTTGTACAAACGGGTGTGAATGCATTTCGCCTCAACTTCTCGCACGGCGCCTATGAGGCGCACCAGAAGGTGATAGACCGTGTGCGCGAGATCAACCGCCAGCATAAAACCAACATCTGCCTGGTGCAGGACTTGCAGGGACCAAAGATCAGGGTAGGCGACGTAGAGAACGGCGGCGTAGAGATACGCGAAGGCCAGTTCATCAAGATCATGTGCGACGGCTCCCTGAGCACTTCGGAGCAGCTGGCCACCAACTACACCGAACTGGCAAGAGACGTAAACCCCGGCGACTCCATACTGCTGGATGACGGCAAGCTGGAGGTGATCGTCACCAAGACCGATAAAAAGAGCGAGGTTGAAGCGAAGGTAAAGTATGGCGGCATCGTAAAGCCACGCAAAGGCATCAACCTGCCCAACACGCGGGTATCGGCCCCATCCCTGACGGAGAAAGACATTAAAGACCTGCACTTCGGCCTGGATAACGATGTGGAGTGGGTGGCCCTTTCTTTTGTGCGTAAGGTGGAGGATATCCACGAGATCAAGCGCATTATACAGGAACGTGGCAAGGACACCCGCGTGATCGCGAAGATCGAGAAGCCGGAGGCCATCGAGAATATCGACGAGATCATTGCCGCCACAGACGCCATCATGGTGGCGCGCGGCGACCTGGGCGTGGAAGTGGGCATGGAGAAAGTGCCAATGATCCAGAAAATGCTGATCGACAAGTGCAACGTGGCCGCCAAGCCCGTGATTGTGGCCACGCAGATGATGGAAAGCATGATCGTGAACCCACGCCCTACCCGCGCGGAGACAAACGACGTAGCCAACGCCGTGATTGACGGCGCGCACTGCCTGATGCTGAGCGCAGAGACAGCCGTAGGAGCCTACCCGATCGAGACGATCGAGAGCATGGTGCTCACCATCCGCACGGTGGAGGAGCACCAGGAGGGATTCCATAAGGTATACTCGCCAAACCCGAACTCTGAAACATTCCTCAGCGACATCCTGGTAGCCAACGCCTGCAACCTGGCCCGCGACACCAACGCCAAAGCCATCATCGGCATGACCAAGTCCGGCTACACGGCGTTTCAGCTGGCCAAGTACCGTCCGCAGGCGCACATCTTTGTCTTTACGGAGAACCACCGCCTGCTGAACACCCTGAACCTGGTATGGGGCGTACGTGGCTTCTACTACGACAAGTTCGATTCTACCGACAACACGATTGCCGACATCAAGGAAACGCTGCTGAAAGAGGGGCACATCCAGAAGGGCGATGTGTTCATCAACACGGCCAGCATGCCGATCAACGAGCAGAAGCGCACCAACATGATCAAGCTAAGCATCGCCTAACAGCTATACTTAGCAATATAAAAAGCGCCCGGTGCTTCGGCCCCGGGCGCTTTTTTTTTGTGGCTGGCTTATACTTGCGCGGCAGTTGCTAAAGTATAAAACTCAAGTTGCGATTAATTAGTCTCTTGCATGTGTCAACCCACCCCCACCCCTCCGAGGAGGGAAATCCCGACAAGTGTAATTTGATTCCCCTCCTTGGAGGGATTGGGGTGGATAAATTGCAACTTAGATTATAAAATATAAGGCAGGCGCGCGACTTCCATAGGTTTATACTTGCGAGGGCGGCTTTTCTGCATTCTTGCCAGGGGCAGTAAGTTCTAATCAAAGCCATCCTATCATACTTCACCTGTCAATGGCAAAGCCTTACTCAAGTGGGGCAGCCACAAACACAAAAGCCCTGCACGGGATGTGCAGGGCTTTTGCAAAGTATGGTTCCGTCAAAAATTAAGCAGCGATGCTGTTAACGAACTTAGCCAGTTTAGACTTGTTGTTCGCTGCCTTGTTTTTGTGGATGATGTTTTTCTTAGCCAGACGGTCAAGCATAGAAGAAACTGTCTTGTACAGTTCCTGCGCCTCGGCCTTGTCAGTTGTGTTTCTCAGCTTCTTGATGAAAGTACGAGTAGTTTTCGCCTGGTATCTGTTACGAAGACGTTTAGCGTTGTTCGCTCTGATTCTCTTTAATGCCGACTTATGGTTAGCCATGTTATTCTAATATATTATTTCTGTCTGATGCTTTTCCTAATGAGTTTGCAAAGGTAAACCCTTTGGCATTAATTTCCAAAACACCCCACTCAAAAATATTTTAGTGCGGTTCTCAGTCACAAATATAACAAATTCAGCGGTTTGGTCCTACCCTTACCATCGAAACTGCATGACACTTGAAGCAGTTTTCAGGCCTGCCACCCGGCGCCGCGAGGCGGAGCCGGGTGGCAGGCCTTATACTTTCTGCACCGCCAGTTCCCTTACTAGACACGGTTATCCTACCAAGGGCTGTTAGGGCGGTTGCATCAAAGTATACTGTTGACGTTGGGGTATAAAAAAATCCGCTGCGGAAAACTCCCGCAGCGGATTTTATACTTCTCTTAAACCCGCCTGAGGCTAGTTGTTGTCGCGCTTTACGTCTACATCTACGTCAATGTCATCCACCTCTCCCAAGCGCTGCTGCACCTTGTTCTCGAACTCGTTCCAATCGGCCTTGGTTTTCTCCCAGGCCTGGCGGGTCTCATCGTCCCAGGTAGAGGACTCGGCCTCCACCTCGGCCTCACGGCGTTTGTACTCTGTGCGCATCTCGCGGTACTCATCCTCGGTTACCGTCTCGGCACGATCTGTGTTGGTATTCACCCAAGCCTCGAAGTCGTCGTAAGAGGACCGTGCCTCCATGTTTTCTTCGGTCATTTCAGCCTGCGCCTCATTTACTTCTGCGTTGGTCTCGTTCTGCGTCTCCTGGCTACAGGCAAACATAAACGAACCCAGGGCAAGCGCAAACCCAATAGTTTTTATCTTTGATGTAATTTCCATAGTTGTATAGTTATTAGTATTTAGCAGTTTATACGGAAAGAACGAAATATTGATATATAACATCCTAGGTACAGCCGTTTTTCCCGGATTTATCGTATTTACAAATAGTCAAGTATAAGTTTTTTTACCCCTATGCCATTACTATTATCGAAGCACCGGGCGCCCTTTTATCTTTTCAACGGGCATCTGCAAACCATCATCCCGGGTTTGTTCAGGCAGGTGGAGGGCGTGCAGTACGAGCGTGAGCGCCTTCTAACCCCTGACGATGACTTTATCGATGTAGACTGGTCGAGGGTTGGGGCCGATTCGCTGCTGGTGCTCTCGCACGGACTGGAGGGCGATTCTCACCGGCCCTACATTACGGGCATGGTCAAGGCATTTAACGCGGAGGGTGTGGATGCCCTGGCCTGGAATTACCGCAGCTGCAGCGGCGAGCCCAACAAGCTGCTCCGCTCCTACCACCTCGGCGCCTCCGACGACCTGGACTTTGTGCTGCGGCACGCCCTGGCCTCGGGCAAGTATAAGAACGTGTACCTGGTGGGATTCAGCGCCGGCGGCAACATCACGCTCAAATACTTAGGTGAGGCCCCGGAGCAAGTGCCAGAGCAGGTAAAGCGCGTCACCGTGTTCTCCACTCCCGTAGACCTGAAGGGATCGGCCCAGAAGATATCCAAAGTATACACCCAGCGCTTCCTGCGCACGCTAGGCGAGAAACTAGAGCAAAAGCGGCAAATGTACCCCAACGACCTGGACCTGACAGACTACAGCCTGCTCTGGAGCTTTCCCGAGTTCGACGACCGCTACACCGCCCCTATCCATGGGTTCAAGAATGCGGAAGAGTACTATGCCCGCGTCAGTTCCAGGCAGTTCCTCAAAGATATCAGGGTGCCGACGCTGCTCGTGAACGCCAAGAACGACCCCTTCTTGTCACAGGAGTGCTACCCAGTGCAGGAGGCGGAGGCTAACCCATACTTTTACCTGGAGATGCCCGAAGAAGGGGGCCACGTGGGTTTTGCCGAGAACTTCCGGAAAAACCGTTATTACTCCGAAGAGCGGGCACTGAGGTTTATACTTTCGGGGCAGGCTTAGGGGCAATGGCAGCTGTATCAGTCTGGTTTCAGCTGCAGCAAGGCATCATACGGGTTGCCGGGCAGGTTAAGCAGTTGGGCAAAGGCGGGCTCTGTCTTAACGCCCTGCTGCTTTAGGCGCACGACCTCCTTTCTAAACAACTCACCATACTTTTGCAGCAGCTTGTACTCTACCAGCATATGTTTGTAGGCATGCTGTTCACGGGACGGTACATTTTGCCCGAATACCTCCACTTCAAAAGCATCTAACCGAAAGTTTGCCACTATACTTTCCTGCCCCCTCACGGGTAGCTCCCTTAGCCGAAACCCGGCACAGTCAGAAAAGTGTAGCAACAGGGCTTGCCGAAAATCTGTTCTGGATTTCCAATAGCAGATAATGTCCAGGTCGCTCTGCGCCACATCTACCCCGATGGGAATTGTACCGGCCAGCAGCGGATCGAAAGCAGCCAGCTTCTCCACTACCTCATACTTGACCAGCACCTGGTAGGCCGCCCGCTGCCGCTCATTACCGTGCTGCAGGTATTCTATCGTGTCGAAGAAGCGGCTCATGAGTAGTCGGGAAGCCTAGGCTGGCTATTTCTTAGGTCTTTCCAGCGGCACATACACCACCTTTTTCGTTTCGAAGAACTCCTCCTGGAAGTAGTCCTTCAGGTCGTAGGCTTTGGTGATAAGGCCGGACTCGGCAATCTCCTCCTCCAGGTCGCCGCCTTTCAGGTAGTACAGGCCCTCGTGCTCCAGGCCGGTTTTCTTGAAGCTGTTCATGACCCAGGGCCAGAAGTTGGCCAGGCGGGTAACGGCGCGGCTCACAATAAAATCATACTTGTCGCGCACCTGCTCAGCGCGGGTGTGGCTGGCCGTCACGTTGTGCAGGTGCAGCTCGCGGGCTATCTCGTTTACCACATGTATCTTCTTGCCGATGGAGTCTACCAGATGAAACCTGACCTCCGGGAACATCACCGCCAGCGGCAGGCCCGGTAGACCGCCTCCGGTCCCCACGTCCATCACGGAGGTGTGATCGGGAAACCGAACCACCTTGGCAATGCCCAGCGAGTGCAGGATGTGGTGCAGGCCAATCTGGTCCATGTCCTTTCTGGAGATCACGTTGATCTTCTGGTTCCACTCCTGGTAGAGTTCGCCCATGTGTTCATACTTCTGCAACTGGTCTTCGGAAAGCTCCGGGAAGTAGCCGGAAAGCAGGGTACGGATGGCGGTAGAATGAGGCATATGTTGAGTTAGAGAATTTAAGAGTTAGAGAGTTTGGGAGTGATTCCCAATATACTTCGCTTAGTTTAGCTTAAGTATAGCTAACCAATTCTGATAGAAGACAGAAGGGTTGGGAGTTGAACTCATGCCACGGAAATGTATAGAATAGCCGTGCCCACAAAGGCAAAGGCCACCACGCCCAGCGCCATCAGAAAGTCGAACAGCAGCATGAGTCCGGCATTACGGTACTGCCCTTCATACTTTACGCTAAGCTCACGCTTTATCCTTCCGGGCGCTCGCAGGCGCAGGTACAGGTACAGTTTCCCTGCCTTGGTCAGTAATTTGTTTCCTAGAGCTGTCTTCATGGTGTGGGTATGTAGCATCGGTTACAAAAGTATAAAATAAGTACGGGATATGCATAAAATGACAAAACCCCTGCTGCTTACGGGCAACAGGGGCTTCTAACGTAATCAATATATTAACCTTAATTCAATGCTGTAAAGGGTGTTACCGGGCCTGCTGCTCAAACAACTATCCGGCAATTAAATCAGGTGCTTCTTGTTCTTCACCATGTCATAGAGCAGCTCGCGGGCGCGGTGCAGCTGTGCTTTTACGGTGCCCAGCGGTGCATTCAGTTCGGTGGCGATCTCCTCGTAGCTCAGTTCGTTAAAGTAGCGCAGCGTAACCAGGCGCTGATACTTCTCCGGCAGCTTGGCCACCACGTACTGCATAATCTCGATCTTCTGGTTCTTGATGGCCTCTTCCTGCGGGTTCAGGTTCTTGTCCTTAAAGTCGATCGTGATCTCATCGCCGTTATCGATCTTAATGGCCGAGTCGATCGACATGGTTTTGATCCTGTTCTTGCGGATAAAGTCGATGCAGTTGTTGGTGGCGATGCGGAACAGCCAGGTACTGAAGGCGTACTCGGGGTTGAATTTATGCAGGTTCTTGAATGCTTTGGCAAAAGCCTCTATCGTCAGGTCCTCTGCGTCGTCGGCGTTACGCACCATTTTCAGCACCACGTGGTACACCGGCTTTTTGTAGATGCTCATGAGTTCGGCGTAGGCCTTCTCATCCTTCTCTTCTACCGCTGCCTGAATAAGCTTAAAATCGTGCTTTGCTTTCGCAGAGAATTGTTTGTTTACTTCCATCTGAATTGTTTATACAGTACAACAGATATCCCAAGGAACAGGTAGTTTACAAAGTAAACCAGGTCCAGCACAGGCATCAGCAACAAGGATATTCTATCGTCGAGTCTTCGGGCAGCTGTCAGGTAAACGGGAAATACCGTGAGGTAACGAACACCTACAAGCGCTCCCAAGATAGCTAAATGGCTATTGAGAACAAGAAGAACCAAGAAAAGTATGTAAAAAAGTATATTCGATCCTACAAAAGCCCCTATCCTTCTTCTGTCTGTTGCTTTATAGCGCCCCCCGACCGACAAATGCCTCCTTTTCTGAACGACCCACTCCCGAAACGTCTTTTTGGGAATGCTGGTAGCCTGCGCCTCCTTGTCGATAACAATACTAACCTTACTATTGTTGGCGGCATCGCGGACAAAAAGATCATCGTCGCCGCCCGTTAATTTGATATGAGATGCAAACCCCTTGTTTTTAAAGAAACAAGACTTCGTGTAAGATAAGTTTCGGCCAACACCCATATATGCGCGACCAGCGTTTGCTTGAGACAAATACTGGATTCCGGTCAGTAAGGTTTCATAGCGGATAAGCTGATTCAAAAATCCTTTTAATTGTACATACGGAGAATAGCCAAGTACAACATCTGCCCCGTTGGCGTAGCCAGCCTGCATTTTTGCAATCCAGTTCGGGCTGCAGGGGCGGCAGTCGGCGTCCGTAAACAGCAGGTGCTCGTACCGGGCAGCGCGTATCCCCAGGGCCAGGGCATACTTCTTCGGGTTCAGGTACTCCGGCGTTTTTTTAACCGTTACCACCCTGAAGTTCGGGTAGAGGCGCTCCAGCTCATAGGTATAAAACTCGGTGTCGTCGTCGGAGCGGTCGTTTACCAGCAGTACCTCGAACTCGGGGTAGTCCTGGTCCAGCAGCGCGGGCAGCAGTTCCATCAGGTTCTCCAGCTCGTTATGCGCGGCCACCACCACCGATACCGGCCGCTGCACGTCAGGCTCCGGGTCCTGGTGCCGGGTCAGGGGCATGAACCTGAAAAAGGCAAAGTATAACTGCACCAGCACGCACACAGCCAGCACACCCAGAAGTATAAGTGTCACCAAATTATATTACTGATTTTTTGGAATGCAAAATAGTTGTGCAGCCGGGCTGCAGCAGGTTTCCCTTTTCAAAAATAGGCAAAGTATAGCCATTTACGAAGCAAGTGCGGCTATTAAGGCACGATAATATCCGGTTTTTTTAATAAATCGGGCCCGTAGGTTCTCCCCAGGTATAAATTGCACTGCAAACGATGATTTTTAGCCTTACGCATGTGCCGATGCATGGTTTGTGCAGGCGTAGTTCGTATCTTTGCCGGTTCATTAATTTTTAACAGAACTTAAAGAAAGAGAAGCCCTTGCGGGAAAGCCGGCTTTTGGTGTTGTTTTTGCAAGATGATGCGCCGGCAACCATACAACCATGCAGTTTAATTTAGTAGCAACAGACCCTCAGTCCAAAGCCCGCGCCGGGGTGGTGCAAACCGACCACGGCGCCATCGAAACGCCTATCTTTATGCCGGTGGGCACGGCCGGCACGGTAAAAGCCGTGCACCAGCGCGAGCTGAAGGAAGACATAAAAGCCGAGATCATACTTGGCAACACCTACCATTTGTACCTGCGCCCAGGGCTGGATATACTGGAGCAGGCAGGCGGCCTGCACAAGTTCAACGGCTGGGACCGCCCCATCCTAACCGACAGCGGCGGGTATCAGGTGTTCTCGCTGGCCGGCACGCGCAAGATCAAGGAGGAAGGCGTAAAGTTTAAATCACACATCGATGGCTCCACGCTCAACTTCACCCCGGAGAACGTGATGGATACGCAGCGCACCATCGGCGCCGACATCATCATGGCCTTCGACGAGTGCACCCCCTACCCTTGCGACTATACGTATGCCAAGCACTCGATGGAGCGCACGCACCGCTGGCTGCAGCGCTGCGTAGACCGCTTCGACAGTACCGACCCGAAGTATGGCTATAACCAGACGCTCTTCCCGATCGTGCAGGGCAGCACCTACAAAGACCTGCGGGTGCAGTCGGCGGAGACTATTGCCAGCTTCGGCCGCGAGGGCAACGCTATTGGGGGCCTGTCAGTAGGCGAGCCGGCCGAGATGATGTATGAGATGACCGAGGTGGTGTGCGACATACTGCCCAAGGACAAGCCGCGTTACCTGATGGGCGTGGGCACACCAGCCAACATCCTGGAGAATATCGCCCTGGGCGTGGATATGTTCGACTGCGTGCTGCCAACGCGCAATGCCCGTAACGGCATGCTGTTCACTACGCAGGGCATCATCAACATCCGGAATAAAAAGTGGGCCGATGATTTCAGCCCGATCGATGCGGAGCTTGGTGGCTACGTGAGCACGTTTTATACCAAAGCCTACCTGCGCCACCTCATTCACAGCACCGAGTACCTGGCCGGCCAGATTGCCAGCGTGCACAACCTCACGTTTTACCTGTGGTTAGTAAAGCAGGCCCGCCAGCACATCCTGAACGGAACTTTCCGCGACTGGAAAGACCTGATGGTAAAGAAACTGATGACACGTTTGTAGAGTTAGAGAATTGTGGCGTTTGGGAGTTAGAGAGTTAACCATTCCTATTCTCTAAACTCCCTACTTTCTAACTCTCTAACTTTTTAACTTTCTAACTCTCTAACTTAAGTTGAAGCTCCTCGACAAGTACATCCTCAAGAAGTTCCTGACCACCTACGTGTTCACGGTGCTGATTATGGTGGCCGTTATTCTGGTGATTGACTTCACGGAGAAGAACGACGACTTCATCAAGACCAACCCGAGCATAGGCGAGATCCTGTTCGATTATTACCTGAACCTGATCCCCTTCTATGCCAACATGCTCAGCCCGATCACGGTGTTCATTGCCACGGTGTTTGTTACGGCCAAGCTGGCCTCGCATACCGAGATCGTGGCTATGCTGAGCAGCGGCATCAGCTTCCGGCGCCTTTTGGTGCCTTACCTGATAGGTGCCTCGATCATCGGGGCCACCATATTCGTGCTGATCGGCTGGGTGATCCCGAACGCGAACAAGGAGAGCGTGGCCTTCCAGGTGAAGTACATCAAGAGCCCCTTTACCTACGACAGCCGCAACATCCACATCAAAATTGGCCCGGAGACATACGTGTACATGGAGAGCTACAACAACTCGGCGCACATTGGCTACAACTTTGCCATGGAAACCATAAAGGGCACCAACCTGCGCCAGAAGCTCAGCGCCAGCAGCATCTCCTGGAACGCCGAGAAAGAGAAGTGGCACATCAACCAGTACACGCTGCGCACCTTCGATGGCGAGAAGGAAACCCTCTACAAGGGCACCAACCTGGACACCACGCTGAACATGTGGCCCAAGGACTTCGAGAGCACCTATAAACTGGAGCAGACCCTGACGTTGACACAGCTAAACGACTACATCAACGAGAAAATATCCCGGGGTGCCGACGACATAGAGATCTACCTGATCGAGAAATATGAGCGCTTCAGCTATCCGTTTGCCATCATCATACTTACCGTGATCGGGGTGATCGTGAGTGCGCGCAAGGCGCGAGGTGGCGTGGGCTTCCAGATTGCGCTTGGCTTTTTGCTGGCCTTCATCTTCATCATTTTCGTGATCACAAGCCGAAGTCTGGCGCAGGTGGGCGATATTGCGCCGCAGATCGCAGCATGGATTCCGACCATCGTATTTACGGGTATCGGCTTTTTATTGTATCGTTACGTACCGCGCTAAATGCCACGTCTTAAAGATTTTATCGAGCTCCACTTTGTTATCTTCCTGTGGGGCTTCACGGCCATACTTGGCAAACTGATCACCATTCCAGCCGTGGAACTGGTAACGGTCCGTACCCTCATCACAGCCCTGGCGCTGGGCGCCATCATGCATAGAAGCGGCACACCTTTTGGGATAGGCCGCGCCACCATCACGAAGATCATGTTGGTAGGCCTGGTTATAGCGGCCCATTGGGTCCTGTTCTTTGCGGCGGCGCGCGTGTCCTCGGTGTCCATAAGCCTGGTGGGCCTCTCCACCAGCAGTCTTTGGACGGCTTTCCTGGAACCGCTCTTTAACAAAGGCAAAATCAAGCCGCACGAGATTTTCCTGGCCCTGCTCGTGATCATGGGGCTCTACATCATTTTCCAGCACGAGACCAGCTTCGACAGTGTGCTGGGCATCAGTATGGCGATCGGGGCGGCGCTGCTGGGTTCCATCTTCACCATCATCAATGCCAACCTGGTCAAGACGATACCATCTACCACCATTACCATGTATGAGATGGCCGGGGCGTGTGTGGGTACGATGCTGTTCTTTCCTATCTATACATTATACTTTACGGAGGGCAGCCTTAATTTCGGCCTCACCGGCATGGACTGGGTATACCTGCTGGTGCTGGCGCTGGCTTGCACGGTGTATGCTTACACCGCCTCGGTCCGGCTGATGCAGCGCATCTCGGCCTACACGGTAAACCTGACCGTGAACCTCGAGCCGGTGTATGGCATCGTTCTGGCGTGGTTCATCTTTAACGAGGGCGAGCAGATGTCGCAGGGCTTTTACATCGGTGCCGGGGTTATCCTGCTCAGCGTGTTTATCTACCCTGTGCTGGATATGCTGGAGAAGCGCCGCCAACGGAAGCTACAGCAGCCCCTGCCAGACAACGTAATGAGCGGGAAAGACTAAGTTGGGCGGCGTTCCTTTAAACAGGCCATACACGGCTGAGCCCGAGCCCGTCATGGCGGCGTAGGTGGCACCGGCCTCGTAGAGCTGCTCCTTTAGCTGCGGCAACTCCGGGTATTTCGGGAACAGGGCTTCCTCAAAATCATTCTTCAGCACCTCTTTCCATACTTTCACGTCCTGCTTCAGGAGCATTTCCATGGTGCAGGAAGGTTGTTGCGGCTTTATACTTGCGTAAGCCTCAGCCGTGGTGATATGGATGCCCGGGTAAACGATCACACAGGTATAGCCGCTCAGGTCCAGGTTTACCGGCGTGAACACATCGCCGCGTTCGGTAGCTATCACAGGCTTGTTCTGTATAAAAAAGGCGCAGTCGGAACCCAGCTGGCGGGCGTAGTTCTCCAGTGCCTCAGCATTCAGGTTCAGTTCGAACAACTGGTTAAGGATGCGCAGCGTGAAAGCCGCATCCGCAGAGCCGCCTCCCAGCCCCGCCCCCATGGGCAAAACCTTGTGCAGGTGCAGGTGCACGGGCGGCAGGTTGTGGTCCTGCTGCAGCAGCTTATAGGCTTTCAGACACAGGTTCGTCTCCGGGTCTCCTGGCACCGGCAGGCCCGTCATGTCAAACTGTATTTCCTCCGCCGGCAGAATCTCCAGGGCATCGCACCAGCGCACCGGGTAAAAGCACGACTGCAGGTTATGAAAGCCGTCGGGGCGCTTCTCGGTGATGTAGAGGCCCAGGTTTATTTTGGCGTTAGGGAAATCAAGCATCGTCTGCATTGTTGGGTTTGGAGATTGCAATCTATGAATTTACGCTGAAAACGCGGCCATGGCACACCGCTTCCTAAAAAAGTATAGGACTAAACTGTTATACTTTGCGGGAAAATGGTATATTAAAGGGCACTAATACAGCACCTTTGCTGACCAGGACAGCCAAATTGGCGCCGGCGCCGTATGATAGCATCTGAACCCGAGGCTTCGCAGCCGCAAAAGCCCCACCTCACATTTAGCTATATGATCTACAGGCCAGGACGAATTTTCCTCTCGGTGCCGCACATGGGCGGGCATGAGAAGAACTATGCTTTAAAAGCAATAGAGGATAATTGGGTGACCACTGCCGGGCCAAACCTTGCAGGCTTTGAGCACGACATTTGCCAGCACACCAACGCCCGCCATGCCGTTGCCCTCAGTTCCGGCACCGCCGCCCTGCACCTGGCCTTGCAGGTGGTAGGCGTAAGGCCAGGCGATGAGGTGCTTTGCTCTACCTTTACCTTTGTGGCCTCGGCCAATCCAATTTTATACTTAGGCGCCCAGCCCGTATTTGTAGAGAGTGAGCCTGAAACGTGGAACATGAGCCCCGAAGCCCTACACGAAGCCATTGCCGATCGCCTGCGCCTCGGAAAACGCCCGGCTGCCATCATGCTGGTGCACCTGTATGGCATGCCTGCCAAGATGAAAGAGATCATGAGCATTGCACATGAGTTTGGGATTCCGGTGGTGGAGGATGCGGCAGAAGCACTTGGCTCCCGCTACAGCGGACACCAGGTGGGCACATTCGGGCGTGTGGGTGTCTTCTCTTTTAATGGCAACAAGATCATTACCACATCCGGGGGCGGCGCGCTCATCTCAGAAGATGAGCAGTTGGTGGAGCAGGCACGATTCCTGTCCACGCAGGCCAAAGATCCCGCACCGTACTACGAGCATTCGCAGATGGGCTATAACTACCGCATGAGCAACATCAGCGCTGGCATTGGCCGCGGGCAGATGGAGGTACTGGAGAAGCGCATTAAGCAACGCAGGGAGATCTTCCAGTTTTACAGGCAGCAACTGGGGCATATAGAGGGGCTGGAGTTTGTGGCGGAGCCTAAAGCCTGCTTCTCTAACCGCTGGCTCACCACCGTGCTGCTCCCCTCCCCGCACACGCCGGAAAGTATACGCCTGGCCCTGGAGGAGGAAAACATCGAGACACGCGCCCTCTGGAAACCCATGCACCTGCAGCCACTCTTTGCCCATCACCCTTACGTGGGCAACAACCTCAGTGGTAAGCTTTTTGAACGCGGCCTCTGCCTACCCAGCAGCAGCAGTATGACGGAGGAGGATTTAGCCAAGGTAGTGAAGCACCTGAGGCGCTTGCTGGAAGTGGTGTAGCCACCGCTTCCTTATTCTTAGAGTCCAACCACCCCTGCCCCTCCCTCGAAACAAGTTCGAGATGTGAGAATTAGCTAAGCAGGGAAGTTTCTGTAGTTGGTTTAGCCAAAGTATAAGCTTCGTAGCCGCTGTCCTCGCACGGACAGGTCGCGACCTGTCCCTACAAAGTATAAACCCACCCCTGGCCCCTCCGAGGAGGGGAATCATACTTGCCACATTCCTTGTCATCTCTCCCATAGGTCGAGATGACAGTAAGGGCAGCGGCTATCGAACTAGAACCCAGTCCTTGGGTTGAGCGCCTTGTGAGATCCGGTGCCCGCAGGGCAGCGCCTTGGCGCAGGAGGGAACACAGCGCGATGCCAAAGGACGAGCCCTCTCGGGCCTGAGAGCACCAAAGTCAGAGATGAAACGAGCAGGTAGTAAAGCCGTGGGTGAACGGTAGCCAACAAGGATAACTTGTATCAAGCTGAAGGAAGCAGCATCTCATGGAAGGCACAAGCGGACGCTTGCGCCAGAGAAGCATAAAGTACAGCGGAAGTATAAAGTACGGCTCTGCGAGCCAGTCGAGTCACAGACTCAACCCATCATAGGGCACAAGCCGGAAGACTTACGCTAGAAAAAAGATAAGCAAGTATAACTCGTCAAACTCGTCAGTCTAGAACCCAGACTCTACAGTTGTAGACAGGTCCGAAGACCTGCGCCTGGGGATTGGGACAAGTACAGCCCCCATTAAACAGCTGCCAACGCTGTTTCCAGTTCAGCAATCAGCTCCTCCGGCTCCTCTATCCCCACCGAGAACCGGATAACGCCCACAGTTATACCTAATTTCAGCTGCTGCTCAGGCGAAAGGGAGCGGTGTGAAGTACCTAGCGGGTGAGAGATAGACGTATTAACTCCTGCCAGTGACGGCGCGAAAGGTATGCTTGGCAGCGCCTGCATAAATCGGTTCACGGCCGCAGCCTCGTCTTTGATCCTGAAGCTGAGCATGCCCCCGAACAGGCCCTGCCCTTGCTGCCTGGCCAGCTCGTGCTGCGGATGCTCTTCCAAACCTGGATACCATACTTTCTCCACCTTCGGGTGCTGCTGCAGGTATTGCGCTATTTGCAGGGCATTGCTGCAATGCTGCTTCATGCGCAAGCGCAGCGTTTTCAGGCCACGTGCCGCTAACCAGCCTTCAAAAGGACTCAGGTTCAGGCCGTAGGTCCGCATCACCGTTTGCACGCGCTGCAGGTCTTCCTGTTTCCGGCAAACTACCACGCCCGCTGTTACATCGCTGTGGCCTGAGAGGTACTTGGTTACGCTATGAATGACGAGGTCGGTGCCAAGCGCTAAGGGCTTGGTAAGTATAGGGGTGGCGAAGGTGTTGTCGATCACCAGTTTTATACTTTGTTTTCTAGTTTCTTCGACCAATTTTGCGATGTCCAGCACCTGCAGCAGGGGATTGCTCATGGTTTCTGCCAGCATCAGGCGCGTGTTGGGTTTTGTATACTTCTGCAACGTATAAGTATCGGCCGTTGGCACGTAGCTAACCTCTATGCCGATACGCGTCAGTTCCTGGCTCAGCAGGGCGGCAGAGCCCCCGTAAATCTCCTCGGCGCACAGCACATGGTCCCCGGCTTTGCAAATGGCCAGTATTGCCGCCAGTATCGCCGACATACCCGAAGAGGTGACCACCCCTCCTGCTCCGCCTTCCAGCTTGTTTACCTCCCGAGCCAGTTCATCGGTGTTGGGATTGCCGTACCGGGTGTACATGTAGTTCTGCCCCGGCTGCTCAAAGTAAAGCTCCAGCGCATTCAGATCATCGAAAGTAAATACTGAGGTCTGGTAAATGGGGGGGGTTTTGGGGTGGATATCAGGCATGTTGTGCAAGTATAATTCTGGCTTAATTTAAGGAGGATTTCTCACAATGAGTATTTAGAAGCCAAAATTGTTCTGGTGAGAACCCACTAAACAAATCGGACAGCGCAGTTGCATGCCCACAGATACGCAGAAAGCCCGAGAGCCATTCCTGGTCCAGGAATGGCTCTCGGGCTTTCTGCTTATAGTGTTATCTTACTGAACTACTCCAAGTGCTGCATCGGCAGTGATAAACCCATGTCCAACTTCATTCGCTTTCCACTCAGGGCTGGAAATAGCGACAGACTCCAAGATATTCTCCGTTTGAACTGCCGTAATAGATGGGTTCTTCTGTGCCATTAGCGCAACAATACCTGCCACGTGCGGGCTTGCCATAGAAGTACCCGTCAGGTAGTAGAAGGACAGCTGTCCGCTGTTTAACTGATAAGGACCTACAATATTGGAGCCAGGCGCCATTACATCCAGATCTTGCCCGGTCTTTGCACGGCTAGAGGATGGGGCAATGTAAAACTCATTCAGATCTGTAGGATCAGGCACATTATAGGCATACCACCAGGCCGGTACCGAGAATTCTGCTTTTAGCCCAGCGTTAGCCACACTAATAACAGGCGCGTAAGCCGCCGGATAGCCCATACCGGCTGTCCCGCTGTTACCAGCTGACGCCACAATGATCACTCCTTTGCTGATGGCATAGTCAATGGCAGCTTTTTCAACTGCATCCAATACGCCGCCTCCTAGGCTCATGTTAACAACAACTGGAGAGCCTTTTAGAGGACCAGCTTTCAGGTTGGCCATGTACACAATGCCACGTGCAATTACAGAAGACCAACCGGAGCCATTCTGGTTCAGTACCTTTACCGGTACAATGGTCGCTTTAGGAGCAACTCCGTTGACGGCAGTACCGCCCAGATCAAAGCCGATAATTGTGCTGGTTACGTGGGTACCATGCGAGTTCTGGTCGTGCTCCCATTTGTTTGGTTGCTCCGACACATTGCCGCTCATACCACCACCGCCTCCAAATGACTTGGCATATTGTGTTGCAATTCGCTCTTGCGGGAAATACTGTCTCCAGGAATCCAACAGGCCCGTATCCAGCACCCCGACATAAACACCTGTTGCATCCTGTGCTACCGTTCGGCCTGCTCTAAAATCTGTCACGTTGATTGCATCCAGGTTCCATGTATTCAGACCAGTAGAAAAGTCCGCCACGGATACCGCATCTATAGGTGCCCCCTTCCGCTCCGCATCTGGGTTGGCAGTATCCACAAAGGATAACTTTTGAACAACAGGTAGCTTATCTTTTGCTAACCTCATGGTCAGAGCATTGATTTCTGGAATCACATCCAGCACTGTACCGTGTGCACCCAATTCACTCAGAATGGCATCTGTCACGGCTACATTAAGCAAAACGTTTACTCCCACCATCCCCTTTGCCTGTTGCAAACTTGCATCCTGGCCTAGTTCTGTTACAGGTTCTACAGATTCTTCCGCGTTATCGCATGCTGGCAATAACGCAAGGGAAGATGCGGCAGTTAACAGGGTGAGTAACTTTCCGAAGCGCACATTTCTCCCAGCATTGAGCAAGTGCGTCAATTGTACATAGCTTCTTTTCATAAGTAACTTTTGATTTGTATAGAGTTAAAAAGACAAGACTTTTTATTCATTTAATTCAAATACAAAATAGATACGTACAATAATTCAAGTTAACTGATAAATATCTGCTCTATAGGCAAATAATTAGGTGAGCATCATCTATAGCAGGCTTAACAGCCTATAATTAAAGGTTAATGGATTACAACAAAAGCACCTGTAATTGCTACGGGTATTGTTATGCATATTTACAGCAAAAAGGCTTCCTGAAGGGGTATTATAGCACTTTTCTACCCTATATTTGAGTATCTCTATATAGGCCTAAAGCAACAAGGCCTCCTGCTCACGAAGAACAGGAGGCCTTATTTTATACTTTGTTACCGGCTGTTAGGCTGTTACAGACTCAGCCAGTACGATGATCTTGTTATTCAGTACTTCTACCACACCACCGTCCACGGTAAAGAACTCCTGTCCTTTGCTGGTAGTGATACGGATATTTCCTTTGTCAAGGGTGCTGATGAGCGGGGCGTGCATGTCCAGTACCTCGAAAGAGCCGTTGGCTCCCGGAAACTGAGCGGCCTCTACCTCACCGGCATAAACCTTTTTGTCAGGTGTGATTATCTCTAAATACATGCGTTTCGATTAACAATTAACAGCTACCGGTTATCAAAAGGTGCTAATTGATAACTGGTAGCTGATAAATGAATTTATTTTGCTTCGGCCATCATCTTCTCGCCTTTGGCAACAGCGTCTTCAATGGTTCCAACCAGGTTGAAGGCTGATTCCGGCAGGTGGTCGTGCTTGCCGTCCATGATCTCGTTAAAGCCTCTGATGGTGTCTTTGATGTCAACAAGCACACCTTTCAAGCCTGTGAACTGCTCGGCAACGTGGAATGGCTGAGACAGGAAACGCTGCACGCGGCGCGCTCTGTGCACTACCAGTTTATCCTCGTCAGAAAGCTCGTCCATACCCAGGATGGCGATGATGTCCTGAAGCTCTTTATAGCGCTGCAGGATCTCTTTTACGCGCTGTGCTGTGTTGTAGTGCTCTGCACCTACTACGTCTGGCGTCAGGATACGTGATGTAGAATCCAGCGGGTCTACCGCAGGGTAGATACCAAGCTCGGAGATTTTACGGGAAAGTACTGTTGTCGCATCCAGGTGAGCAAACGTTGTTGCCGGAGCCGGGTCAGTTAAGTCGTCGGCAGGTACGTAAACAGCCTGTACTGAAGTAATGGAACCACGCTTGGTAGACGTAATACGCTCCTGCATGGCACCCATCTCCGTTGCCAGCGTTGGCTGGTAACCTACCGCAGATGGCATACGACCCAGAAGGGCCGATACCTCAGAACCCGCCTGCGTAAAGCGGAAAATATTATCTACGAAGAACAGGATGTCACGACCAGCATCGCTTGAACCTGGCTCGCCATCACGGTAGTATTCCGCCATGGTAAGGCCGGAAAGGGCCACACGTGCACGCGCCCCAGGAGGCTCGTTCATCTGTCCGAACACGAAGGTAGCCTTCGACTCCTTCAGCTCTTCGGCATCTACTTTAGAAAGATCCCAGCCACCGTGCTCGAGCGACTCCATAAAGTTCTTGCCGTAGCGCACGATACCAGCTTCAATCATCTCGCGCAGCAGGTCGTTCCCCTCACGGGTACGCTCGCCTACACCGGCAAATACAGAAAGACCACCGTGTGCTTTCGCGATGTTGTTGATCAGCTCCTGGATCAATACAGTTTTACCAACACCGGCACCACCGAACAAACCGATCTTACCACCTTTTGCATAAGGCTCAATCAGGTCAATTACTTTGATACCTGTGTAAAGTACTTCAGAAGAAGTGGCAAGGTCCTCGAAACGAGGGGCAGCTCTGTGGATTGGCAGACCACCTGTGCTCACTGGCTGTGGAATACCGTCAATGGCTTCGCCGATCACGTTGAAAAGACGACCTTTTATGCCTTCGCCTGTCGGCATTTTGATTGGGCCTTCCAGGTCAACCACTTCAGCGCCACGGGTAAGACCTTCTGTAGAGTCCATCGCAATGGTACGGACACGGTCTTCGCCCAGGTGATTCTGAACCTCCAGCACTACTACCTGGCCGTTGTCTTTCGTCACCTGAAGGGCATCCAGAATATTTGGTAGCTTAGAGTTTTCACCCGCAAAGCTAACGTCCACCACCGGACCGATAACCTGGGTAATTCTGCCAATATTTGCCATTTGACTTTTTATATTGATTAACTAGTATAACGGAGTTATTTCAGGGTGCAAAACTAATGTATAAATCTCTTATATCCATGCAAGGGTATAAAAAGTTTTGCGCCACATGGATAGGCGTCCGCGGCGAGCACAGGAAAAGAGGTTCGGCACCCCACTGCCGTGCAAGTTACACATAAATAAGGAGAAGCGGCGACCCCTGTCAGATTTCGACGCGCACCACCCACCGGCCAGCTTCATTTACCTTAAAGCTGATCACCCGCTCATAGATCACGGTATTCATCTTATTAGGTGACTTAAAGCGCACAGTTCCCTCAAAGGGCAGTACAAAATTCTCGAAAAGTATGCGGGAGCCATCGCTCAGCTGGCTTCCGCTGCTGCCGATCATCTGCAGATCCTGCGGGTCGCGCAGCATCAGGCCGCTATCCATGATCACCAGCTCAGCATAGTATCCATCGGTGCTGCGCTGCGACACGGAGGCCCTTGTAATATTGCGCATAGAGGTTACGGCAACAGCGGCTGGCGTACGCTCATTCTTTGGCTTGATCTTCTTTTTCCGCTCCTTTGCAGAGGCCCCCTGTTGAGAGGTTGAGGTTTGCTCCTGCGCTACTGCCGGCGCCGAAGCTATGGCCGCGTTGTGGGTAACAGCAACCGTACCGGAGCCGCAACACACGCTTATCAGAAGTATGAATAAGTGTAACATGGCTGATTTGTTAAAACGCAACAATGTACGGTTTAACAAGCTGATTATAAAGCCGTAGCCTTAGAATCAGAGCACATTCACCTACAAATTCTTCAGCAGCTCTATCTGCTCGTCGTTCAGCAGAATGTAGCGGTTGTTAAAGGGGTTGGCGTAGAACTTCTCGGCAATGATGTACTCTCCTGACTTCAGCTTATGGATGTTGTAGCTGAAGAGGCTGTTAGAGCGCTCAATCACCAATTCGGTGTTGCTCAGGTCTAACACTCGTCCGCAAGTAGTTGTAATCACGTCAGGATTTACGGTAGTCATAAGCTGGGGCATAGATTAATTATTAAGGAGTTGCGGGATTCTTTACGCATAAATGTTCCCAGGGTAACGGTTTAGCTACAGAAAAAAAGAGATATTTTAATTCACTACGATCAATGCAAACACCCCATACTTTAGTGCAACAAGAAAGCCTGCTTCCGCTTTAGAAATCATAAGCCGGCTAAATGGCAGGCGTTATAGTTGTACTCTTAGGGTTTAAGTTCCTATTTTGCTAAACCGTTACAGAAGTCAGCATATCAAGTGGATCAACAACTCACTCCCGTAGAAACCGCTCAGAAGCTTGGCCTTCTGGAGGAGGAGTTTGAACACATCAAACAGATCCTGGGACGTACCCCGAACTTCACCGAGCTCAGTATCTTCTCCGTAATGTGGTCGGAGCACTGCTCTTACAAGAACTCCATTGTCTGGCTTAAAACGCTGCCAAAGGACTCGCCGCGCATGCTGGCCAAAGCCGGCGAGGAGAATGCCGGCCTGGTGGATATCGGCGACGGCTACGCCTGCAGCTTCAAAATAGAATCGCACAACCACCCATCCGCCATCGAGCCTTACCAAGGCGCGGCCACCGGCGTGGGCGGTATCAACAGAGATATTTTCACTATGGGTGCCCGCCCCATCGCGCAGCTGAACTCGCTCCGCTTCGGCAACCCGAAATCAGAGAAAACACAGCGTCTGCTGCGCGGTGTGGTAAAAGGCATCGGCGATTACGGCAATGCCTTCGGCATACCAACCGTGGGCGGCGAGTTGTTCTTCGACGAGTGCTACAACATCAACCCGCTGGTAAATGCCTTCTCGGCAGGTATCGTAAAAGTAGGCGAAACGGCTTCGGCTACTTCTTACGGCGTGGGTAACCCGGTCTTCATCGTGGGTTCGGCCACTGGTAAAGACGGTATACATGGCGCAGCTTTCGCCTCCAAAGATATTACCGAAGACTCAGCCAAAGACCTTCCCTCCGTACAGGTGGGCGACCCCTTCCAGGAGAAGCTGCTGCTGGAGGCTACGCTGGAGATCATCCAGTCGGGCCACGTGATCGGCATGCAGGACATGGGCGCTACCGGCATCACCTGCTCTACTTCCGAGATGAGCGCCAAGGGGGAGCATGGCATGGATATCTGGCTGGACAAGGTTCCTACCCGCCAGGCGAACATGGTGCCATTCGAGATCCTCCTTTCAGAAAGCCAGGAGCGCATGCTCATCGTGATGAAGAAGGGCTACGAGCAGACCATAAAGGATATCTGCGACAAGTGGGACCTGTACTGCGAGCAGATCGGTGTGGTAACCGAGGGCGGCACGCTGCGCTACTACATGAACGGCGAACTGGCTGCCGAGGTACCGGCCGATGACCTGGTACTGGGCGGAGGCGCTCCGGTTTACCACCGTGAGTACCGCGAGCCAGCCTATTTTGCCGAATCCAAGAAATTTGACATCGACCAGGTAGCCGAGCCGGAAGATTACCAGGCGGTGGCCGAATTCCTGGCCACGCACCCGAACATCGCTTCCAAGCGCTGGGTATACCGCCAGTACGACTCCATGGTAGGCACCGCCACCATGACCACCAACGCCCCTTCTGACGCCGCTCTGGTAAAGGTAAAAGGCACGGATAAATCGATTGCCGTTACCGTGGACTGCAACAGCCGCTACGTTTACGCCGACCCGGGAGAAGGAACAGCCATTGCCGTAGCTGAAGCAGCCCGTAACATCGTATGCTCCGGCGCCGAGCCGGTGGCCATCACAAACTGCCTGAACTTCGGCAACCCGTATGTGCCGGAAGTATACTGGCATTTTGTGGGCGCCATCAAAGGGATGGGCAAGGCCTGCACCGCCTTCGGCACGCCGGTAACAGGGGGCAACGTAAGCTTCTACAACCAGTCTTCCGACGAGGGCCCGGTGTTCCCGACACCAACTATTGGCATGCTGGGCATCCTGGAGGATAAGAACAACGCCATGACTTTGGCCTTCCAGAACGCGGGAGACCTGATTTACATGATCGGTGATGCGCAGAACGACATCGCCTCTTCCGAGTACCTGTACTCCTACCACAACGTGAAGCTTACCCCTGCCCCATACTTTAACATGGACGAGGAGCTGAAGCTGCAGGCTGCCCTGAAAGAGGTGATCGCGCAGAAACTGGTGAAGTCGGCGCACGACGTGGCGGACGGAGGTTTATATATCGCGCTGCTCGAGTCGGCCATGCCAAAAGAGTTGGGCTTCGACATCGAGACAGATAAGAATTTCAGAAAAGACGCGTATTTATTCGGGGAGAGCCAGAGCCGCGCAGTGGTTTCTGTTTCCGCAGCGCAGCAGGCGGCATTCGAAAGCGCCCTGCAAAATAAAGGCGTGAATTTCACGAAATTAGGCAAGGTAACAGCCCACGACTGCCACATAGACGGCGCGCTTCTCGGGGGAATCACAGTGGCCAAAAAGCACTATGACACGGCCCTGGAGCAGATTTTAGACTAATATTTTTCGAAAAATATTAGAGCAATTGTTTGCAGTTTAAAATCGTCTCTCTATCTTTGCATCACCAAACGACACAGGGACGAAAGTCCTGAAGTTTAGTAGGGAGATTGTCCGATGGTGTAACTGGCAACACGTCTGATTTTGGTTCAGAAGAGTCCAGGTTCGAGCCCTGGTCGGACAACTTAAAAAGAACAACACTCAACCGGGTGTTGTTCTTTTTTTTTGCTCCTACGGCAGCTGTAACTGGTTAAAAATCAGAAATATTTCATGCCTGCCATTAGTATTTTTGGTAGCTTTGCGGGCATAATCAACTAAACACAAACCAACCGTTATTTAGTTTTAGCACCGTTATGCCCCAAGTTAAGATCTTCTCTGGTTCAGCATCCCGTTACCTGGCTGAGAAAATAGCTGCCGCTTATGGCACTAAGCTCGGCGACCTTACCCTCTCCCGTTTCAGCGACGGCGAGATAGGCGTACATTACAATGAGTCAGTTCGTGGCGCAGAGGTGTTTATCGTACTATCCACCTTTCCGCCTGCCGACAACCTGATGGAGCTGATGCTGCTGGTGGATGCCGCCAAGCGTGCCTCGGCCCATAAAGTAATCGTGGTGATGCCCTACTATGGCTACGCCCGCCAGGACAGAAAAGACCAGCCGCGTGTGGCGATCGGTTCTAAGGTGGTAGCCAACGCCATACAATCGGTCGGCGCTGACCGCCTGATGACCTGCGACCTGCATGCAGGCCAGATCCAGGGCTTCTTCGACATTCCGGTGGATCACCTGGATGGCTCGGCCATTTTCGTGCCCTACCTGCGCAGCCTGAACCTGGGCGAGGACCTGATCTTCGCATCGCCTGACGTGGGAGGAGTGGTGAGAACAAGATCCTTTGCCAAGAACTTCGGTGCCGAGATGGTCGTTTGCGACAAACACCGCAAGCGCGCCAATGAGATCGCCTCCATGCAGGTGATCGGTGATGTGGAAGGTATGGACGTGGTGCTCGTGGACGACATGGTGGACACGGCCGGCACGATAACCAAAGCCGCCGAGCTGCTGAAGGAGAAAGGAGCAAAAACCGTTCGCGCTATCGCCACGCACCCGATTCTCTCAGGCCCCGCTTACGAGCGCGTTGAGAAATCCGTGCTGGAAGAACTGGTGGTGTCGGACACGATTCCGCTGAAGCAGCAGAGTTCCAAGATAAAGGTGTTGTCTTTTGCAGACTTGTTCGCCCGGGCGATCAACAACGTGGTCACACACGAATCGATCAGCTCGCTGTTTATTTAACTTCGTGCTTGGTTATTGGTTAGTCGTTATTCGCTCCCAATAAAATAATCTAATAACGAACAAGGGTTAACAAATTATCAAAAAAAGCCATACCTTTGCAGCTTCATTTTTAAAAACATTTTTATGAAAACGTTAGAGATTATAGGGTTTAAAAGAGCAAATCTCGGCAAGCAGCAGTCGAAAGAGCTGCGCAATGAGTCTTTAATACCGGGCGTACTGTACGGTGGCCAAGAGCAAGTTCACTTCTATGCTCCAGCTATCCTGTTCCGCGATCTGATTTACACGCCGGAGGTACACGAGGTAGACCTGAACATTGAGGGTACGCACTACCGCGCCATCCTTCAGGATTCTCAGTTCCACCCGGTAAACGAAATGCTGCTGCACGTTGACTTTCTGGAGCTGCAGGACGACAAGCCAGTGAAGATTGACGTTCCGGTTAAGTTCGTTGGTGTTTCTCCTGGTGTATTGGCTGGTGGTAAGCTGGTAACCAAGCTGCGTTCTATCAAGATCAAGGCGCTTCCTGCTAACCTGCCAGACTTCGTAGAGGTAAACATCTCTGACCTGGAACTTGGCAAGTCTATCAAGGTTTCTAAAATCCAGCCGGATAACTACGAAATCCTGACTAACCCAAGCGCTCCAATTGCTACCGTAACTATTCCGCGTGCCCTTAAGAGTGCACAGATGGAGGAGGCTCGTGGTAAAAAGTAATTTCTTGAGCCACAGCTCAGAATATTATCAAAAGTCCTGTCCTGCTCTGAGCGGGGCAGGACTTTTTGCTTCTGTTTTAGGTTAAACTGTTTATTGTTACCTGTTATTCAGCTCCAAACTATAAGTTGTTGCTCGTAAGGCAACGAATTTATACAGCAGCACATTTTTATATGCCTTCCAAACAATAAACAATCAGCTAGTAAGACCTTGAGCAATCCAACAATTAACACGATAAAAAAGTGGCTGGGTATCTCCTCTGCCGGAGCCGCCGCTGCCGAAGATACACATATGAAATACCTGATTGTGGGGCTGGGCAACATTGGCCCCGAATACGCTGAGACACGCCACAACATCGGTTTTATGGTGCTGGACTACCTGGCAAGCAAGTATGGGGGCAACTTTGACGTGAGCCGCCATGCCTTCGTAACAGAGATTAAAACCAAGGGCCGCACTTTTGTGCTGGTAAAACCAACCACCTACATGAACCTGAGTGGCAAAGCCGTGGGCCATTATTTAAATTCCCTGAAGCTAACGCCCGACCAGATGCTGGTGATCACCGACGACATTGCCCTGCCTTTTGGCAAGCTGCGCATACGCGCCAAGGGCAGTGCCGGCGGCCACAACGGCCTAAAGCACATCGAGCAGACGCTGGGGCACAACAATTACCCGCGCCTGCGCTTCGGCGTCGGCGATGCCTTCCACAAAGGCAAGCAGGTGGATTATGTGCTGAGCAAGTTCAGCGAAGACGAAAGCATCGAGCTGCAGTCGCTGATCGAGAAAGCAGCCGACTCCGCCATCGCCTTTGGCACCATTGGCCTGGAGCGCACCATGAACCAGTATAACACGAAGTAAGGCTCATATAAGAATGCCAGAGGCCCCTCCCGGTTTATACTTGTGAGGGGCTTATACTTTTAGGTGAGCAGCAGCCGAAATCTCCCCCCGAAAGTATACATTTGCCTTTGCCCCATCCTTTGGGGCCACTGCTATGAAAAGAATTCTCCTGCTCTACCGCAACGCCTTCGGTGGCCTCTCCCGCCCCGCCTGGATGCTCTCGCTCATCATGTTCATTAACAGAAGCGGGGCCATGGTGATACCGTTCCTGGGGGTTTACCTGACAGAGTCGCTTGGCTACACGTTGAGAGAGGCCGGTCTCATCCTTAGCATCTATGGCCTTGGTGCCGTGTGCGGCTCGTTCCTAGGAGGCTGGCTAACCGATAGGGTCGGTCATTTTCGGGTGCAGCTGTTCAGCCTCACCGTTGGCGGCAGTTTATACTTCATGTTCCTGTTCCTGGAGCGATTCCAGTTCATTGCGGCGGGTGTTTTTATACTTAGCCTGGTAAACGATATGCTCCGCCCTGCCAACTCTGCCTCCATTGCGCATTACGCCAGGCCCGAGAACGTCACCAGGGCTTTCTCCCTTAACCGGATGGCCCTGAACCTGGGCTTTTCCATAGGCCCGGCAATAGGGGGCCTGGTGGCGGCCATCTCCTACAAGTTCCTATTTATCGGCGATGGCGTTGCCTCCATGTTGGCGGGCCTGTTCTTCTTTATCTACTTCAGGAAACGGCAGGGGCACAAACCGCAGAAGGAAGCGGCTACTGCTGCGGCAAGTATGGAAAAGGTGCGCTCTCCGTATGCCGATGGCATGTATCTTGTTTTTATACTTCTCAACTGCGGCTTCGCGATCCTGTTTTTCCAGCTGCTCTCCACCCTGCCGCTTTACTACCGCCAGGTGTACGTGCTGCCCGAAGGCCGTATCGGCACGCTGCTGGCCCTGAACGGGTTTATCGTCTTCCTCTTCGAGATGATCCTGGTTTACCTGATCGGCGATAAAATAAAGAAGTCGTGGCTCATACCTGTAGGTGTGCTAGTGCTGGGCTCTTCTTTCGTGGTTCTAAACCTGGGGCAGCACATTGCATTGCTGTACATCGCCATGGTGCTGCTCAGCTTCTCGGAGATACTCGTGATGCCCTTTATGGCCACTATCTCCGTGGAGCGCTCCAACCACCGGAACCGCGGTTCTTACCTGGGACTGTACACCATTTCGTATGCCGCGGCGCACGTGGTTGCCCCTTTTCTGGGCACCACCATTGCCTCCCGCTACAGCTTCGGCACGCTTTGGTGGGTGCTGAGCGTACTGGCCATAGTGGTAAGCATAGGTCTATACTTTGTAGTACAGCATATAGAGCGGGCGCGGCTAAACGGGAAAGCCACAGTTGCGTCCAGCGAGGCAGGCGTAGCCGTGGGCTAGACCTGCCTCGCTGGACGCAACTACTCCTGATGAAAGCGCCGCCCAACTACCTGCTCTGGTACCGCAGGAGGTTGCGATTGTTCATTTTCTCCAGCAGTTTCGGGTAGCGTGGGTCCGCCCTGATAGCATCGGAAACCCAGTGCTCGTGCTTGAGCGAGACCAGCAGGGGGTCATGCTCCCGATAGCCTTTTTCGAAGTAATGGAAGGCCTCATCCAGGCTATCGTTTACCCAGCCAGCCGCTATTCCTATCACCGTGCACACGATGTACTCCCTTTGGGCCCGCTCCTTGAGGTTGCTGAGCTCCTGACGCGCCCGCTCCAGGTCCCCCATCTTGCTCAATGTCATGATCAGGGCTCCGTGTACGAAGTTATGCCTGTCCGAGAGCACCATCAACCGCTCAAAACAGGCCAGCGCCTTCTCATACTGCTTCAGGAACAGGTAGGAATATCCTTCATACAGCAGGCACAGGAAGGAACTGCCGTCCAGCTCCAACCCGGTTTTACAAGCTTCCAGCGCCTCACTGAACTTGCCGGCCGTGTGCAGAATCTGGGCGTAGATGCCGAAGCAGATGGCGCTAAGCGGCTCTAGTTTGATGGCCTTCCGACCATGCTCCTCCGCTTTGGCGAAATCCCCCTTCATCCAGGCCAGGTAATTCAACCCGTACCGGACATGGGCCGGCGCATAGCTAGGGTTCAGCTCTATCGACTTCAGGAAGTTCTTTTCCGCTTCGGGCAGGTCCCAGATGTAGCAATAGTAAGATCCGAGCGCACAATAGGTTTCACAGAGCATGGGGTTCAGCTTAAGAGCCGTTTCGGCGGATCGCCTGGCTTTGAGCATCACCTTGTTGGGCGGCACCAGCCCGTAAAGGCCGGCCATCAGGTTGGCGTCGGCATACTCGGCATGCGCCAGGGCAAAGCCAGGGTCCAGCTTGATGGCCTGCTCCAGGAATTTTATACCTGTGATGATATAAGTGCCCCTCCTGTTAAGGTAGAACCTGCCTTTCAGGTATAGTTCATAAGCCTCCGAGTTATGGGTAGAAGTTTCCCGTATCTTGCTCCGGCCTTTGCCCAGCAGGGTTACCTTCATTTTCTCGGTTATTTCCGTCGCGATCTGGTCCTGCACCGCAAAGATATCGTGCATATCCCCGTCATACCTCTCCGACCACATATGGAACCCGTCCTCTACTTTGGTCAGCTGGACCGTGATACGAAAGCGCTCCCCCTGTTTGCGCACACTGCCCTCCAGCACCGTGCTCACGCCAAGCTTTTCGCCCACCTCCCGCAGGTCCACGTTCCTTCTGTCGAACTTGAAGGAGGAGGTGCGGCCCGCTACCTTCAGGTCCTTTAGGTTCGACAGGGCGTTGATGATCTCCTCGGCAATCCCATCGCTGAAATACTGCTGCTCCGGGTCGTTGCTCATGTTCACGAGGGGCAGTACGGCTATACTCTTGGGCGGCGGCCTTTTTGAAGTTCTCAAGGCGGATTTTTTCTTTTGCTCCGTTTTCCCGTTCAGGGAGTTTGGGGCGGGCTTCACCAGGCCTTCGTGGTCCAGGGCGAACACCTCCACCTTCCGCTCCACGTTTTTGAATTGATAGACGCCCACGGAATAGGTCTTGATAGCCGGGTGATTCAGGACTTCATCCTGTACCTTGTCAGAGATCAGCACACTGCCGGCCACACCCAGAGACTCCACGCGGGAGGCGAGGTTTACCCCATCTCCGAAAAGCTGCTCCTCATCGAAGACCACATCCCCCATGTGCAGGCCCATGCGCACCGGAACCTGTGGCGCCTGCCGGTACGCCAACTGCATGGCCAGCGCGCACTCTACCGCACTCACGGCACTCTGGAACATACTGAGCGCCCCATCGCCATAGTACTGCACAATGCGGCCATTGTATTGCTGGTGATAGCGCTGCAGCACTTCGCGGTGCCGGTCTTTAAGAGCCAATGCCTGCTGCTCATCATGCTGCATGATAGCCGTATACCCTTCAATATCGGTAAACATAATAGCGGCAAGTTGTCTATTTCGACTCATATTCTAGTCAATTTCAGGATTACAGGTATAATTCATAGTTATACTCCATACTTCATATTTACGTCAACAGCCATAAAATGAATACTGGCAGCGAACACATTGTGTATAATTCTGTATCTGCTTTTCTGCCACGCCAGGCTGCTATAAAAAAGGGAATGAAGCCCGTGTGGCCCCCACACCTCGCGCTCCAGCACCAGGCACAGGCAACCTGTCGAAAGAGCGCCAGTCCACTATAAAAACCACGCCATTTGCTAAGTATGCAGGCACACTCTTATGATTCTAGAAATCGTATACATAACTTACTAAACAGCTATAAATACTTTACTTAGTTCTATACCTGCCCTAGCGAGTATGAACTCTGGAGCATGCTTTAAATTAGTAGAAACCTTACACCGTGCGAAATGATAGACGATGATATTCTGGATAGGGCGAATGTCTTTGTAGGGCACCACCTGCCGATGAAGGGCACGAACGAGTTAGTGGGGTTTGACCTGCAGCATACCAAAAGCCTGGTCGCCGTGGCAGAGGCCATTAGTAGGTTCTGCGACTTCAATGAGCGCGACAATAGGCTCCTCTTGCTAGCGGCCTGGCTCCATGACCTGTACTGCGACGAGGAGGGGGAGCTGCTAGAGGAGCAAAAGATTCTGCCCGTCACCGAGTTCTTAGTGAGCAGTGGCCTATCTAAGGCCGAAATACTGAAGATATCCCAAAGCATAGCTGCCACACGCTATCCCCAGCAGCCCCGGGACCTGCTGGAGGAGGCCCTTTGTGATGCCGTTGCCAGTTTCCTGGCCGCAGAAGACTTTGTGCCCAGGGCCGAGCAGAAAGCAGGCGCCTCCACCACGAAAATCGGGCAGTATAATTGGATCGAAAGGCACATCACGCTTCTCAAAAAGCATTATTACTTTACCAAGTACGCTAAACGCGCCTTCTCGGGCGGCAAAGAGAGCAACCTGAAGCTCCTAAAGAAAAAGCGCAAGGAACTCAGCCAAGACAACGCCGAGCTGGAAGCACTTTGGGAGGAGAATAAAAGCCTGAAGAAAGACCTACGGAAGGAGAAAGAGCAGAAGGTCAGCAAAGGGATAGAAACCATGTTCCGGACCACTATGGCCAGCCACCTGCAGCTAAGCGTGATTGCCGATAACAAAGCCAACATGCTCATCTCGGTGAATGCCATCATCGCCTCCATCATGATATCGTCCTTCTTCAGCAAGTTTCAGGATGTGCCGCACCTGCTTCTCCCTTCCATCCTGCTCACGGTGGTTTGCCTTGTCACCGTTATCCTGGCCATCCGCTCCACCCGGCCCAACATCAAGAACATGGCCGTACCGGACAACAAGATAGACTTTCTCTTCTTCGGAGATTTCGTGCAACTGGACTCCGGCACGTACCGGGAGGGTATCCGCAACATCATGCGCGACCACAACCTGCTCTACAACAGCATGGCCGACAACATCTACCTGCAGGGAAAAGTGCTGTCCAGGAAATACCGCTTGCTCAAGCTCGCCTATACCGTCTTTGCGTTGGGCATAGGCCTTGTTTTGTTAAGCTATGTGCTGGCGTGGTTATTCTTTAGCGATAGCTGAAACGGAGTTGCCAAGTTCGTTTTTCACCTCTGCCATTAAAATAAAAAACCTCACCTGCCTATTAAGACCGGTGAGGTTTATACTTTAAGAGACTGTTTATACTTTGTGAGAGTATACTTCTAGCTGACTGTTCCGCCGTTCTTGATCTCTTTGCCTGGCTGCACAAAGGCCAGCGAGCCATCGGCATTCTCGGCCATCAGGATCATACCCTGGCTGGTGATGCCTTTGATCTCGCGCGGAGCCAGGTTCACCAATATACTTACCTGCTGCCCGATGATCTCTTCCGGGCTAAAGAACTCGGCAATGCCGCTGACGACCGTGCGCTGGTCAATCCCGGTGTCGATCTTGAGCTTCAGGAGCTTTTTGGTTTTGGCGACCTTCTCAGCCTCCAGGATGGTACCGATGCGGATGTCCATTTTAGAGAACTCCTCGAACGTGATGTTCTCCTTAGCAGGTGCTGCCACGGCGTTTGCCATTTCGTTGGCCTTTTTCGTGTCCAGCAGTTTCTGTACCTGGGCTTCCACGGCGGCGTCTTCCACTTTCTCGAACAGCAGCTCCGGCTTACCGATTACGTGGCCGGCAGGCAGCAAGTCAGCAGAACCGGCCGTAGACCAGTTGCCCTGCTCCTGGTTGAGCATGTTGCGCAGCTTTTCGGCAGAGGTTGGCAGGAACGGCTCCATCAGAATGCTCAGGCTGGCAGAAATCTGCAGCGCAATGTTCATGATGGTTTTCACGCGCTCCTGGTCTGTTTTGATCAGCTTCCAGGGCTCTGTGTCGGCCAGGTATTTATTGCCCAGGCGGGCCAGGTTCATCAGTTCGGCCAGCGCATCCCGGAAACGGTAACGCTCCAAATAGGTGGCAATCACCATCGGCATTCCCTCCAGATCCTCCAACACGGTTTTATCGTAGTCGGTTAGCTCGCCACGCGTAGGCACGGCACCCTCGTAGTACTTTTGGGTAAGTACCACCGCGCGGTTGATGAAGTTACCAAGTATGGCCAGCAACTCATTGTTGTTGCGGGCCTGGTAATCTTTCCAGGTAAAATCGTTGTCTTTTGTTTCAGGCGCATTGGCACACAAGGTATACCGCAGCACGTCGCCTTTGCCCGGGAAGTCCTGCAGGTACTCGTGCAGCCATACCGCCCAGTTACGGGAAGTAGATATCTTGTCGCCTTCCAGGTTCAGGAACTCGTTGGCCGGCACGTTATCCGGAAGTATAAAGTCGCCGTGTGCCTTGAGCATGCTCGGGAAGATGATACAGTGGAACACGATGTTATCCTTGCCGATGAAGTGTACCAGCTTGGTGTCCTCGTCTTTCCAATACTTCTCCCAATCATCCGTAAGCGCTTTGGTGGCGGAGATATAGCCGATCGGCGCATCGAACCACACGTACAGCACCTTGCCTTCAGCCCCTTCTACCGGCACCGGCACGCCCCAGTCCAGGTCGCGGGTTACGGCGCGTGGCTGCAAGCCCTGGTCTATCCAGCTTTTGCACTGCCCGTACACATTCGATTTCCAGTCGCCTTTGTGGCCCTCTACGATCCACTCGCGCAGCCATGGCTCATACTCGTTCAAGGGCAGGTACCAGTGTTTCGTTTCGCGCATAACCGGCACAGCGCCGCTCAGCGTGCTTTTGGGGTTGATCAGGTCGGTGGCATTCAGCGAGGTACCGCAGCTCTCGCATTGGTCGCCGTAGGCATTCTCGTTGCCGCACTTGGGGCAGGTGCCTACGATGTAACGGTCGGCCAGGAATTGCTGCGCCTTCTCATCGTAGTACTGCTGCGTGGTCTGCTCGATGAACTTGCCGTCGTTGTAGAGTTGCAGGAAGAAATCAGAAGCTGTTTCGTGGTGGATCTTAGAAGAAGTACGGTCATATACATCAAACGACACCCTAAAATCCTCGAACGACTTTTTGATCAGCTCATGATACTTATCCACGGCCTGCTGCGGCGTGATGCCTTCTTTCTTGGCACGAATCGTGATCGGTACGCCGTGCTCATCCGATCCGCAGATAAACTTCACGTCGCGGCCCTGCAGGCGCAGGTAGCGCACATAGATATCGGCTGGCAGGTATACCCCGGCCAGGTGCCCGATGTGAACAGGTCCGTTGGCGTACGGCAGCGCGGCCGTAACAGTATAGCGTTTTGGTGTAGTGGTCATGTTTTGTCTTATAGGTGCAAATATACAAATCCGGCGCGATTGCGCCGCGCCTCCCTGGCAATTGGCAAAAACAGCTTTCAGCTATGACTTACGCTTCATTTTTCCGTAAGACAAAGCATCACCTTAAAGTATACTTGTTTATGAAGCATAACGATAGCGAAAAATCGAGGAGAGACGACGGGGAGAACCTAGGGAAAAAGGATCATGAGAACAAAGTATCTAAAAAACCCTCACCCAGGGAAGTAGACCGGGAATCTGAGAACACGCCGCCCGAGAATGAAGTGTACGTGGACCTGGAGCCGGACGAGCTGCACTTGGGCGATGACCAGAAACCGGAGAATGTGAACCGGAAGAAGAAGAAAAAGTAATATCATACTTCCTCAACAGAAAAGGCCTCCGCTACAAGTATAGCGGAGGCCTTTTTTACTGGTCGTTAGTTGGAGGTAGCGGCTGCACCTCCCATTGCATTGGCCAGTACAGGAAGTGTCTTGTAGAGTCTATTGGCGCCAGAGGGAGCAGCAACGGGCGAAGGGTGTTGGGTGTCATGGCTGGTTTGTTGAGATCAAACTGCTCTATATTACGCTTCCGGTTAATCTCGCTGGCCTGGTTATCCATATGCTCAAGCAAGGTCTCGTCTAGGTTATGCTGAAGCGTTACCCGCTTATTGGCGGGAATAGGGGGCGGCAGGTTCTCCTGGCCCTCACTTAAAGAGGTACAGGCTCCCAATCCTGCCAAACTTAGCCCTATACTGTACATTATATACTTATTCATGGTCTGGTATCGCTGTTTTAAACTTAGCTGTTTACACAAGCCTGTATTAAGGTATACGCACAGACCACAGCTTAGCACTGATTTTACACATTTCACTGACCAGCACTGCCTTCTACTTCTGCCGGGATTAGCTTAACTGCTTACATTTTAAAATAAGAAAAGCCGCTGACACAGGTTAATCAACCTGTGTCAGCGGCTTTAAACTTGCTATGCCTGAGCATCAGCGGCCTTCGCCACCCCACACGTACTCATGCCCTACCTGCGTCAGCATCAGACCGTCCGGGGCGGGGTTAATGTAGCCTTCCTTTGCCAGGTGATGCTCCGCCTCCTTCTGCACATCCTTGTAGTGCGGGTATCGTTCCTGCAGGTAGGGGTACAGCTGCTGGTAGTGAAGCACGCTGCCTTCACGCACCTCAAACGCTTTGAAGGCCTCGATGATGCACTGTGCGGTGTTCTCTATATTTTCAGCTTCTGAATGTAGCTCTTCCATAGTTCTGTTCTGTTTGGTTCAGAGTTAGAGTACGGCAGAGGGTAGTTGTTAGTTAATGGTTGTGTTGGTTATGGGCTGCTGGTTTGTACTTTACAGGAGAGGCACGCTCCGGTAGAGGAAGTATAACAACACCTGCCTCACGCCTATGGCTGAGAATCCAATAACTAATAACGAACAACTAGCAACCAACCTTACTTCTTCTCCCTGAAATCGAGGGCCGCCGAGTTAAGACAGTAGCGCAGGCCGGTCGGTTTGGGGCCATCCTCAAACACGTGGCCGATGTGGGAGCCGCAGCGGGCGCACTCCACCTCTGTGCGCACCTCCCCCGGAAACGACCTATCCTCCACCGCTTTTATCTGCTTTCGGGCAATAGGCGCGTAAAAGCTGGGCCAGCCGGTGCCGGACTCGAATTTGGTAGCGGAACTGAACAGGGGGTTACCGCAGGCGCCGCAGTAGTAGGTGCCCTTCTTCTTATTGCTGTTATACTTATTCTTAAAGGGTGGCTCGGTTCCCTCCTGCCGCAGCACATAGTACTGCTCTGGCGTGAGCTGCCTGCGCCACTCCACCTCCGTTTTCACGACCGTGTCCTGCAGGGCTGCCTCGCTCAGTTCGGCCTCCAGCTCCTGATCCAGCGGCTCATCGCCAGCTAAGGCCGTGGCAGACATAAATGCGGCACTGGTTTCTGGCTGGTTGCAGGCTGTGAGGTGTAGCAGGGCTATCAACAAAAATATTTGGATCATTTTCATACTTGTTTAGGCAGGCAAAAAGCTTGCCCCTTTTATGTATACGTTAAAATTTCCTAACCCCTTAGGAAACAAACTCTAACAAGATAATGTTTGCCCTATACCCTGTATCAGCTACGGCCACTACAGAATAAATTTAATACAACTATAACCTGTTTATTTCGAGGTACCTAGTGAAAGTCTGAAGCCTTTTCAGTATTTTTGCGGCTCGAAAAATCTATTCAATGCAAAATATTCGAAATATTGCGATCATCGCACACGTAGACCACGGCAAGACGACGCTCGTGGACAAGATCATCCATGCTTCCAAGCTATTCGCAGAGCACCAGCAGTTTGACGACCTTATTCTGGACAACAACGACCTGGAGCGCGAGCGTGGTATCACGATCGTTTCTAAGAACGTGTCGGTTCGCTATAAGGGCGTTAAGATCAATGTGATTGACACGCCTGGTCACGCCGACTTCGGTGGTGAGGTAGAGCGCGTGCTTAAAATGGCCGACGGGGTGTTACTTCTGGTGGATGCCTTTGAAGGCGCCATGCCACAGACCCGCTTCGTGCTTGGTAAAGCGATACAGCTTGGCCTGAAGCCGATTGTAGTGGTAAATAAAGTAGACAAGGAAAACTGCCGCCCCGACGAGGTGCATGAGCAGGTGTTCGACCTGATGTTTAACCTGGATGCCTCGGAAGACCAGCTGGATTTCACCACGCTGTATGGCTCTTCGAAGCAAGGCTGGATGAGCACCGACTGGACTCAGCCCACAACTGACATCACGCCGCTTCTGGATGCTATCATCGATGTGATTCCTGCCGCGCCTTACCGCGAAGGTTCGCCGCAAATGCAGATCACGTCCCTGGACTACTCTTCATTCGTGGGCCGTATCGCCATTGGCCGCGTGCACCGTGGAACACTGAAGGAAGGTATGCCGATCTCGCTTTGCAAAGCAGACGGTTCCATCAAGAAAGGCCGCATCAAAGAACTGCAGGTATTCGAAGGTCTGGGCAAGAAAGCTGTTCAGGAAGTAACTGCCGGCGAGATCTGCGCCGTGACAGGTATAGAAGGATTCGACATTGGCGATACGATCGCTGATGCGGAGAACCCCGAGCCACTTACCCGTATTTCCATCGACGAGCCAACCATGAACATGTTGTTCACGATCAACAACTCTCCTTTCTTCGGTAAAGAGGGCAAGTTCGTAACATCACGTCACCTGCGCGACCGTCTGATGAAGGAAACAGAGAAGAACCTGGCCCTGCGCGTTCAGGAAACCGACCGTGAGGACTCTTTCCTGGTATTCGGTCGTGGTATCCTGCACTTGTCTGTTCTGATCGAAACCATGCGCCGCGAAGGCTATGAGCTTCAGGTTGGTCAGCCGCAGGTAATCTTTAAAGAAATAGACGGCGTACGCCACGAACCAATCGAGCACCTGGTAGTAGACGTTCCGGAGGAAACCTCTGGCAAGGTTATCGAGCTGGTATCGATGCGCAAAGGTGAGCTTACCATCATGGAGCCAAAGGGCGACCTACAGCACCTGGAGTTTAACATCCCGGCACGCGGTCTGATCGGCCTCCGTAACAACGTGCTGACAGCTACTGCCGGTGAGGCCATCATGAACCACCGTTTCCAGAGCTATGAGCCGTACAAAGGCCCTATCCCGGGTCGTAACAACGGCTCTATCATCTCTATGGAGACCGGCCCTGGCACTGCTTACTCTATCGATAAGCTGCAGGACAGAGGCGTATTCTTCGTTGATCCGGGTGTAGATGTATACATGGGCCAGGTTATCGGGGAGCACAACCGCCAGAACGATATCACGGTTAACATCCAGAAGGGCAAGAAGCTGACGAACATGCGTGCTTCCGGTTCTGATGACAACGCGAAGATCGCTCCAGCCAAGAATTTCTCGCTGGAAGAGGCCATGGAATACATCCAGAAGGATGAGTACCTGGAGGTGACGCCAAAGAGCCTGCGCATGCGCAAGATCTATTTGGACGAGAACGAGCGTAACCGTATGTCAAGAGCTGACAACGCTTAAGTCTACGACTTATACTTACAAAAACGCCTGCTACAGCAATGTGGCAGGCGTTTTACTTTTAAGTGCAGCTGTAGCAGCTGCCTACGACACGAATCAAACAGGTCGGACCCCATCATCGCCGGTTGCAACCAGGTCTTTTGGTTCTCCTACCTTGCCTCCTATGGCTGCTACTATGGCTCCCAGCAGCAACCCAAAGAAGGCATAGATAGCCGCCTTCGAGATGGCAGAGGCGACATCACCACCTATTTGCTGGGCACGTTGCCCTACCTGTGCCCTTGTCTCCTTGTACTGTGACTTTACCTGCTCATACGTTTTGGCCCAGCTGTCCACAATCTCATTTGCCTCCGCCCTGCTTTTGCCGGTGCGCTCCATGATAACATTTACGGCCGCCTCACGGTCTGCAGCACTTGCTATCTCTGCCCCCTGGCCATACAGCCTGTCCATCACTTCATCAAAAGTAGAGCCAGCAGACTGAGGGTCTGCAGCGGCCTCGCCTACCTGGCTTTGTACGGTGCTACCTGCCTGTTTTGCCTCTTGTTCAATATTCTCAGGCTGCAGTTCAGGCTTTCCTGTTTGTTGTAATATCTGTCGGGCTTCCTGCTTAGCTGTTTGGAAATCGATGCCTCGCTGCTCCAGTTCAGTTCCTATCGCATCTGCTGCTCTGGGTGCTACTGCCGCCACACCCTGGCCGGCAAGTGAAAGCGTTTTGCCTACCACACTCCCAACGCCACTGATAACACTACCAACAGCAGTGGTTAGTAAATAGAAGGATACCAGTGTGAAGAGGCTCCAGGTCAGGATACCATGCAGAATACTATCAAACGCGGTAGGCATGCCTGCCAAGCGACCCGCCACCCAGCCGCCGGCAAAAAGAGCAAGCAACATACTTACAACCCACCATATCAGGGTGCCTGTACCAAGACCTGACATAGGGTTTTGCTCCTCTACAGGATCGATTGACCCCATACCTATACTCAAACCCAGCAGGCTAAGCGTCAGGTGTACTACCAACGCCACTGCCAGTCCCGCAAATACGGCTCCCCAGGAAATCCTTTTCATAGTACTATATCCTCTTGCAGGTCTTGTTCCTGCATATGAGGCAGGCCTGTATCCTCTTTCATTATGTAATTCATCGTTCATAGCTTTATACTTTTATGTTATTCCAAGACATTTATTTAACGGCCACAGCAGTTTCTAGTTATAGTTAATTGGTTTACAGCTGCTTAGAGCTAGATAAAGATCGCCGCGGCACCGTCAGTGGTTGTACAACTCATCCTACATGATCATTACTACACATCTTGGCACCCACTATCAGTAAGAGATGGACGGCAGCCGATTGAAAGCGCAGGTTCAAAGTGGCGCTGAGCAGCAGATAGGCTTACCTCTGCTGAGGAAAAAGCAGCACAAAGCTTTGGAATCTCCTTCACCCTGTGTATCTGTCTATTCACACAAACACAAGGTCATTAAGATAAATATTTCTATTTACATTATAATTATAACCATAAATAGTATTTATTTGCTCCTTCAACTCTACCTCTTAGCTATGAAAAAAACATTAGTAACACTCGGATGCACGGCAGCCCTGGTAGCCATTTTTTCCGTCTCTTCTCACGCCCAGTTCGATATCGGCAACAAGGTCAAAAATAAGCTGAACCAGAAAGTGGATCAGAAGATCGACAAGACGATTGATGAGTCGCTGGACGGCAAAAAGAAGAAGACAGCTGCCACTGGTGATGTAGCAGCCGATGACGGAGGCAGTAGTGCTGCTGCCAAAACACCGGAAACCAGAATGAAGGCCTGGACCAAGTATGATTTCGTGCCGGGCGATAAGGTGATGTTCTCCGATAACTTGGCCGGCGAGGAAGTGGGCGAGTTTCCGTCGCGCTGGGACCTGAACAAGGGCAATGCCGAAGTAGCCGTGCTGGGCGATGAAAAGGTTATCAGCCTGGTACAGTCAGGCACCAGCATTCACCCGCTGATGAAAGGGGAGCAGTGGCTGCCGGAAACCTTTACCATAGAAATGGATGTGTTCTTCGACAGCGATAACCCCAACGTGGCCTATTACATATTTCTGGTGGATGACATGAAAAGCTATAACACCGAGGTCAATGGTGATTTTTGGGACCCTATTGATGTAAGGGCAACTCAAGTAAAGCTTAAAACCTTTGGCTCAGAGTCGGAGGAACTGGCGGCTAAGGAAGTGAAGAACCAGTGGCGGCACGTGGCCATCTCGTTTAACAAGCGCAGCATGAAAGTATACCTTGACGAGCACCGCCTGATCAACATACCCAACGTGAACGGCAAGCCCACCGGTCTGCGCATTGAGGTGGACAAGCGGGTGGACGCCAACACCATGGTGAAAAACGTGATGATTGCTCAGGGAGGCAAAAAGCTCTACGACCAGGTAATGACCGACGGCAAAATCGTGACCTACGGCATTAAGTTCGACGTGAACCAGGCCACTATCCGGCCGGAGTCGGTGGGCACGCTGGCAAGTATAGCCAAACTGATGCAGGACGAGCCATCGCTTAAGTTTACGGTTGAGGGCCACACCGACAGCGACGGCGATGAGAACACCAACCTGAAACTGAGCCAGCAGCGGGCCGAGGCCGTGAAATCATACCTGGTAGAGCAAGGCATAGCCGAAGACAGGCTGGCTGCCAAAGGCCTCGGCGAGTCGAGGCCGCTCGACAAGAACAGCACCCCAGAGGCCAAATCAAATAACCGGCGGGTGGAGTTCGTGAAGTTGTAACCACACCGGCAGGTCCTGGCCAGGAGCTGTCATCCCTTTAATCTATACTAATGAAAGTGCCTGCTACAGTCCTGTGGCAGGCACTTTTCGTTTGTCAGGCTGCCCTAGGCTCCGGTGTTGGCACGCTTATTTAGATTTAATTTAAATAAGTCTTGCCTGTTAAAGTCCTAGCATATACTTTTGCCTTATCTATAATCAGTCTAAATAAAATTTACTTATACATGCGAAAGTATCTACTCCTGATTCTCTGGCTTTTTGCTTTGTCCGCTGGGCAGGCGCAAAGCCAAAACGCCAGCATCAGCGGCAAGGTAACCTCACCGAAAGGGCAGGCCCTGGAGCTGCTGACGGTAGCTCTGGAGGGCACCGTGCTCGGAACAAACACCAATGCGGCCGGCGAGTTCACCATCAGCAACATCAAACCGGGCACCTATACTTTGCGCGTGGGAGGCGTGGGCTATAAGGCCGTGCGCCAGCCGGTAACCCTTAACGCCGGCGATAACTTAAACCTCAGCTTCACGGTAGAGCCCAGCACCAGCTCTCTGGATGAAGTAGTGGTGTCGGCGAGCCGCACGGTGGAAACGCTGGACGAGACCCCCGCCTCAGTGTACGTGCTGGATTCGCGCACGCTGCAGGTGCAGTCGCAGATCAGCACTGACCTGTCTAACATACTCGCCAACACCGTGCCCGGCTTGGCGCTTAACAGCAACACCACCAGCAACGTAGGCCAAACCCTGCGCGGCCGCAATGCCTTGGTTATGGTGGACGGCATTCCGCAGTCTACGCCCTTGCGCAACGGCAGCCGCGATGTGCGCACCATCGACCCAAGCGCCATTGAGCGTGTGGAAATAGTAAAGGGAGCCACCGCCGTGTATGGCAACGGGGCCGACGGCGGCCTGATCAACTACATCACCAAGCAACCTAACACCAGCAAACCGTTTAGCGCCTATACTTCACTTACCGGCACCGGCATGCTCTTTCATCCGGATGAATCATTGGGCGGCCGTATTTCCCAGCAGTTTACCGGTAAGATTGAAAACTTCGACTACGTAGCCAGCGGCACCTATGAGAAAACCGGCGTGCTGCGCGACGGCGAGGGTGAGGTAATCTCCCCGGTATATGGCCTGGGCGAGACAAAGATGTACAACGGCTTTGCCAAGGCGGGCTATAATTTCAGCTCCGACCACCGCGTAGAAGCCATGTACAACTACTTCGGCAGCCGCCAGAACTCTGACTACGTGCTACAGGAGGGCGTATATGGCGTGACGCCTTCTATCGGCGTAAAGGGCGAAGTACAGGGCGAGCCGGAGGGCACCAAGTATAACCATAACGCCCAGCTGCGTTACATCGGCAAGAATCTCTCCCTGAACACAAGTATGGAGCTGAGCGCCTACCTGCAAGACTTTTATACCGTCTACGGCTATACGCCCTACTTCGAGGGCGGCGGGCAGTCTACCATTAAATCAGCAAAACACGGGGTGCGCCTGAACCTGAACACACCTTTTAGCATCAGCAGTGATGTAGAAGGCAGCGTGGTGTATGGTGCCGATTATCTGAACGACGTTACTTCACAGCCACTGGTGGACGGCCGCACTTGGGTACCGGAAATGGACCTGAAGAACCTGGCGCCTTACGCTCAGTTGCAGCTCAACATCCTGCAGCACCTGAACTTTAAGGCCGGTTACCGTTTCGATAACGTGTCTATCAACGTGGATGATTTCCAGCAGTTGGTGCTGGCCAGCGGCGCCGGCGGCGATTATGTGCAGGGCGGCGAGCTGAAGTTCAATGCCAGTACCTTTAATGCCGGCCTCCGCTACTCTGCCCTAGAGTACTTCAAGCCCTTCATTAGCTACTCACAAGGGTTCTCCATGATCGATGTGGGCCGTTATGTACGCAGCGCCAAGGAGGACTTCATCTCGCAGATGGACCTGGAGCCGGTGATTGTGAACAACTACGAAGCCGGTTTCCACAGCCAGATCGGCATTGCCTCTTTCAGCGGCGCCTACTACATAAGCACCTCCAAGCTGGGCGCCAACCTGATTGCCAACGAGGCCGGTGTATACGAAATAGAGCGTGCGCCCGAGCGTGTGGAAGGCTTTGAGGCTTTGGTAGACCTGTTCATCTCTCAAAAGATCACGCTGGGGGCCAATGCCTCTTACAGCGAGGGCAAGGCCGACATCAACAACAACGGCGAGTATAACGACACCGAAGACAAATACCTAACCAGTCTGCGCATCCCGCCCTTCAAATTTACCTCATACCTCAACCTGACACCGGTAAACAACCTAAGCGTGAACCTGCAGTGGGTTTACTCCGGCGAGCGTGATCGCTTTGAGCCAAACGCCAAAGGAGGCTATTCCTCCGGTCAGGGACCGGTAGAGGCATTCAATGTGTTCAACGTGGCCGCCTCTTACCAGGCCACCGAGAAACTGAGCCTGAACCTGGGCGTGGAGAACCTGCTCGACAAGGCCTACTACCTGCCGCAGGCCTACTGGTACGGCCGCCACGACAACTTTACAAGAGCTAACGGCGCCAGGTTCCAGTTGGGGGCTGCCTATAAGTGGTAATATTTTGAAGAGACGCGTAAAACGTACATTTTCCATTCACCATTGGTGCGGACTGATAGCCGGGATATTCATCCTGGTTATCAGCCTTTCTGGTGTTATACTTGTTTTTGATGATGACATCGACGAGGCCATGTTCGCCAGCCACTCGCAGCTGGAAAGGCCCGCCTCGTCGCTTCAGGTGGATAAATCGATCGGCTGGGTGAGGGCGGAAAACCCGGGCTGGGACATACGCGTGCCGTCGCTTCCGGCCTCGCCCAACGAGGCGCTGCTGTATGAGCTGCGGCAGGGGCAGCTGCGCAGGTGGCTCTTTGTACACTCTGAGACCGGCGAGAGACTTCATACGGTGGGCCAGGCGCACAATCGTTTCTCTTACGTGGTGCTCAACATCCACTACAACCTGCTCTCGGGCACGCCGGGTAAGATTGTGGTGCTGCTGGTGGGCGTGGCGCTGCTTTTCCTCACCATCACCGGGTTTATACTTTACCGCCGGTCTGTTATAAAGGTGCTCACTTTCCGGCAGAAGATCAGCTTTAGCAGCCGCCGCAGTATGTTCTCCGGCCTGCACCGCGTGGTGGGGGTATGGGCGCTGGCGTTTAACCTGCTGATGTGCGTCACCGGTCTGTCACTGGCTATTACGGTGGTAAATGCTGCCCTGAAGGGAGGCCCGAAAGAAGTAGCCGTGCCGGAGATAACCGCCTCCGTAGATGCGGCTTTGGCAGAGGCGCGCGCCGCATATCCTGATTTCGAGATCACCTACCTCCGCTTCCCGGTTAACGAGGAGGGGAAGATACAGCTGCTGGGCCGCCTGCACTCCGACCCCTCCTACTACGGCAGGTTCTACAGTAAGCTACAGGCAGACTATACCACCGGCGAGCTGGGTGCGCCATACTTTGTCCGCGACCAGCCCTGGCTCGACCGCTTCCTCACCTCGCTGCACCCCATCCACTTCGGCGACTTTGCCGGGCTGTTCGTGCAGCTGCTCTATGCCTTTTTCGGGTTGATGCCGGGCATACTTTCCATCTCCGGCTTCGCGATCTGGTACTACCGTCAGCCACAGCAGGAGCCAAAACCAGTGCAGAGAAGAAGGATGAAAGTGGTAAGGCAGTAGGTTGCGATCGTTTAAATAACCTTATACTACCCTTAAGTTATTGCCTGCCGCAAGATTGTATCTTGTGGCTTTCCTGGGGCCAGTTTTCAACTGGCGATGCAAAACTAAGAGCGGCTCATACTTCGCTCTTCCGGATTTGTAATCCGGAAGCACTTCATATAAGGATTTGCAATCCGGTTTTATACTTTGCGAGCGCAGTGAACCAACTACGGACTGGAAAGGGATTACAAATCCCAATAGTAGTTACTTTCAGATTGCAAATCCGAAAGAGCAATCATCCCTTCTCAGCTGCCCTCGCTCGCCTCTGGCGAGTGTGCATTACTTGGTGGCGTCCCGCCACGTGACATAATAAGTATAAAAGTATAGGCGTGAAAGTATAAACTTCAGCGGCCAGAGGACGTGGGATTGTTTACACCCGCCAGAGGCGAGCGAGGGCCATTTGTGAGAGTCATACTTATACTAGCCAAAAAGGCCGGAGCCGCAGGTTTATACTTGCGGCTCCGGCCTTTTTATACTTTAACTTATACTTCTACAGCTTAAACTGCACCGAGAACTTGAGCCCAAACTTCCGGGTCCCCTCGTCCAGGTGGGTGAGGCGGTGGAAAGCATCCACACGAAGCACTTTAAAGATGTTCTCAATGCCATAGCCCAACTCTACGTAGGGCGTGTGCCCCAGCTGCTTAAACGACTCCTGCCGATTACCTGCGGGTGTTAGCTCCGGCATCAGGTTCTGGTTACTTTGGCTGAGGCTGCCGTAGAGGATGTTGGCCGAGCCCAAAACACGCCACTTGAGCTTCTTGATGAGCGGCAGCCGGTTGAACAGCAGCCCCTCGAAATACTGCTCGTAGTGCAGCGCGGCATAGGTATCGCTGGCGAACTCAAAGTAATCCATCAGGTTATAGGTGGCGTCGTAGTAGAAGGGGGTTTCGTTGCCGGTGTGCACCTCCAGCAGCGGGTACGGCACCGGCGAGAAGATCCTGCCAGCCTCCAGCCTGTAGAGCGCATTGCCCAGGCGGCCCATCACGAACTCCTGCTCCACCCCCAGGTCCACGCGCTGGTAATCCACCGTAGAGCCCAAGGCGTTGTTAAGCCCTAGCGTATACTTCAGGCTCAGCACCGGATAACTGCCGCTGCCCAGGCTGATGCGCTCGTTGTCGTTCTCCACGTACACCTCATCTTTGGCGTAGCGCGTCAGGAAGCTTACCTCCGTGGAGGTAAAACTGCTGGAGATATCATCGGGCTTGTCGGGCCCATTCTTGTAGTAGGCAAAATCGTACTGCGGGTTAAAATAGCGTTTGCGCAGGCTGATGCGCTCGGTCACGCCGCGCAGCACGTCGCGCTGCAGGTATAAGTTGGTCTCGCGCACCATGATCGGGCGGCGTAGCTCCCCAAACCTGGAAAAGCCCAGGAAGAACGGGCTCGACTCGAGTTTATCTGACATCAACCCCACCTGCCCCAGATCCTCCGAGTGCGTAAACCCAACTTCGCTCCAGCGCTTGCGGCTGAAGATATAGCGCCCGCCCAGGCTATATTTATACTTCTGGTCGTCGGTGCCGTAGGCTGCATACCCGCGCAGCTCCAGTTTGTTGCTGAAGTTGATGTTGGTCTTGCCGCCCATCTGAAAGCGGTGCCCCTCCACGTCGTTGTAAGCATACGTATACGGCCAAGGCCCCCAACTTACCTTCCCAAAACTCTTGTAGCCGGTACCCAGCACCGTCACCACTTCTGTAAAGCGCTTCACTTTGGGCGTTTCGCGGAGGGCGTTGATGGTGGCGTATACCTGCTGGTCGGCTACACTGAGGGTATCGTGGCGGCGCTGCTCCCAGAAATCCGCTGCCTGCCTGTCGGCCCCGGCCAGTAGCTCCACCGGCTTATCGAAGAAGGTCGTCTCCTCGGGCTGGTTCACCACCACATCCCGGTAAGAAGTATACACCTTGGCTAATATGCCCGGGCGCTTCGGTGTAAGGCCCACGATCTTGATCTTCACCTCCGTGCCAGCCGGCATCCAGGCCTTCTCCCCCACCTGCTGCAGCTCCTGCTTCAGGGCAATACCCTCCACAAAGTTGATGTTGGCTGATTTACTGACAGTAGCCTCCAGCTTGCGCAGCGCGTAGCCATCCGCCGTAACCCACATGCGGCCGTTAAAGGCCAGGTCCTGCGGGCGCTTCTGTTTAAAGCTTAGCTCGTAGCACCAGTCGTCGCCGATGTAGGTGCTGTCCTCCAGTTCGTAGTTGTAGTAGCCCTTCCAGCCGTCGGCAATCGGGCTGATAAAGTTCTTCTGCAGCACGCTCACCCAATTCTGGTAGAAGTTATAGTCCTGGTAGCTGCTGCCGATCACCTGCGAGACCAGCGTACCGTCCTGCAGGCCTATGCCTGTTACCTTTGTGGCTTTGATGATCTCCTTGTTTCGCTTCGGGTCGCGGGTATAGTAAAAATCAGAGAGGGACTCGGAGATAAAGAACGGTAGTAGCTTTTTGCCATCCTCGCCGGCCAGGTACATTTGCGAGTCTACCAGCGAGGTGATGGCCTTGCCCACGACGCCCTTGCCTTTTTGCTGCCCCACGTTGTCCACATCGAACTGCATTTTAGTGTAGGCCTCGTATTGGTAAGCGGTAAGCTTGCGCTTATCGTTGGCATTTTTGTTTTCCATCACGCGGCGCATGATGGGCCAGGCCGGGTTTTCGCCGGGGCGGATCACCACCTCCTGCAGCTGCTGCGCGTTGGTGCGCAGCTTAAAGTCCAGCGTCTGCACGGCCACCCCCTTCTGCACCGGCAGCGTGAGCGGCAGGTATCCCACAAAGGCAGCCGTCAGGGAGTCGGGCGTGGTGGATAGACGGATGCTATACTTGCCCTCCACATCCGTGGAAGTACCAATAGAGGAATTCTTAACGAAGATGCCCACAAAAGGAAGGGCCTCGCCCGTCGCGGCATCCGTTACCTGTCCCGAAATACGGGTTTGCGCGTGGCTCACCAGGGAGGCAAGTATCAGCAGGAAGAAAACAATATATCTTTGCAAAGCTATATTTTTAAAAGCGAGCAAAGGTAGGAGTATTTCTCTAATTCTCCACAATATTTGTTTAGACAACAATCCACCTAAAGCACTGAATCTGTATCGGGTTTCCTGGAGTCGGACCAAGCGCACCTCTATACTTTCCCATAACATAAATCGTATTTGGCCTGTTTGGAGTATAAACATACTCCAAATTACCTTCACTGCTTTATTTCGTCCCTTGCCTAAAGCATGACCTCCGTTCACATGAAAACATTACTGTCGTTTTACGTTAAATAAGCTACTAAACAGAATCTACATCTGTATGAAACCATATTGGAGGCAGGTTATTCTTGCCCTTATCTTAATCACTTCGGCTGGCTGTGCCAGGAAGAACTTCTATGCCGAAACCCCGGTAGTAGATGCTGAAGTATACCAACGCCTGAAAACCGACCCTAAGGCCACAGACAGCGTGACGGTTAAAGCAGGCGCGCATTATAAGCGCGGTTTCCTGCACCGCCTGTTCTGGGGACAGCACCACCGCCCGCTCTGGAGTGCTCCCGTTACCGTGCCGGTGTTCGAGATGGATACCACCTGGGGCGGCCTGAAGGTGGAGAAGCTCGGCGGCGGTTTCCAGACAACCAGCTTTACCATGGTCGGCCCCAACAATAAGACGTATGCCCTCCGCTCCCTCGACAAGGAGCCCTCTGAAGTGCTGCCCAACGTATGGCGCAAGACCTTTGTGGTAAACATCCTCCGCGACCAGATCTCGGCCATTAACCCGTACGGTGCGCTGGTCCTTCCGCCCATGGCCAGGGCAGCCGGCATTCCGCACGCCGCGCCGCAGCTGGTGTATGTGCGCCCCCACGATGCCGACTTTGGCGAGCACGAGGAAGTAGCCAGCAACAAGGTATACATGCTGGAAGAAAAGTATACCGACGAGCGCATGGTGGACGAGATCACTGGCAACCCCAGCGACATAGTGGGCAGCGGCAAAATGCTAAATCATCGGTTCGGAGAGGACGATCATTTCATAGACCAGACAGCCTTCGCCAAGGCGCGCCTATTCGACTTGCTCATCAACGACTGGGATCGCCACGAGGGGCAGTGGGAATGGGCAGAGTTCGAGCGCGGCGGCAACCACTACTACCGCCCCATTCCCAAAGACCGCGACAACGCCTTTTACCGGTTCCAGGACGGCATCATCCCCTGGATCTTCAGCCGCAACTGGGCTATCCGTAAGTTCGAGTCGTTTGATGAAGACTTTGAGGATGTATATGCCCTTACCATTAACTCGCAGTTTATAGACCAGCGGGCGCTCTCTAAAGTCACCCGTGAGCAGTTCGACTCGCTGGCCGTGGCGCTGCAGCAAAGTATAACCGACGAGGTAATAGCGCAGGCGGTGCGCCAGTTCCCGGAGGCTATCTATGAGTTGGAGGGGGAGCGCACGAGCGAGAAGCTCATCAGCCGCCGGAATCAGCTGCGCGAGGCGGCTGCTAAATTCTATGAAATTCTGGCAAAGGAAGTATTAGTAATAGGCACCGACGAGGAGGACAAATTTGAGGTGAAGCGCCTGAACGACGAGGAAACAGAGGTAACCGTGCGCCGCAAGTCTGATGATATGGTGACGTACCACCGCATCTTTAAGCGCCCGGAAACAAAGCTGATCACCCTGCATGGTCTGGCTGAAGACGATAAGTTTGAGGTTAGCGGAGAGGTCAGGAAAAGCATCAAGGTAAAGATTGTGGGTGGCCGTGGGGAAGATGAGATAACGGATAAGTCCAGAGTTGGCGGCTGGGGGAAGAAAACCCGCGTGTACGACACTGTACGTGGTACGGAGTTGGAGGCCGGCCCGGAAACAAAAGACAAGCGCACCAGCGACGTACGCGTACACGCCTTCGACCGGGAGGGGTTTTAAGCAATACTTCTACCAGTAGGCGAAAAAGAGGGGTAAAAGCAGAAGTCCCCGCCTCCCTGAACTTTATACTTCAGGGAGGCGGGGACTTCTGCTTTATACTTTGCCAGCTTACTGCTCTTTCACCACAATGGTAGATGAAGCCTGGGCAGCAGGCAGCACCAGCACCTCCGCCAAATTCACATGCGCAGGGCGCGTCACGATAAAAGCGATCAACTCGGCAATATCCTGGGCCTGCAGCGGCTCGAAACCCTTGTACACCGAGGCAGCGCGCTCAACGTCTCCCTTAAAGCGGACCTCCGAGAACTCCGTCTCTACCAGCCCCGGGTTTATCTCTGATACCTTAATGCCATACTGCACCAGGTCCATGCGCATCGCCTTAGATAGGGCATCCACAGCATGCTTGGAGGCGCAGTACACGTTACCGTTCGGATACACTTCCTTGCCGGCAATAGAGCCGATGTTGACAATATGGCCGCTGCCCTGCTCCTGCAGCAGCGGCAGCACAGCTTTGGTCACGTACAGCAGCCCTTTTACGTTAATGTCTATCATGGCGTCCCAGTCTTCCAAAGAGCCATCCTGTACCGGCGCCAGGCCATGGGCGTTTCCGGCATTGTTCACCAGCACCTCCACCTTCCGCCACGCATCCGGCAACGAAGCAACGGCCTCCAGCACCGCCTCCCTGTCGCGCACGTCGAACACCAGCGGGTATACTTTGTCAGTACCCAGCTTTTGCTGCAGCTCCTGCAGGCGTTCCTCACGGCGACCCGTTGCGATGATGCGGTATCCTTTTTGCGCCAACTCTATGGCAGTGGCAAGCCCGATGCCTGAGGTGGCCCCGGTAACTAATGCAATCCTGGTCATTTCTTATTCAAAGAAAAGTATGAGTGATACGTTGTGATGGGTCAGCTTGTCGATAGAACGGCTGTAGGTACTATTTGACAAAAGCTTATGCTGGTTCATCAGGCCGTGCGAGAAACGCAGCTCCGGGGCAAACTTAAAGTAGGGGTAAAAGATATCGACGCCGATGCCATACTCCAGCGCGAGGTCAAACTTCTCCACCTCCAGGTTATTATCAACCTTAGCACCATTAGTACCTTTTCCTAAATCGATACCCGGTTTAACGCCTGCCACGATGTAAGGCCTGTAGTTGGAGCGGCGCTTGGACTTATACTTCAGCAGCACCGGCAACTCGATCATGGTGTTGCTGATCGTCTCAAACATGACGTCCTCCGTTTCCTCAACAGTAGGCACCCGGGTAAACTCTAGGGTACGGCTGTAAAACCCTACCCCCGGCACAAAGCGGGCATCCAGGTAATCGGCCAGGCGCACGTTCAGCACTAGACCGGTATAAAAGCCCAGGGAGTTTTTGGGGTTGATGGCTTCATCACTACCTTGCGCAATACGGTCAACATACTCCTGCGAGTGATGCACGTTATACTTGGTGAGCGGCAGGGACAGGTAAAAACCGTAGTGCACGGGCCGCTCGTCGTAGCCGGGCTTGTTCAGGGCGTTTACTTTTTGCTGGGCCTGGGCTGTGCCGCATAGCAGCAGACCAAGTATAAACAGGCCGCAAAAGGTTATTTTTTGCCTGTGTAGATCGAGCTTATGCCAAATGTGAGTGAATGCCATTTCGTGGTCCTAAATCCGACTTTTTGATAGATGTCTAAAAAACGCTGCCCGTCCGGGAACGCCTGCACCGACTCGGGCAGGTACGTATAGGCAGCAGTATCCTTAGAAACGAGTTTACCTACCGCTGGTAGTATATTCTTGAAATAAAATTGATAGAGCTGCTTCATCGGGAAGGCGCGCGGCATGGAGAACTCCAGCACCACGGCCATTCCGCCCGGCTTCAGCACGCGGTACATCTCCGAGAGGCCCTTCTCCAGGTTCTCAAAGTTGCGCACGCCAAAGGCCACCGTAATGGCATCAAACGTATTATCGGCAAACGGCAGGTTCTCCGAGTCGCCATACTTCAGCTCAATCTTATCGGTGAGGCCCTTCTTGGCCAGCTTCTCCCGTCCTACGGCCAGCATGCCCTCCGAGATGTCCACGCCCGTGATTTTATCCGGGTTCAGGCGCAGGGTCTCAATGGCAAAGTCGGCAGTACCGGTGGCAATGTCCAGCACCTGCTTTGGCTTTTGGGGAGCCAGCAGGCTTACGGCCTTCTTTCTCCAGATAATATCGATGCCAGCGCTCAAAAAGTGGTTCAGGAAATCATACTTGCCGGCAATGTTGTTAAACATCGTGGCCACCTGCGACTTCTTGTTCTCGTTCTGGTCTTTATAAGGTACTACCGCCATGGGTTAGGATAAAATGATTGTAACAGGGCAAAAATACTGTACCTAAAACTATATTCCGCAGATTATGTTCCGAAATATAAAAAAAGCAGGCCGGGCATGTGCCGGCCTGCTTCTGGAGTATAGTTCTGCTGGCGCGAAGGCCATGCTTTCAGTTTACTGCACTTCCTGTCCCTGCTGAATCTCCTCACGCTTCAGCACACGGAAGATCGTTCTGCGGTTCAGCTGCATGTTGTCAGCCGATGTGTTCGGCACAGCTGGTCTGCTCTCGCCGTAGCTTACCGTTACCATACGCTTAGCCGAGATGTCCTTGCCCACCAGGTAATCGAAAGCGGCGTCAGCACGGTTCTGGCCCAGTGTCATGTTGTAAGAGTCGCTGGCACGTGAGTCGGTGTGGCCTTCGATGCTGATGTTCAGCGTTGGGTTTGCCTTCATGATCTCAGCAATTCTGTCCAGCTCCTGGATTGCCTCCGGGCGCAGGTCATACTTGTCTGTAGCGAAGTAGATGTTTTCCATCTGGAAATCACCCACAGCCGCGTCCGGCGCAAGTCGCGCGATACGGGCAGCCGTCGTGTCATCCAAAGTCACGAAGAAGTCTTTTCTGATCGTCGTCGTATCGTCGAGTACAACCGGCACTTCAAACTCCTGCGTCTCCAGCACCTCGCCGTCCAGAGAGAGCTGCACCTGGTAGTTACGGCCAGACAGCACGTTCACGTTATAGGTAGCGGAGTCCGGCTTGCTCACATCGCGGTAAGAGATCGGGCGGTTATCCGCCTGCTGACCGTTGAAGATCAGTTCCACGCCTGGCAGTGTCAGGGTGCTGTCGCCCTGCACCAGCACACGGCCTTTCACATCCGCGTTTTTGATGTAGTTGATGGTGTAGATATCCTTCTCTCCGTAGCCACCAATGCGGTAAGACGACAGGTAAGCGTAGCTTCCGTCCGGCGCCAAACGGTAGTAGGTGTCATCATCCGGCGTGTTGATCGGGGAGCCCAGGTTTTCCGGACGGGCCCAGCGGCGTGCCACCGAGTCATACTTGGAAGCGAAGATATCGTAGCCACCCATGCTGTTGTGTCCACGCGAGGCGAAGAACAGGGTACCGTCAGCCGACAGGTAGGGGCTGTCCTCGTCGAAACGGGAGTTAATCGTTCTGCCCAGGCTCTTGGGGTTGCCCCAGTTGCCGCCTTTGTCGCGCTGCACCATATACAGGTCCAGGTCACCGTTCTCAGAGTAGTGGCTGGTGGAGAAGAACAGCGTGGTTCCGTCTGGCGTGATGTAGGCGTCAGACTCAAAGTCGCGGGTGTTTACTTTGTCGCTGATGCTCTTCGGTGTGCCCCAGCTTCCGTCGGGCTGGCGCTCAGACACCATAATGTCGCCGTTGTTAACCGATTGGTAGAGCAGCAGCTTTGTATCGTTGTCGAACAGTTGGATAGAGGCATCGTGGCCGGGGCTGTTCAGGGCACCTGGCACAATGCGCGGTTTCTCCCAAGAGTCCACGCCAGTACGGTTGGTCTCAAAGATATCCTCGAAGTACTCGCCATCCTCGGCTGCCTTACCACCGGTGGCTCCCTCCGCGCGGGAGGTGAACAGCAGGTAGTTGTAGTCTGACGAAATAACCGGGCTGTGCTCCGAGAATGCCGTGTTTACGTCACCACCCAGGTTCTTCACAAACACGTCCTTAGGGTTTGCTACCTCGCGCTTGGCGTTCTTAGCGTACTGGATCAGCTGCGCCACTTCCTCCTTACGCTCTACGTTTCGGGGTTTGATGGTTTTCTGGTAGTTCTGGAAGTGCTCGATGGCGCTGTCGAAGCGGTAGTTAATGTGGTCGGTACGGCCCAGCCAGTACTCCAGCTCTTTGTCCACTTTCGGGTTCAGCTCTGCAGCGCGGTACAGGTAATCAGCCGACTTCTCCTTGTCGAAGGTCAGGTAGCTGATGCCTGCAAAGTACAGGGCCTTGGCATTGTTAGGGTCCGCAGCCAGCACCTGGTCATAGTAAGGCAGCGCCGCGCGGTAATTTTCCTTCTTAAAAAATTTGTTGGCGGTTCGCATTTGTTTCCTGGTGCTTTGTGCCGATGCAGTGGCAGCCAAAAGGCATACCATGGCAAGCAGCAGAGAAACCCGCGAGAACGATTTGGCTAAATAATTCATGTGATAAAGGGTTTGTTATACTTTCCTAAATGTTTGGGTGATGGTAAATACTTTCGGATCATGATGCAGCCTCTACAGTCGGCATAGCTAATCCTGCATCTATACGAGATATATAAAATTTAGTATATGTTAAACACATATATCCCTATAAAACTTTCTGAACTGTGTACGTATTGGATCTCCGAAAAGAGTAAGCGGGCTTTTCGGGCTGCCTGCCAGCAAAGGAGGCGTAGGTATAAAGTTACTCACACGAAATTGAATCGACAGCAAATATATATAATATATTATATTAACAAGCGATATTTTTTCCACTAATCAGACAACTTTTCACAGGGTAGTTCCTATACAAGTATGAGCAAGGCCGGCGCGCTCCGAAAATTTTCTGCCGGTTTCTGCGTTACAGGTAAGGCGGCCATAAACGCCGCCAGCCGTGGAGAATTTATTCGCTACCTTTGGGGTTTATACGTTGCGCCTCCCTTAGAAACGGGGGCCTGAGGGGTGCCTCTCCTGCTAAAAACAGCGAGGGACCTCACTTACCAGAACCACAAAACGTTATAGCATGGTTATTAAGGAAGCTAAATTCTTGATGAGTAACACAAAGGTGGAGGCCTGCCCTACCCCCGATAAGCCAGAGTACGCCTTTATCGGGCGCTCCAATGTGGGCAAATCGTCGCTCATCAACATGCTTACCGAGCAGAAGAAGCTTGCCAAAACATCGGGGCAGCCAGGCAAAACCCAACTCATCAACCACTTCCTTATTAATGATGAGTGGTACCTGGTGGATTTGCCCGGCTACGGCTACGCCAAAGTGAGCAAGAGCTCGCGCGAGGAATGGCGCCGTATGATCAACTATTACCTGCAGAAGCGGGAAAACCTGACCTGCGTATTTGTGCTGATAGACAGCCGCCACGACCCGATGGCCCCAGACGTGGAGTTCATCCACCAGCTCGGCAACATGGGCGTGCCGTTTGTTATCGTGTTCACCAAACTCGACAAGCAGTCGTCCATCAAGACAGACTCAACCATAGCCGCGTGGAAGCGTAAACTGCGTGAAACATGGGATGAACTGCCCCAGATGTTCCGCACTTCCTCAGAAAAGCAGATTGGCCGCGACGAGATCCTTACCTTTATAGACGAGGTGAACGCGCAGGTGCAGAATCAGCACTGAGCGAACCAAGGTTAACATTTAACTGGAGAGGCGGCAGGCCCCGTGATGTAGAAAATTTTAAATGTTTACCCTTATGAGAACCAGAATTTCATTTTTGTTTATTTTATTTGCCATGCTGGCAGTTACGGCGAGTGCCCAAAGCGGCAGCAAGGCAACGGCTCAGGCCTCTAAAGAGGAAAACGTTTGGGTACCTGACAAGCCCATTCCTGTGGCAGACTTCTATGAGGGAGGCCAGGAGGCCATGTACAAAGCCATCTATAAGGAGCTGCAGTACCCGATGCTGGCCAAGCGCAACCGCGTGCAGGGCGACTGCATCATCAGCTTCACTGTGAACCCGGATGGGTCCACGTCTAATTTTAAAGTATTGCGCAATGCCGGTGCAGGCACTGGCGAGGAGGCGCTGCGCGTGGCCAGGCTGCTTAAGTTTAAGGCGCCCGGCTTTGGCGTGGATGCCAGCATCCCAATCGTATTTAAATTATAAACGAAACAGACATACTACCTATGCCTATTGATTTAAGACAAGTTGCAGCAGTTTCTGGCCAGAGTGGCCTGTACCGTGTAGTAAAGCCTACACGCACCGGTGTGATTTTGGAGAGCCTGGAGGAGAACCCTAAGACCATGGTAGCGCAGGCGCGCCACCGCATGTCGCTGCTCGACGAGATCTCTATCTATACTACTGACGGGGAGGGCACCGTGCCGCTTGCAGAAGTGTTTGACCGCGTAAACGAAAAGTATGGCGAGAGCCTGCCGCTGAGCGATAAGCCCGGAAACGAAGACTACAAGGAGTTTATGGCCAGCGTGCTGCCAAACTACGACGAGGACCGCGTATACGTGTCGGACATGAAAAAGCTGGCGACCTGGTACGCCATCGTGCGACAACACGTTGGCTTTACTGAGGCAGCTAAACCTGAATCAAAAAAGGCAACAGAAAAACCAGAGGCTGAGGAAAAAGCCCCTGCCGAGAAAAAGCCTTCCAAGAAGAAATCCGAGAAGGAAGCATAAATATAAAAGCCCTCCCCAACGGAGGGCTTTTTGTTTCAGCCGGCTTATACATAGCCTGAAGTATGGAAGCATAGGAGCGTCTACTTTATACTTGAGCTGTACTTTGCCCATACTTCTGCTGGCGCGGGCTTGCAGCCCGTGTCTTTTTATTCGTTGGGTTTTCAACTCGACCGGCTCCCTTTCGCTGTTCCGGACATCCCTGTCCGGAACCTTCTCTGCTACGGATTTCCTAATCCGCGTAGGGCATACTGTATACTTGATTTATACTTCCCTAGCCGCCGCTTTCCGCAACTTGAGCCAAGCTATACTTTGTAGCTCCCGGATCCTCCAGACTTACATACCTACTGTTGCATTTCATACTTTGGCTCCCTCCAGGCCGGGAGGCCTCGTCTTCCCGCATCGCGCTGTGTACATTTCCTGCCCTCGTACCTCGGGCTGCCTCGCCTCCGGCTCGGCACCGTAAATTTACAAGGCGCTCAACGGAAAGACTGGGATCAGATTCAGTAGCTGCAGCTTTAGCGTTGCCACAAGTATAAGCATGAGAAGCATAAGTGCTTTTATACTCTGTCCTTTGGCAAATAGCCTTTCGTCCAGAATCCTTGATAGCTCCCCTCGGGGTGGGGACGGGGTAATCGCAACGTGGGCTATAACGCATAAGCGGGGGAGGCATAAAAGTATACTTTATACCCTAATCAAAGTATAAAGTATAAACATTGCCGCTTTCAGCTATTTATAGTTTCAGCAGCATTTTCTAAAGTATACGTACCTTTGCCTGATGCCGTACTCACCTGCCATACTTACGGGCACCACCAACCACCTGCAGCGCATTTTTGAGGTGGATAACTTGCCCTCTACCAACCTGGAGGCGCTGGAGTTTAAGCTGGCTCACCTCGTGCAGCAGCTCCTCCGCAACGACTTCAGCCGCCTGTTGCACATCCTCTACCGTATTGACGTGGACGAGCAAAAGGTAAAACAGGCCATGGTGGATGCCGACGAGGAGATCATTGCCACCCGCATTGCCCGCCTTATACTCAAGCGGGAGATCCAGAAAGCCGAAACCAGGCTAAGGTACAGCAGCCGCTAAAAGCAAGAAAGGCAGAGAGCTTTCCGCCCGCTGCCTTTGTGATGCTGTTGTTGATTACTAATTCCAGATGTGTTGGGATGGGTTGGGTTAGTTTACGGCCACTTCGGCCTTCAGGAATTCCTCCGCCTTGTCTACCATCTCGGGCGAGCCGATAAACAGCGGGCAGCGTTGGTGCAGTTCTGTTGGCACCAGCTCCATGATGCGCTGCGAGCCGTCGGTAGCCTTTCCGCCGGCCTGTTCCACAATAAACGCCAGCGCGTTGCACTCATACATCAGGCGCAGCTTGCCCTTGGGCACTTTAGTAGTGGAGGGGTAGATGTAAATGCCGCCCTTGAGCAGGTTTCGGTGGAAATCGCCCACCAGCGAGCCAATATAGCGCGCCGAGTACTCGTTGTCCTTGCAATACTGTACATACTGCTTCACCCCTTCCGGGAAAAAGTTGTAGGTACCCTCGTTGATGGAGTAGATCTTACCCGTTTTTGGCGTGCAGATGTTCGGGTGCGAGAGGAAGAACTCGCCCAGCGTCGGGTCGTAGGTGAAGCCGTTTACGCCTGCGCCTGTGGTATACACCAGCATGGTGGAGGAGCCGTAGATGATGTAACCCGCCCCTACCTGGCGCACGCCCGGCTGCAGGCAATCTTCCATGGTGCCGTCGCAGCCTTGGTCGGAGGTGCGGCGGTAGATCGAGAAGATCGTGCCGATGGACACGTTCACATCGATGTTGGAAGAGCCGTCCAGCGGATCGATGGCAACGATGTACTTGCCGCGGGTATTGCCCGTCTGGATCGCCTCGTCTTCCTCCTCCGAAATGATGGTGCACACTTCGCCGCCGTTGCGCAAGGCACGTATAAAGCGGATGTTTGCGATCACGTCCAGCTTCTGCTGGTCCTCGCCCTGCACGTTCTGCTGACCGTAGGCGCCGGTGACATCCAGCAGGCCCGCGCGGTTAATTTCGCGGTTCACGATCTTCGCCGCCAGGGCAATGTCGCGAAGCAACTGAGACAGCTCCCCGGTAGCGAACGGGAAGTCCTCTTGCTTTCTCATGATAAACCTGTCCAGCGTTGTGCCTACAGGCAGTCCGAGTTTGTCATTCATAAAGATGATTTTTACCTATAGCTTTAAATTTATTACAAAAATATCATTTTTAGGCTATATTCCGAATGATGCCTAATTTTACCGTGTATGAGTATAGAAAGGATTAAAGTATACAAATTTGGCGGCGCCTCTGTAAAAAGCGCCGGATCGTTCCGGAACCTGGCCCGCATCCTTAAAACGCAGGGCCATGAGGGCCAGCTGCTGGTGGTGGTGTCGGCTATGGGCAAGACCACCAATGCCTTGGAGGCGCTGCTGCACCTGGCTTACCGGCAGCAAAGCTTCTCTTCTGAGTTAGCAAGCCTGAAGGATTATCACCTGCAGGTGCTGCGCGAACTGTTGGTAGATCAGGAGCACCCGGCCTTTCAGCGGCTGGAGCATTTGTTCGAGCTACTGCACGATCAGCTAAAGGGAATCACCCCGAACGACAATTTTGATAGGGTATACGATCAAACTGTCAGTTTTGGCGAACTTTTTTCGTCGGCCATACTGCATTATTTTCTGGCGGAGCAGGATATTTATAACACCCTGATAGACAGCCGGAAGTATATCCAAACCGATACTAACTGGCGCGAGGGCAAGGTAGACTGGGCCTGGACCGAGCGCCTGATCCGCCGCGACGTGCCCCACCTGTTGCAGCAAGGACTGGTGGTAACGCAGGGCTTCCTGGGGGGCACCAACAACGGCCTCACCACTACCCTGGGCCGCGAGGGCTCCGATTTTAGCGCCGCCATCTTTGCCTTCTGCCTCGATGCCGACAGCATGTACATCTGGAAGGATGTGGAAGGTCTGCTCAACGCTGACCCCAAATATTTTGCGGATACCGTGCGCTACCCGGAGATATCTTACCAGGAAACGGTGGAGATGGCCTATTACGGCGCCTCTGTGATCCATCCCAAAACCATAAAACCGCTGGCCAATAAAAAGATACCGCTCTATGTGAAGTCTTTCCTGAACCCGGAGGGCGAAGGCACTAAAATCTGCGACTGCCGCTTTGAGGTGATTGCACCGGCTTACATTATCAAAGAGAAGCAGTGCCTGGTGTCGTTTGGGGTGAAGGATTTTACCTTTATCTCGGAGAAGAACCTGGGCACGATCTTTAACGCGCTCTCGGAACTGCGGATTAAGATCAACCTGATGCAAAACTCGGCTATCTCCTTCTCCATCTGCACCGATTACAACCAGGAGCGCCTGCAGCGGCTGATACAGACGCTGCAGGACCAGTTCGTAATCCACTACAACACCAACCTGCAGCTGTATACCATCAAGAACTACAATGCAGAAAGTATAAAGCGCATCTCAGAGGGCAGGGAGGTGCTGCTGGAGCAACGCACGCGTACTACCTTCCAGATCGTGAGCCGGTAGTTTATACTTTGCTCGTTTCCATACTTGCAGCAAAAAGCTAACTTCATACGTCATTAACCGAAACTTATCTAAACTATGGAATTTATACTTGTAACCCCGCAGGCGCAGCCGCACGTGGCGCTTATCCAATTAAACAGACCTAAAGAGCTGAACGCCCTGAACCTGCAGCTGATGGGCGAGTTGCGCGATGCCCTGAAAGCGCTGGATGAGGACGATGCCGTGCGGGCCATCATCATCACCGGTAACGAACGCGCCTTTGCCGCCGGCGCTGACATTAAACAAATGGCCGGCAAAACCGCCATCGACATGCTCAACATCGACCAGTTCTCTACCTGGGACCAGATCCGCAAGACGAAGAAACCAATCATTGCTGCCGTATCCGGTTTCGCACTGGGCGGCGGCTGCGAACTGGCCATGACCTGCGATATGATCGTGGCCTCGGAAACGGCGCAGTTCGGCCAGCCGGAGATCAAGATCGGGGTGATGCCGGGAGCCGGAGGCACGCAGCGCCTGACAAAAGCCATCGGCAAGGCCAAAGCCATGGAAATGGTGCTGACCGGAAAGTTCATGAGCGCCGACGAAGCAGAGAAGCATGGGTTGGTAAACCGTGTGGTGCCGGTGGAGCTGTACCTGGAAGAGGCCTTTAAACTGGCCTCGGAAGTAGCGCAGATGTCACCGGTAGCGGCAAAACTCGCCAAGGAAGCCGTGAACCGCTCCTTCGAAACCAACCTGGACGAAGGCCTATACTTTGAACGCAAGAACTTCTACCTCTGCTTCGCCTCCGAAGACCAGACCGAAGGCATGAATGCCTTTGTAGAGAAACGCAAGCCGGAGTTTAAGGGAAGGTGATTGGATTTAGAGCGTTGGGGAGTTAGAAAGCTATTTACCCCCTCCTTGTCTAAGGAGGGGAGTTTTTACTTACTACTTTGAACTGTATTGCACGTCACTACATGTTCTTACTAAAGTAAGCTTTTATTTCCTCAGGCACTGCCTCCAACTGCTGGCAAACATCTTTAAAGGCGAAGGAACTGGATACCTAATTCCTTCAGTATTTGAGCGCGGCCAGGGTCTGCTAATTCTACACCTGTCCCGCTTCAGCCTTTTAAAATATTGTTGTTAACCCACTCCACGGCTTCCAATTTATGATAAAAGAACCTTATCTCCGGGCCATGGACACTTTCAGGAGTTGCTCTTGGTATTGTGGCCCCTGGGCTTACTACATTGGCTATAAGCCGAATATCCGAGTTGCTCCCCGCTTTTTTAATCCAATCATATTTTATTATGTCTGTCAGGAATTCGGTAGAAGCATCAAAGAAATCCTGTACATCGATTATAACGGCGCGGCAATCATGCCTTCCGATAAACTCCCGTATTCCATCCTCCACCTCTTTTATACTTTCTCCGGTGGCGGTGCCTTTCCAGATAATCGATAGTGCTTTATTGTTTTCCAGGTACCTGATTGTGCAGTAACGCCGGCCCAGGCTGTTCTTGTAATGTATAAAATTCTGCTCCATTGGCTGGGTTAGGTTTCCTTTACAGTTGTATACGGAATGCAAGGGCCTATCTGTCCGCTCTTTCGGGTTTGTAATTAGGAGTGTTCGGAAGAGTTATGGAATCGTAAAAGAAAGGATAATGCATAAAAGTTATGGCCGCTATTATATCCTCTACCAAAGTAAGTGTGGAATCCTTACTGCAGTATATTCCCGAGGAGAGCTTTTCTGCTCTTGCCCATCAGACGAGAGTTGATTACAAGGTGCATAAGTTGTATGGGCGCAGCATGTTTTACCTGCTGCTCTACGGTCTGATAAGTGATGAGAGAATAGGGCAGCGGAGCCTAGCAGATTATTTCAACACAGCCAAGTTCCGGGCGTTTGCCAAGCTCGATGCCTCTTCCCAGATCAGCCACAGCTCCCTCTCCGACAGGCTGGCCACCATGCCAGTGAGCTTTTTTGAGCAGGCCTATCAGCAGGTCTATCACCTCTTCTCGCGCCACTACGGGGAGCAGCAGGCAGCAGGCCACTCCATTACCCGGGTTGACTCGACCATGGTTTGCGAGCAGGCCAACAAATTGGAGGCCGGTATGCGTGTGGGGCGCAAGAAGGACGGCAAAAAACAGATCAAGTACACGCTGGCCCTGCAGGACCTGTTTCCCTCCTCCGTGGAGCTGTTTTCCAAACAATCCGAGTTGAGCGAGGACAAGACCATTGCCAGGCTTATCCTGGGCCAGGTAGCAGCCGAGGACAACGTGGTTGTCTTCGACAGGGGCGTGCAGCAGCGCAGGAGCTTTTGCCGGATAGATGCAAAGCAGCTTTGGTTTATCACCCGGCTCAAGAAGAATGCCCGCTGCCAAACCGGCACTTGTTTCTCGACGGCGGCTGGAGAGCGGGTAGGCAACGTGCGCATCCTCAGCGATGAGTTGTGTTGGCTCTACTCCCATGGCAAGCAGGTCGAGGTGCCTTTTCGCCTCATCAAAGCTGTGACCGACAAAGGCAAAGTGATTCCCTTGCTCACCAACCGCTTTGACGTATCGGCTAAGGCCATTGCCAGGCTCTACCGCAGGCGCTGGGACATAGAGGTCTTCTTCCGCTTTCTCAAGCAGGAGCTCAACCTCTCCCATCTGCTCACGGTCAGCCTCAACGGTATCAAAATCATCCTTTACATGACGCTGATACTGGCCATGATGCTGTTGGTCTACAGGAAAGTAAATGAGCTGGGATACAAAACCGCCAAAAGAAGATTTGCCATGGAGCTTGATGAACGTATCACGGCCTTGCTTATCGTCATAGCAGGAGGAAAACCAGAGATTGTCTTTGCCAATATGAAAACGTAAACAACTTCCGAACACTCCTAGTTTGTAATCCGGAAGTGTAGAACTATTTATTTTGTAATCCGCAGAGGAAATGTTTCGCTCATGTAAGCGGGCGGATTGCAAACCCAGAACAGAAGTTGGTATACTTCGGCCACATTTTCCCACCCTTGTTAGGGTTATCCCCAACAAGTTATACTTCGCCAGCTTTTAAAGTATACACCAACGTCTATGCCGTTTCTGCACTGCTGCCATACGTAGTCATGGGCTGCGCTATCGCTCAACTTGTTTTATGATCAAGAAGACTTTCTAATTTTTTAACTTCCTCAGCTTTTAACTCTTAACTATAAGCCTTACCTTTGCAGGAATATTTCCTAGTTAGGAATAATTCTTACTTATATGCAGCAAAACCTGACACGAGACGAATTACGACAGCGCCTGACGGAGGGTGGCCTGAAAGCCACACACCAGCGCATTGTTGTGTTCGAGTCGGTAATGGAGCTGCATGGGCACCACCCCACCGCCGAGGATGTGTTCCAGCGCCTGAAACCGGCAAACCCAAGTATATCGCTTGGCACGGTTTACAAAACGCTCGATACGTTTGTAGAAACAGGCCTGATCAAGCGTGCCCTCTCTGAGGAAGGCGGTAAGCGCTACGATGCCAACACACACGTGCACAACCACATCTTTTGCAGCAAAACAAAAGAAATCGTTGATTTTGAGGATGAGGAGCTGGAGGCTCTGCTAACAGAGTTCTTTAGTAAACGAAAGCTGGAGAACTTCGAGATAAAAGGGTTCTCGGTGCAGCTGACAGGCAATAAAGTGGAGCCCGACAAACAAATAAGCATTACACGAGTTTCTAAATAGATTTTTCAATAACCCAAAAACAAATAACACATGGCAGTTTTAGTAGGTAAAAAAGCACCTTCTTTTAAAGCAACAGCCGTAGAGAACGGCGAATTCGTTGAGAACTTTTCACTGGAGCAGTACATTGGCAAGAAGCACGTAGTTTTCTACTTCTACCCAATGGACTTCACGTTTGTGTGCCCAACTGAGATCATCGCCTTCCAGGACAGAATGGAAGAGTTTGAGCGCAAAGGTGTAGCTGTAGTAGGTTGCTCTACCGACACGCACTTCTCTCACTTCGCATGGCTGAACACTCCGCGTGAGCAGGGTGGTATCGAGGGTGTGAACTACCCACTTGTAGCAGATGCGTCTAAGACTATCGCGCAGAACTATGACGTATTGGCTGGTCACTACGACTACAATGAAGAAGGTGAAGTAACTTTTGTTGGCGAGCCGGTTGCTTACCGCGGCCTGTTCCTGATCGACAAAGAAGGTGTAGTTCGTCACCAGGTTGTTAATGACCTGCCGCTTGGCCGCTCTATCGACGAGGCCCTGCGTATGGTAGACGCCCTGCAGTATTTCGAAGAGAAAGGCGAAGTTTGCCCAGCCAACTGGTCTGAAGGCAAAGAGGCGATGCAGGCCACGAAAGAAGGCGTATCAAACTACCTTGCAAAGCACTAAGCATTATTAAGTAGCTTATTGATAGAAAAGCCCCGGCACTTGTCGGGGCTTTTTGTTTTATACTATAAGTTTCGAGTCACTAGTCCTGCTCAGGTGTAAACCCACTCTTCCCATGGAAGCAGGCTGTAAAGTCATCCTTTTTTGTCATCCTGAAAGGATCTTAGTGGCAGGTAGCATAAGCATAACTTCCCGGGGGAAGGGGCTCTCTATTTCTACCAAGTTTCTTAACAGAATGACAGGGTTACCTCCGCTCTTTCGGATTTGCAATCCGAAAGTAAGTTATTATCAGGATTTATAATCCGGTTTTATACTTTGTCAGCCATCAGACTGGGGCTAAAAGTAAAAAGAGTCGGATTGCAAATCCTCATAACAGGAACTTCGGGATTGCAAATCCCGAAGAGCAGAGAATAAACCCACCCCTACCCCTCCGAGGAGGGGAATCAGATGGCAGCTGCCGGGACTTCTCTTTTGCTGGCGCGGGTTTGTAACCCATGTCTTATTATCTCGTCGGATTTGTAATCCGACTGGGCTGGAGGCCCATGCCATAACCAGTCACGAGCGTGGACGCTCGCGCCATAGGGATACTTACAGTCTAAGCTTTATACTTGCCAGCTTACTGCTTTATCCACAGGGCACCGTTCTTGGAAGCATACTTCCCGATCTGGCCTTGTGTGTGCAAAGCCCGCAGGTAAGCTTCCGCCTCACCGGTTTTCATTCCGGAAATTACCGAAAACTCCTTAGATGTAAGCGTGCTATACTTGGCGAAAAGGGATGTAAAGGCAGTTTCGTACACCTGCTTCTTTACCTCCGGGTGCAGCTGCAGCAGCGCCTGCTCATACTGCTCGTAAGGGCGGGAGCCGTATACCAGCACACGCTTATCGTTCTCGTCTGTCACAAAGATAGTCGGGAAGCCCCGCACGCCCAGCTGGCGCGCCAGCGCCAGGTCCTGCTGGAACAACTCCACGGCCTTGCCCTCAAAATCTGCCTCAAACTGTGCTACATCCAGACCGGTTTGTTCGGCGGCGAGCGCCAGATTCTCCCAGCGGGCAATGTTTTTCTTCTCCAGGAAGATCATCTCCTTTATCCTTCGCAGGAACGCTGCGGCTTTCTCTTCGCCCTGCAATTGGGCCGCCTTAAAGGCGATGGAAGGCGGGTAAGAGGATGGCAATGGGTCTTCCAGCCACAGGTCGCCGTCTATGGGCATCTCATAATGGGCACCGGCCTCTTCCCAGTGCTGGGCCACGCTGGCTGGGCCGTTCACGTCGCGGCCACCGTAGGTTTCCCAGCTCGGCAGCAGTCCGCCCATGCGGTACTCGACCTCGAAGTATGGTCCGTACTCCAACGCCAGTTTCTTTAGCTGCGGGTCGATGCCCCAGCACGAAGAGCAGATCGGGTCGGTAAAGTATAGTAGCTTGATCGGCTTCTGTGCTGCGGCAATATTAGTAGCTTCTGTGGTTACCTGTGTTGCCGGTATTTCACACACACCAGTTTCCATATCGCAGTGCATCATTGGTTTTATCTCCATGGTCTTCTATTTTGCGTTAAACTTTGTAAAAGTTGGCCGGTTAGCTAGTAGCCAACCGGCCGTACTGAATTTCTTTTACAAAGGTCAGGCTATACTTCAGGAGAGTCAATTAGTCAAAAAAACATGACTACCAATAATATACACAGGGAGGAGGCGTGCTGCCCCGCCACAGAAATTTTAAAGCAGTTAGCAGGCAAATGGAAGCCCGAGATTTTCAGGCTGGCGCTGGATGGACCGGTGCGGTTTAATTCTTTGCTGCGTCAGCTGCCGGGCTCCAACAAGCAGTCGGTGGCCACGGCGCTCAAGGAGATGGAGGAGGCGGACATCCTCGTGAAGACCGTGGTACAGGAGAAGCCCCTGCACATAGAGTATACTTTGTCGGAAAGAGGACGGGCGATGGTGACGGTGTTTAGAAGTATGGAAGGGTTGCTAGGCTGATCTGTTACACCAGCTTTACCAGCCACATACCGGCAAAGGTAGCCAGCAGGCCCAGCACCACGCTGGCCAGGATGTAAAGTATAGCCTGCCCGTACTGCTCTGCCTGCAACAGGCTAACCGACTCCAGCGAGAAAGCAGAAAACGTAGTGAAGCCCCCAAGTATACCTGTAGCCAAAAAAGGGCGCCACTCCCCAGGCATATCCCCCTTGGCGATCAGCTCAAAGACCAGCCCCATTAAAAAGCAGCCGATAAGGTTGACTCCCAACGTGCCAAACGGAAAAGCAACAGTAGCACGAGATTGAATAAACAAGGTGAGCAGGTAACGCAGCACACCGCCTATAAAGCTGCCCGCCCCTACAACTAAAAGTATCTTCATGTATGATTGATCCTGAAAGTATAAAAGTAAAGCTTTCTATACTTTCTGCAAGAATATCGTCAGGATGCGGGGAATAGTCGTGCGGTCGTTGTCGTCGAAGTACTCGTTCAGGTCTACCAGCCGGAGGCCATTCTGCCGGGCGGCTTGCACAAAATCCGACACATGATGGGTGTAGCACTCCACTTCCTGCCTTCCCTCCTCGGTATCGAAGCGGGCCTTGGTACCGCTGTACTGCTTAAAAGGGTGCAGCTCGCCGATATACACGTGCCCGCCGTGGTTCAGCGCAAGGGCCGCCTGCTTAAAAATATACTCCAGGTCCGCGATGTGCTCCAGCACCAGGCTAAAGCTGACCAGGTCGTATGGTTGCGTGGCAAAACTCCAGCTTTGGGTAATATCGGCAAGTATAAACTCTGCCTTGTTGGAGCTTACCTTCTTCCTGGCCCGCTCCAGCATCTCCTCCGACAGGTCCACGGCCGTTACGTGCATGACCCGGCGCACCAACCACTCCGTATTTTTACCCGTGCCGCAACCGATCTCCAGGCATCGCTCGAAAGTTATACTTTTCAGCGTAGCGCGCAAGGCCACGGCCTCCAGGTCGCGGGTGCGGTTCTTGTTGGTGTCGTACTGCGGAGCCCAACGGTTATAGGCGCGTTCTATACTCATAGATCTTTCAACATCCAGATGGTGCAGGCATAGTGGCCGGAGTTGCCCAGTGCGTGCGGCAAAGGCTCGAATCCTGCTTTTTCATACATTGATACGGCTTTCGCAAGCTCTGGGAACGACTCCAAGTATAGCTGTTTATAGCCCAGTGCCCTGGCTGCTGCTATACTTTGCTGCATCAGTTTGTTGCCAATGCCCTTGCCTCGGGCCTCGGCAGTGAGGTAAAACTTAACCAACTCTGCACAGCCCTCCGGCAAGCCTTCTGTCGGATAAACGCCGCAACCGCCTACTAGCACACCATTTTCTTCCGCAACAAAATAGGTGCTGCCAGGGTGCTGGAACAGCTGGTACAAAGCATCGGTAGTAGGATCGGTGTATACCGTGCCGGGTTTGTCGATCTTAAACTCGCGGAAAACAGCGCGGATCAGCGTTGCCAGTGGCTCGTTGTCGGATGCTTGAATAGGGCGAATATGGAGCGGCATGAGGTTCTTATACTTTGAAACCTTAAGCTAATCAAAATTGCTTTTGTTTAGGCTTCCACTGGCCCCAATTTTATGCTCTTGCTAGCCTCTTCTTAAAGGCAGACTGCAACACCTGAATGAGCCACCCGTGGCCGGGGCCGCATCAAACGTTATCTCCGTTACCTCTATACCCGCCTTCCGGATCTCCTCGTTAATAGGCTTGCACAGTGGGTGGTCGCGGCTGATGATCCGGTCCTGCGACAGGGAAAGGATATTGGTGGCCAGCTCCCGCTGCTGCTCCTTGTTCACCCGGATCAGGTCGTAGTTATCGAGGATCTCACGTGGAACATGCTTGAAGCCTTCCTCATAGATAAGCGCTGCCTTGCCTCCTACGGGGTTAAACATGCAATCCAGGTGCAGCACGTTCTCGCCTTCTGCCAAGGTTCGCGCCTCAATCGGCACCACATTGAATGCATCGCCAAACTGCTCCTCCAGAAAAGCCACGCCTTCCGGGTTGGTGCGCTGCGACACAGCCACAAAGATGTTCCCTTTGTCTACCAATATGTCGCCTCCCTCTATAAAGCAGGTGGGTGAGTCCGGTATGATGATGTTGGCTTCGTGGCCGGGAATATCGTGCAGGTAGCGGAAAATACCGGCGCTCTCGTAGCGGCGGCTTTTCTTCACCATGTTGCAGAGCAGGAACTTCTCCCCGATCACCATGCCTAGGTCGCGCGGCGTGAGCTGGTCGTACACAAACTTGCCCACATAATCCGGCACCAGCACCTCCACACCGGCCTCCGTCAGCACTTGCCGGAAGGTATCGAATTCCTCCTTCAGCTGCTCTTTTTGTGGCAGCCCGTTCTTCTGATCCTCGTTCACCAGCTCCACATAGGCCGGCGCCTCACTGTAGTTCTCGTACCTCCCGATAATAACCTTCTGCAGCGTATCGGTCTCGCTGTACTGCTTTATGCTCTTACTCAATTCTATACTAGCTAAGGGTGCTTTCTGCGGTGCAAAAATAAGGCCTTAAATTGGATTTGTTATAATTTGGATTTGCGGGAGGTTTGGCAGAACAGTGTCGACAGAAGGCAGCTGGCGGCTGCACGGGACGGAGGTGAAGGGGGCTGGCATTTTCCTTCAGGGCCTTAAACAAATTTCCTGATGCTCATCATAACCCCCAAGTGGAGCGCTTCGTGGTAATTGTTAAATTGTATAGCGTCTGTTAAAGAGGCTACCTGAAAGCCCGTGCCTGTCATACGCGCATTATACGTCACAAATTTACCGGCATAGTAGTCTGCTTTCGTTTGCGCTATCAACGAGATCAAAAGCTCCTTTAACTCCGCCACCTCTTCCTCCGAAGTAGTGCCGGTAGGCTTTGTGCCTGGCTTGTATAACGCGAACAGCTCGTCGGGTACGTACCCGGGCAGGCCGGACGACTTATAAACCAGGCCTTGCTGTGCTACAATAATGTGCCCGATGTTCCAGATCAGGTTATTACTAAACCCCTCCGGCACCTTGTTGAGCTGCTCTAAAGTATATTTCTCCAGAAAACCCGAGTATAAGTTTCTGCTGGTTTCCCAAATCTTGAAGGCTGATTCCATTTGGTTGATTTGTGATGGAGGTGTGGAACGTGGTGGTCTATAAGGTGGCGTAGCTATCTCATAGATGTGGTTAGGTGCTGTTATTTTAGTTAAGTAAATTTATATTATCTCCTGTTAGATTTTTTATAATATAATCTAGTGTGTCTTTTTCTATCACTTTATTAAGTGCCAAATCAATTAGTTTACCTTTCGCCACTTCAGTCCAGTTTTTCTTTTTGAGTGATTTGCTCAGATCCTTTAATTCAATCAATTCATCAAAAAGAATTTCATTCCCAACATTTGCTTTTTTTAATTCTTTAATGATGACATCAATCTTATTTTTGATTTCTTGTATATCAGAAGGCGTATTGTTTGTTTCTCCATCTAAAGCCTGTAGATTTTTTAATTCATTTTCTATAACATAAAGCGCTATTGCTAACCCTTTCTCAATCAAACAATTTCTGTCATCACACGTTTTGATGTGTTGAGATTTATCTTCCTTGACAGCAGATTCTAAGTATTGTAGAAACACTATTTTCTCTTGAGTCAGATAAAACTCTTGTATAGAAGTCTCTACATCCGACTTACAGGATGAAATGGTGATATCGTAATGGTTTGTCCACCAATAAACACACAGGTCTTCAGCTCTTTCTTTTATTACTTTCTTCATTTGTTTTAATGGAGCCTAACGGTGTTCGTGCAGCCGGTGGGTGAGGCAGAGCCAAGCATAAAGGCTGAACCGGGTTAGGCTGCGTTCTTCTCAAAGCGCTTTATCGTTTCTAGCTCTTTTTGCTTAATGGTCATTTCTTCTTCCAAATCAAAATCGTCTTGGAGGCCGAGCCAGAATTTTGGGGAATTGCCAAAGTAGTAACTTAATCTTAAGGCTGTATCTGCTGTAATGCGCCTGTTTCCTTTCAAAATTTCAGACACTCTCGTCTGAGGTATACCAATGTCCTTTGAAAGCCTGTAGGCCGTGATGTTTAAAGGAACAAGAAACTCTTCTTTCAGTATTTCTCCTGGATGAATATTAGGTAATCGTTCCATTCTTTTCTTCTTAGTGGTAATCTATAATTTTTACTTCTGATGCTTGGCCGTTGTTCCACTGAAAAGTAATTCTCCATTGGCTGTTTATCCGGATACTGTAGAACTCTTTCAGGTTTCCTGCTAACTTCTCTAATCTGTTGGAGGGAGGAATCCGAAGGTCAGCAATATCTTGAGAGTTATGAAGCATCCTTAATTTACGTCTGCCAATTGTCTGGATTTCCATAGGCAGCTTCGCTACCCTTTCTCCATTCCAGATTTTTTCAGTTTCTTTTGACCCGAAGGATACAATCATACTTACTTATTGCGTTACTAACGTCAAAGGTAAGTATTGAGTTTAATACTTAAAAGGATTGAGTTTAATTTTTAGAAATGTAGCCTAACTACCGGCTAAACGTAACAACCTACGCTTATCCTACCTAATATAGCTGTTAACTATAACTCACCAAGTACACAAAGCCTCCCGATCCACAAACTGCACCTCCTTTGCCAACTATCCCTCCGCAAAGCGCTATATTTGCACCAGAACCAGACACTCGCAGGAGCTGCGCACGCTGCGAGGTCTTTGTAAACTAAGTATAAAACTTGAAGTTACTCTACGACATCGGCCTGAAGGCTTACAGTACAGCCATTGCCCTGGCGGCCCCCTTTAACGAGAAAGCGAAGCTGATGCGGCAGGGGCGCGAGGGGCAGTTCGAGAAGCTGCAGCAAGCGCTGCAGCAGAACCAGGCGCCGCTGGTGTGGTTCCACTGCGCCTCGCTAGGAGAGTTTGAGCAGGGGCGTCCGGTGATTGAGGCGTTTCGGGAGGCGTTCCCAACGTATAAAGTGCTGCTGACCTTCTTCTCCCCTTCCGGCTACGAGGTGCGCAAAAATTACGCGGGTGCCGATTACATCTTTTACCTCCCGTTGGATAGCGCCTCCAATGCCAAACACTTTCTGGACATCACCCAGCCCGGGCTGGCCGTGTTCGTGAAGTATGAGTTCTGGCATTATTACCTGCAGGAGCTGCAGCGCAGAAGTATACCAGTGCTTTCCATCTCTGCTATTTTCCGGCAGGAGCAGGTTTTCTTTAAAGGCTACGGCGATTTTTACCGCAATATCCTGCGCCGCTTCACGCACCTCTACACCCAAAACCGAACCTCGCTGGAGCTGCTACACCGTATAAACATCCGCAACGCCAGTATAGCCGGCGACACGCGCTTTGACCGGGTACTGCAAACGGCCACAAGCGTAAAAACCATACCTTTGGTAGAGGCTTTCGCGGCCGGGCAAGAGGTATTTATGGTAGGCAGCAGCTGGCCTGCCGATTTGGAAGTGCTGCTACCGCTAATTCAAAAGTATAAAGCAAGTATAAAATTCATCATCGCGCCGCACGAGGTGAACGAGGCGAGTATACATACCGTGATGCAGACCTTCGGCGAAGGAACCGTGCGCTTCTCCCAGACCTCTGAGGCAGATGCAGCCAAGTATAAGGTGCTGGTGATCGATAACATTGGCATGCTCTCCTCGCTCTACAGCTATGGCACCTACGCCTACATTGGCGGGGCCTTCGGCAAGGGGCTGCACAACACCCTGGAGGCGGCTGTGTTCGGGTTGCCGCTGTTCTTCGGGCCGAAGTATGACAAGTTTCAGGAGGCGAAAGAACTGGTAGCGCTGGGCTGTGCTTTTCCGGTGCAAAACGCAGAGGAGCTGCTAGAGGCTTTCGAGCGGGTGCATACAACTCCGGGGCTGCGCCAAAGTATAACTGACAAAGAAAAAGAATACGTACAAGAGCAGGCGGGCGCTACGGCAGCCATCATGGCCGATGTAAAGCAACTGCTGAAATAAACTGCATGAAAGGAGTAGTAGTAAAATCGACGGGATCATGGTATCTGGTGCGCGACGAAGAAGGTAAATTGCACCGGGCACGCCTACGCGGCAAGTTCAAGATAAAGGGCCTGAAGGTGAGCAACCCGCTGGCCGTAGGCGACCGCGTAGAATTTGACGTAGAGACAACGGGCGAGGATACGGCTGTGATCCATAAGATTACGGAGCGTGAAAACTACATCATCCGCCAGAGCACGCACAAAACAGCCTACTCCCATATCATTGCTGCCAACCTCGATTTGGCCATGCTCATCGTGACGCTGGTATCGCCGCGCACTTCCTTTGGTTTTATCGATCGCTTTCTGGTGACGGCCGAGGCCTACGATATTCCGGCCATGCTTATCTTCAACAAAACCGACCTGTACGACGAGGACATTATGGAGTACCAGCGCCAGATCAGCCACATGTATGAGAAGATCGGCTACCCGAGCCTGGCAGTGTCTGCCCATAACAACGAGGGCATAGACGAGGTGAAAGCGCTGCTGCACGGCAAAACCACACTCCTTTCCGGCCACTCCGGTGTGGGCAAGTCCTCGCTCATCAACCTTATCGTGCCCGACCTGGAACTGAAAACCTCCGAGATATCCGGCTTCTCCGACAAAGGCGTGCACACCACCACCTTTGCCGAGATGTTCGAGATCGACCCCGAAACGTTTGTTATCGATACGCCCGGCATCAAGGAACTAGGCATTGTAGATATTCCGGCGGCGGAGTTGAGCCACTTCTTTCCGGAGATGCGCGAGCGCCTGAACCAGTGCCGCTTCAACAACTGCACTCACTTTAACGAGCCTGGCTGCGCCGTGATTGAGGCCGTGCGCCACAATGATATCTCCCTCACCCGCTACGAAAGTTACCTGAGTATGCTCCATGGCGGCGATAACCGGAAGTAGTTGGAGAGCTAGAAGGTTAAAATTTAGAAAGTCACACTTATAGGGGCGCAATTCGTTACGCTTTTTCTTTTGCCACCGGATTGGTTAATCTATGGCGCAAGCGTCCGCTTGTACTTGCCTTTAGTCCTAGCTTCCTGCAGTTGGAACCAAGCTATCCTTACTAGCCCCCGCTAGCGCGAGCTTGTAGCTCGTGCTTTCTCTATTGCCACTGCTTCCCGTAGCTTGAACCAAGCAACTTTAATCTAGCCGCTGCTGATCCTCAGTCTTACAAGCCTACAGTTGCATAGTATACTTTCTGCTCTCCAGCCCGAGAGGGCTCGTCTTCGGGTATCGCGCTGTCTACATTTCCTTTGCTGTCGCAATTTCGCTAAAGCGAAACCGGAAATCTAGAAGGCGCTCAACCCAAGGACTGGGTTCTAGTTCGATAGCCACTGCTGACGGAGCTTCAGCCAAGTTCCCCTTGAAAGGGGCAGAGAGATGATAATCGTCTGCTAATTCCCCTCCTGGGAGGGGTTGGGGTGGGTTTACCTAAATAGCCAAAACTACAGCGCTTATACCTAGACTGTAGTAACTACAGAACTCCCCTCCTTAAACAAGGAGGGGCAGGGGTGGTTGGATAACCTCCTGCCCTATCCAGCTTCCAACCAATCCCTATCCGCTCCGTTACACAGGCTATACTTCTCCTCATTAATCCTCGCAAGACTATGAAACTCGAAAACGCGAATATCCTGATCACCGGCGGCACCATGGGTATCGGCTACGCCACAGCCAAACTACTCATCGGGAACGGAGCCAACGTAGCCATTACGGGCCGCGACGAAAAACGCACCCACAAAGCCGCCCGCGACCTCGGGGCCATGCCCATCACTGCCGATGTGGCCAACCCGGAGGACGTGAAGCGCACTTTTCATCTATTTATGGAGGAATACGGCCGGTTGGATGTGCTGATCAACAATGCCGGTATTGGCTTTTCTAAAGCCATAGATCAGCTGACGCTGGACGATTTCGAGCACATATACCGGGTAAACGTGTTCGGAGCGGCCATGATGGCGGCAAAAGCAGCAAAGATCTTTAAAAAGCAGAATTATGGCAACATCATCAACATCGGCTCCACGGCAGCGCTCAAAGGGTATGAGGGCGGTTCAATTTACGCATCATCGAAGGCAGCGCTTAGAAGTATGACACAGAGTTGGCAGGCTGAACTGCGCCGGTATAATGTGCGCGTGATGCTGGTAAACCCCAGCGAGGTAACCACCGCCTTCGGCCAGCCAGACCGCCAGGAGCGCGACGACCAGCCCAACAAACTGCGCAGCGAGGAAATTGCCTGGGCCATCAAGAGCGCCCTGCAGATGGACAACCGTGGCTTTGTGCCGGAGCTAACCGTGTGGGCAACCAACCCTTTCTAACCATCGCGCCAGCATATAAAAAGGGCAGGCTCCGTGAAAGCGCCTGCCCTCTCTGTCTTGTTGGCGGAGGCTTACTTCTCCGTTGCCAGCACGTCCTCCACAATATGGATCACGCCGTTGCTGCTCACCACGTCTGCCTGCACTACCCTGGCTCCGTTCACCATCACCTCGTTGCCCTTTTGGGTAACGGAGAGCTGCTTGCCGGAGGCAGTTTTGAGCGTGGTACCGTCTGTCAGATCGGCGGCAGTCAGTTTGCCGGCCACCACGTGATTGTTCAGCAGGTTGGCCAGGCGCTGCTTGTTCTCGGGCTGCATCAGGTCTTCCAAAGTGCCGTTTGGCAAGTCCTCAAAAGCGCCGTTCCTCGGAGCAAACACTGTATAAGGTCCCGTTCCGTTCAGCGTTCTCACCAGCCCGGCCTGCCGTAACGCCCCCATCAGCACGCTCAGGTCATTGTTAGCGGAAATATTCTCCACTATCTTTTGAGACGGCAGCATCTCGTTGCCACCGATTCTGGGGCCAGTCATTTCTGCATCTACATCATCCTCGTCTAATTCGCCTTCGCCGGCTTGTTTGCCAGGTGTATTTGGGTTGGTCATTCCTTCAACATCCTCTGCCCCAGGGTTAGGCACTGTTTCGTCCTGCATCTCATTGGCAGCGTTCTCATCGTTTGTGCCGCCGCAGCTCCCTAACAGCATGCTGCAGCACAGGGCCAGCGTGTACCCTGCTCTCGTTATTGTTTTCATAGTGTGTTGTTTATACTTGCGCGTGAATTATACTTGTTAAGGGTGCCCGGCGCGTAAAGCCTGGCTTATTGCTCTCTTAAACTATAATTTTCGTACTTTTGTTATCTGTACCAATTGTTAAAACCAAACAGAACCATACATGAAAACCGCAGAAATCCATACTGGCAAGGGTATAATGAAAGTTGAGTTTTATGAGAAAGACGCTCCTAAAACGGTAGATAACTTTGTAAAGCTGGCAAAAGACGGCTTCTACGACGGCCTTACGTTCCACCGCGTTATTCCTGACTTCGTAATACAGGGGGGCTGCCCAAACTCGCGCGAGGGCGCTAAGGGCGTGCCAGGCACCGGTGGCCCGGGCTACAAGATCGACTGCGAGCTGACAGGCGAGAACCAGTACCACGACCGTGGCGTGCTGAGCATGGCCCATGCCGGCCGCAACACCGGTGGCTCCCAGTTCTTCATCTGCCACAGCCGCAAAAACACCGCCCACCTCGACCGTAACCACACCTGCTTCGGCAAAGTGGTAGAAGGCGTGGACGTGATCGACCAGATCCGCGCGAACGATCGCATCGAGAAAATCGTGGTGAACGAGGAATAAACCTCCCGCAGCGCCGCTGCTAAAGTATGAAGCCGCCCCCTACAAAGTATGGGGCGGCTTTTTTCGTTATGCTGCACCAGAGCAAGGCGGTAAAACAAGGCCGGCATCCCTAAAAACAGCGTGCCGCAGCCTGATTTTTTAAAGCGAGCCCGTGCATCCTGCATAAATATGCTTATTTTTACCTAACATCTGTATGGCATCTTCAATAGAGAAACGATACTTTACCTGCCCTGCAGTGAGGATGCCACACCAGCAGAACATCATAATTACTTTACACAAATAACAGAGACGCAGGTGCATACCCTTCATCTGCCTGCAAACCCACGTATGAAGAAACTCGCTCTACACTGGCAAATCCTCATCGGTATGGCACTTGGTATAGCCTGGGGCATGTCGTCCAGCACCCTTGGCCTCAACAGCTTTACCACAGATTGGATCAGCCCTTTTGGCACCATCTTTATTAACTTGCTTAAACTCATCGCTGTGCCGCTGGTGCTCGTCTCGCTTGTCACCGGAGTTACCAGCCTCAGCGACATCAGCCGCCTCTCCCGCATCGGCACCAAGACCATCGGCATCTATCTGGCCACCACGGTGCTGGCCGTAACCATGGGGCTTATACTTGTCAACATGTTTGAGCCAGGTAAGGCCTTCTCGCCGGAGAAGCGCGAGGAGTTTAAGGAGCAGTTCGCCGCCACCACCACCGCAAGGTCCTCGGATGCCGCCGCTGTGGAGCAGCAGGGGCCGCTGCAGCCACTCGTAGACATTGTGCCCAGCAACATCTTCCGCTCCATGACCGATAACGGCAGCATGCTGCAGGTTATCTTCTTTGCCCTGCTCTTTGGTATTGCACTGATCCTCATTCCTCCTGACAAGGCACAGCCCGTGAATGACTTCTTTGAAGGGGCGAACATGGCCATCCTCAAGATCGTGGATATCATCATGATGACCGCACCCTATGGCGTTTTTGCGCTGCTGGCCGGCCTGGTGGTAGACTTTGCCGGAAACGACCCGGGGGCGGCCCTGGAGCTGCTGCTCGTGCTGGGCTATTACTGCATTGTGGTAGCCATAGGCCTGGCAGTGATGATCTTTATAGTATACCCTGCCCTGGTCGTGACGGTAGGCAAAACAAAGTATATGCATTTCCTGAAAGGAATCTTCCCGGCCCAGATGCTGGCTTTCTCTACCTCCTCCAGCGCTGCCACGCTCCCTGTTACCATGGAGTGCGCCGAGAAGAACCTGGGTATCAATAAAGAGATCTCCAGCTTTGTGCTGCCACTCGGCGCTACGGTTAACATGGACGGAACAAGCCTTTACCAATCTGTGGCGGCTGTGTTTATAGCCCAGGCCTACGGCATAGACCTGAGCCTGACGGCGCAACTGGGCATTGTGATGACCGCCACGCTGGCCTCTATTGGTGCCGCTGCCGTACCAGGCGCTGGCATTGTGATGCTGGTGATCGTGCTGCAGCAGGCAGGTATACCGATAGAGGGTATCGCCCTGATACTTGCACCGGACAGGCTGCTGGACATGCTGCGCACCACCGTGAATGTAACCGGCGACGCCACCGTATCGATGATGGTGGCCCGCACCGAGGGGCAGCTGCACCCGCCTACAGAGATAACAGTAAAATAGTATACAGACCTGCCCCGAGCGCAAAAGCCCAGTAACGGCTTTTGCGTTCTTCGGGCAACTCCTCCTTCAGTACGTTCAGGATCACTCCACCTCCAATAAAGGCTGTCAGTATTACTACAATTGTTTCAGAGACTTCCTTTACGTAGCCTACCGTCCAGCCCGCAACCAAGGCCAGCACCAGTACCCAACGTCCATACTTTTTGTAGTTGTTCCGATGGTGCTCCAGCAGGCCAAAATCGTTCACCAGAAAGTGTAGCCCCATGGCAATGGTAAACAGCAACGCTGTTTCGGTGGGATCCTCCTCCCGTTGATACAAGATGTAGCCAATAATAGCATTGTACAAGGCAAAAGAGCCAATGTGTAGCCAAAATACCCCCTGAGAGGACTTTTGCTCCTGCTGCTCTTTCGCCTGCTTTCGCTTCTCCGACACAACCGACCGCTCTAACCCATAGAATACCATCAGGCCCAAGAGCGCCACCAGGTAAATATGGTGCTCCAGAAACTCTTCCACCCAAGGTACATGCTCCTGAAGGTGCTCCTGCCCCCTGTGCAGTTCAGGAAACAGGTGCATGAATACATAAGCCACTGAAACGCCCCCCGCTCCGGATAGCCAGACACTGCGGGGCACACCTGCCAGAAAACGCAGCCGGCTGCCAAAGAAATGAATCAAAGCCAACACCAGTATTGGCCAAACTGATACGTGTCCCATACCACCAAGCTACTTCGTTTAGCAGGGTTAGGTTTTGTGCCAGCTTTATACTTTAGCCGGCTGAGAGTATTTATATTTTACTATATTGTACTTTGTATAATCTACTTAGGACTCGTTTGCTCAAAGCAAGTTAAAGCGTGCTTTGCTCAGTTACTACTCTGAAGTGTTGGTAGAAGTAAAAGCTATGAAGAAGGAGGTTATCGCCGTGCTGGAGGCAAGTTCAAGAAACTGTATATCCCAAAATATATTTAACTGCTCAAGTTCCAACCTCCAAAATATGAACAAACAAAATCCTTTTTCTCTCTATGACTTCTTAGGTTATTTAATCCCGGGAGCACTTGCAATCTATGCTGTTTTAACTATCAACTACATTGACAAATCGGCGGAGTTTAATCTTGATCTGTTTATTGATAAATTTTCTAAAGTTAACCTAGAGAACGTTTTTGTTTTTGTAATCACGGCCTACTCACTAGGCCATCTATTAAGTTACATTTCTTCCATCACAATAGAAGCTTATGCAAATTGGATGTATACCTACCCTTCAAAGTATTTACTTAGAAAAGAACAGGATAATCAGGATGAAGGAAGGAGGCATAGTTATTGGAAGAAACCTTTTCTCAAAAATTGGAAATACAATTTTTGGCGTTCAATCTTATTAATCTTGCTGCTACCATGCGTTGTTCTTGATTTTATATTAGGACAATCTCTTGGTTTCAAAACTTTATATCGAAAGGCAATTGATCCTTTCCTAAGAGATGCCATACTCTATAAAGTGATCGCTCTGACAGACAAGCTTGGCTTAACAGATCGGGCTGGCAACAATGCCATCGATATTGAGAAGCACGACTTTCATAGAATAGTCTCCCATTACACTTTTGAGAATGCAAAACAGCATCAGTTTAGAATGGTGAACTATGTAGCATTATATGGCTTCCTCAGAAACTCATGCTTGATATTCAATGTACTTTCTTGGCTTTTTGCTGTTCAGCTAGCCAGGGATTTTAGTCATCACCAGGTGCTTAGTCGTGCTAAGACAATACTTCTTTTAGCTCTAGTATGCTCCACATATATAGCATTTATGGCCTTTATGAAGTTCTATAGAAGATACACTCTGGAGGGATTAATGCTTCTTGTTGTAGATGAAAGTATAATCCCAAAAGTTAACTTTAGGGTAAAAGAAAATGTAGCAACGTTTTAGAGTAGCAGTACAAGTAGTTATGACCCTCACCACCTTCAAAGCCAGCCTCTCTGCTCCCACTCCGCCACCGGAAGCCTCGGTATACCTGCAGGCGCTGTGGCACGAAGCCAAAGGCGATTGGGACAAGGCCCATGAACTGATACAGGACCTGCCGGATAAAAACGCCGCCTGGATACACGCTTACCTGCACCGCCAGGAGGGCGACACGTGGAACGCTGACTACTGGTACAGCCGCGCAGGAAGAAAGAGGCCGCAGCAAACGCTGGAGCAAGAGTGGGAAAGCATTGCCACTGCCCTGCTATCAAACTAACCTTCCTTCCCTCTGAGCCATAAATAAAAAAGCGAAGGCACAAACACCTTGCACCTTCGCTTTGAGTAAATAAACTCTCTAACTCCTAAACTCTCAAACTCCTAAAACTGATCATCGTCCTCATCCTCCTCTTCCCCAAAGCTGGGCATCGTGAACATGCCACTGAGCAGGTCCTTGAACTGCAGCCCGGTGCTGAGGCGGCTTTTGCTGAGTTGGCTGTGCTCAGCCAGGCCATGCAGGGCGAACTCCATCATAAACAGCTTCTCCTCGCCTTTGGCTTTGGGCTGCTGCTTTTCCACCAGCTCGGCCAGGCCGGGTATACTTTGCAGCGCTTTTTTATACTCCTCGGCAGAGGCATCATTCAAAATATCCACCGTGTTGCCGTCGCCAAACCAGTCGGTTACTTTCTTGTACGGATTGCCCTCTTTGGCTTTCTTGGCTTTGTCGGGGTCGGGAAAGTATTTGAGGAACTGCGTGCGGATAGCCTTGCCCATCAGCACCTGCGCCACATGGCCGGCTCCCTCCTGCTCGCCCTCGTACACCAGCTCCACTTTACCCGTTACCGATGGTATGGTATTCAGGAAATCTGCCACGCGCACGTAGGTTCCGCTCTCGCCATTCAGCAGCGCACGACGCTCGGCGGCACTCAGCAGGTTCTCAAAAGCTGAGATCGTCAGTCGGGCCGACACACCACTTTTAGGATCTACGTACTCGCTTTCGCGGGCCTCAAAGGCCACCTGCTCTATCAGGTCTCCGATCAGATCGTTGGTCTGCACCAGTTCGTCCTGCCCGTCTTTCACACGCGCTTCCTGCTGCGTGATCTTCTTACCTGTTTCGATGGTCTTCGGGTAGTGCGTGATGATCTGGGAGTCGATCCTGTCTTTGAGCGGTGTTACAATGGAGCCGCGGTTGGTATAGTCCTCCGGGTTGGCCGTGAACACAAACTGGATATCAAGCGGCATGCGCACCTTAAACCCACGTATCTGAATATCCCCTTCCTGCAGAATGTTAAAAAGGGCAACTTGTATGCGCGCCTGCAAATCCGGCAGCTCGTTAATCACAAAAATGCCGCGGTGCGAACGCGGGATCAAGCCGAAGTGAATCACGCGCTCGTCAGAATACGGAAGCTTCAAGGTTGCCGCTTTTATCGGGTCGGCATCTCCTATCAGGTCGGCTACCGAAACGTCAGGGGTGGCCAGTTTCTCGGTATAGCGGTCTGACCGGTGCAGCCAGTTGATGGGTGTATCGTCGCCGTGCTCGTGCACCAGGTCTTTGGCATAGCGCGAGAGCGGGTGCAGCGGGTCGTCATTCAGCTCGGAGCCTTGCACTACCGGAATGTACTCGTCCAGCAGGTCGATCATCTGCCGCGCAATACGGGTTTTGGCCTGCCCGCGCAAACCCAGCAGGTTAATGTGGTGCATCGATAGTATGGCCCGCTGCATGTCCGGAATCACGGTTTCCTCGTACCCCCAGATGCCCGGGAAAACCTCCTCCTTGTTTTGCAGCCTTCTGATCAGGTTGCGGCGCAGTTCCTGCCTTACCGACTGTGGCTCGTAGCCGGCTGCCTTCAGCTGGCCCAGTGTTTTTATCTGTTGTAGTTTATCGGCTGGTATGTCGTTGTAGTTCATTTGTGCAGTTATCAGTTAGCAATTATCAGTAACCAGTTTATTGGTTGTGATGGTTTATTCTATTATTCTAACAGCTTTCCCCTTGAGGGGACTACAGGGGTGTAATCATACTTCTTTTTTATCATCCTGGAAGAATCTTGGTAGCTAGTAGTTTGAGCTTAACCTCCCTTTAACCAAACTTCTTAACAGAATGACAAAGATCCTTTTTCTCCATCTCATTAAATGAAATACCCTTATTGGGCGGTGCTCGCAAACGGCGAACTCTCGCTCTTGTTTGTCCTCAAGGGATAATTTCTAAAAGCTCTTTTTGCGGTTGCGGCCATAGTCGCGGAACACCAGGTGGCCAAGGCCTTTCAGGCTGCTGTAATAGGCCTGCCCGTTATTTACCTTCGTGAACTCGTCTACGAATTGCTGCAGGTAAGGGTCTGAGGCGATCATAAACGTGGTGATCGGGATCTTGAGGCGGCGGCACTGGGCGGCCAGGTTCAGCGTTTTGTTCACCACTTTCCGGTCCAGCCCGAAGCTGTTTTTATAGTAGCGCAACCCCTCCTTAAGGCAGGTGGGCTTTCCGTCGGTGATCATGAAGATCTGCTTGTTCGGCGTTTTGCGCTTGCGGAGAATATCCATGGCCAGCTCCAGTCCTGCTACGGTATTGGTATGATAGGGCCCCACCTCCAAGTATGGCAGGTCCTTTACCTCTATCTGCCAGGCATCGTTGCCAAACACCAGTATGTCCAGGGTATCTTTCGGGTACTTTTGCTTGATGAGCTCGGCCAGCGCCATGGCTACTTTTTTGGCAGGCGTGATGCGGTCTTCACCATACAGGATCATGGAGTGCGAGATGTCGATCATCAGCACCGTGGAGGCCTGCGTTTTATGCTCTGTTTCGGTTACCTCCAGGTCCTGCTCGGTCAGGCGCAGGTCGCCGATGCCGTGGTTTACCTGGGCGTTGCGCAGCGAGTCGGTCATGGAGATCTGCTCCAGCGCGTCGCCGAAGCGGTACTCGCGGCGGTCGGTGCTGGCTTCGTCGCCGATGCCGGTGTGCGGCGTGGCGTGGCTGCCTTTGGTGCCTTTCTTCAGTTTGCCGAAGATCTCTTCCAGCGCACTCCTTCTTATACTTTGCTCACTCTTGGCGGTAAGCTGGAAAGCGCCCCGCTCCTGCGGGTTTTCATCGAGGTAACCTTTCTTTTTCAGATCCTCTATAAAGTCGCCGATGCCGTACTCGTCGCCGGTCAGGTTATACTGCTTGTCCAGCGAACTGAGCCAGTTGAGCGCCTCCCCCACATCGCCCGAGGTAATGGTCACGAGCTGCATAAAGATCTTCAGCAGCGACTCGAAGCCCGGCTTATCATCCTGCGGAGGTACATAATCTGTGAATCGATATCCTAAAGCCATACATTATCTGGTTTATACTTCAACAACGCAGCGCCCTCTAATGTTCTTGCATAGTGTTTTATACGGTGGTAGAGGATTTATACTTGTAAAAGAAAAGATGGCCCTGTACACGGTATCCTTCACCCTATAATACATGGCGCAAGCGTCCGCTTGTGCCTCCGTACATGCAGCTATGAGGCACAAGCGGACGCTTGCGGCAGATTCTTTAACTCCCCTTCCTGTTTTTAGTAAGGGGCCGGGGGATGGTAACATAAAGAAGGGCAGGCTGCTGCTGCAACCTGCCCTTCTTTATACTTTATTTCCTGCTGCTTACGCTATCCAGCGGAACTTGTATTCTAACTCTGGCACTTTCATGCGTTCTGCCACGCGCTTCAGGCGGGCTGGCAGGGCCATTACATAGTCACGGGCACGCTCGCCGGCCTCGTCCAAGCCAGTAAGCGTTTCGATCTTCCATTCCTTGATCAGGCCGTCCAGGATATCGGTGTAGTCTGCCGAGGTATAAACGCCCATGCGTTGCGCGGCATCTGTAAAGTGGCCGAAGGTTTTACCCAGGTCTACTCCCAGTTCGCGCATATAATGAGCCGGCATCACGATCTTCTTGCGCATCATGTCTTCGAAGGCCAGCATCATCTCGTTCGGGTCGGCCTCAAAAATCTTGCTTACGAACGCTTTGTAGGCCTTGGCGTGGCGGGCCTCATCGGCTGCTACGTGGCCACACAGTTTAGCCAACTGGTTATCGCCCTGCTTCTTGGCAATCTGGGCCACGCGGCGGTGCGAGATATTGGTAGCTGTCTCCTGGAAAGAAGTATAAACAAACGAGCGGTATGGGTCATCATCTGTCTGCAGGTCAAATCCGTCAGCGATCAGGTACTGCGTAGAGGCCTCCATCTCACGCATGTTGATTCGCCCGCTCAGGTACAAGTAACGGTTCAGGGCGTCGCCATGGCGGTTTTCCTCGGCCGTCCAGGCGCGGTTCCACTTCATCCATGGGCCTTGCGGGTCTTTCGGCAGGCCTTCTATCGTCATCAGCCAGCTCTCATAGGTAGGCAGTGCCTCTTCTGTAATGGTGTCGCCCACCAGCACGGCCAGCAGGTCGTAGCTCAAGTCGCGGGCACGCTCGCGCAATTCCTTTACTTCATCAAAGAAGTTATCAACGGTGGCGTCCGGTAAAAGGTCGGCTGGTTGCCAGCTATCTTCTACGGTTTTAAGAAACTCGGAGATCTTTTCTCCCACGAAGTCTTCCATCCATTTTATAACTTCTGCACGGGAGGCGAGTGCTGATGTAATCATGTTGCTGTTGTTTAATTGAATGCCAAATATAGCTATTAAAATATTGATAGTGACCCGTAACCCTGACAAATTAGCTGCAGAAACACCTAATTTTGGTGATTAAGGGGCTCACTATACCGAAAAATCCATTAAAAGCCGGTTTAACTCTAGCTTACGGATAATTGAAGAGAAGGTAAACAAATCAGTGCTATTTACTGCCGATACCGTAGCCTGTTGTAGTACTTGCGGAGGAAACCGAGGTCGATTTTGCACCTGTTTAAATGCCCGATAAGCCGGTACAAAAATGGGGTGCGTGTGGTTTGTTTCAGTAGCTGCAGCAACTGCTCCGCCTCGGTAAAATTCCCGGTCAGGTAAGCATGCCGCGCCTCATACTTCAGCCGCCCGGCCAGTGCGTTGCGTTCGTGCTCCGTCTGTACCAGCTCTGCGGCTCTCTTGCATACTACAACAGTGGAAGCCAGCAATTGGTTGCCTTTCCCATACCATCCACTAGAAAGGGAGCTATGGTGCAGGCGTCGTTGGGTGGTTATTTCGGGCAGGTAGGCATACTTATACTTCCGGGCGGAGCGCACCCAGAAGTCGAAGTCTTCATAGGCTAACCCTTCGTCGTAACCGTGTAATTCCTCAAACACCTCACGGCGGATGAGCATGGTAGGCGGACAGATAAAGTATCTTTCCAGCACCTCAGCAAACACATCACCATCCGGGGCAGCTTTATACTTCTGGCTGTGGTAGTACAAGTGCTTAGAATCATCAGAGATATACTCCGCATCACTGTATACCACCCCATACTCCGGGCCCAGGCTCTGAAACTGCGCTACCTGCTGCGCCACCCGCTCGGGCAGCAGCACATCGTCGGTGGCAAAGTCGAGTATGAATTCGCCTGCACTGGCGCGCCAGCCAATGTTAAAGGCCTTGGTGTTGCCCTGGTTCTGACCCGTGCTGATGAACTTTAGCTGCGGGTGCGCCCGCACGTACTCGCGGATAATGCGGACGCTGTTGTCGGTGCTGCAGTCGTCTACGATGAGGATCTCCAGGTTCGGGTAAGTCTGCGCTAAAACAGAATCCAAGGCTTCGCGCAGGAAGCGCTCATGGTTATAGCACAGGCAGATGATGGAGACGAGCGGTTGGGGCATGGGCGAAGATAGGGATTATACTTCATACACTTCTGGCGCAAGTATGTATACTTGTGTCCTACTATGGTGTTGGATTTGTAACTCAACTGGCTTGGAAAGCTATCTTACTTTAGCTATACTTTATACTTTTCTGGCGCAAGCGTCCGCTTGTTCCTTTTCTTAGCCCCTGCTTCCTGCTGTTTGGCACAAGCTATACTTGCTAGCTGCCGTTCATCCTCCAGAATACATTTGCTGGCGCGGGTTTGCAACCCGTGCCTTGTTATACTCTCGGATGTGTAATCCGAGTGGCTCGCAGAGCCATACTTATACTTGCCAGTTTGTACTTTATAATTCACTAGCTGCCTCTATTAGCTGCTGCTTCCTTCCACATGAACCAAGCTATCCTTGCTAGCTACTGCTGATCCACAGCTTTACACCCTACTCGTTTCATTTTCGACTGTGGTGCTCTCCAGCCCGAGCGGGCTCGTCCTTTGGCATCGCGCGGCCTATTGAAGCTGCTCCTCACTCCGCTCCGGGCTGCTGAGCAAGCTCAGCACCGCATCAATAGAAGGCGCTCAACCCAAGGACTGGGTATCATTTCGATAGCTGCTGCTAACGGAGCTTGAACCAAGTCCCCCTTTGAAGGGGGCAGGGGGATGTAATCGCCTGCGGATAATTCCCCTCCTCGGAGGGGCTAGGGGTGGGTTTATACTTGTAGGGACAGGCCGCTACCTGTCCACGCGAGAACATTGGCTATAGCATTTATACTTCAACTATAGCAACCACCCCTGCCCCTCCTTGGCTAAGGAGGGGCAGGGGTGGTTGGATTCGGTGCAGTCAAGCAATAATCACTACCGCCCGAAAAACGCCTTTACCTTCTCCACCACCCGCTGCTGCTCAGCCTCGGTTAGGCCGGGAAAAAGCGGCAGACTGAGGCTGGTGCTAGCCAATTTCTCTGCTATCGGGAAATCACCTGCTCTGTGACTCAAGAAAGTATAAGCCGGTTGCAGGTGCATTGGTATGGGGTAATGAATGGCTGTGCCTATGCCCTGCTCCTGCAGGTAGGCCTGCAGCTCGTTTCTATACCTGGTGCGGATGTTGAAGATGTGGTAAACATGCCCGCAGTGGGGTGCTGTTTGCGGAAGTATAAGGTCACCGGTGTTTTGCAACTCCTGCAGGTATACGTGTGCCAGGCGCTTCCGCTCGGTATTCAGTGCCTCCAGGTGCTGCAGCTTTACCCGCAACACCGCCGCCTGCAGCTCATCCAGCCGCGAGTTTATACCTACCTGCTCCGAAGTATACTTTTGGCTCTCACCATAATTCCTATACTTTCTGGCAAAGGCTTCCACAGCATTATCAGAAGTCACCACGGCACCGGCATCGCCTAAGGCGCCCAGGTTTTTGGTAGGGTAAAAGCTGAACGCTGCGGCATCGCCTATACTTCCTGCCAGCTGGTTTTTATACGTTGCACCATGTGCCTGTGCGGCATCCTCCAGCAGCTTTATATTTTGGGATTGTGACAACCCCTGCAACTCTTCCATCGGGCAGACCTGCCCGTAGAGGTGCACGGCCAATATGGCCTTCGTTTTGGGGGTGATGTAGCGGGCGGCAGTTTCAGCGGTGAGGTTATAGGTATACTTATCCGGCTCGGCCAGCACCGGCTTTGCCCCCACCTGCAGCACTGCGTTTACCGTGGCGATAAAGGTATGCACCGGCAGTACCACCTCATCTCCGGCTCCCACTCCTAACGCTCTCAAGGCAATGACCAAGGCGTCGTAGCCATTGCCCACGCCTACCGCTGCGCCAGCTCCCAAGTAGGTAGCAAACTCCCGCTCAAAGGCCTGTACCTGCGGCCCCAGCACGTACTGCCTTCCGGTCACAGCCTCCTGTAATGCCTGCTGTACCTGCGCCTCCAGGCCCGCCGGAAAATCTCTGAACTGGAAGTATGGCAATGGCTGCATGGGAGAGTTTATAAGTTAGAGAGTTTAGGAGTTACAGCTTTGTAGGGACTGGTCACCACCTGTCCAACTTGTGCATTTTTTTAATCCTGTGCATCCTCTCATCCTGCAAATCCTGATTCAGACAATTAACAAGTATACTTCTACAACGCCGCATGCTCTGCCAGCTGCAGAAAGCGGCCGTAGTTGCGAATATAGTCGGCCTCGCTAAAGTCGGTGGAGGTGAGGCAGAGGGCAGTGGCACCTTCCGAGAAGCGCAGCTCGGTCCAGCACATGGCCGGTATGTAGAGCCCCTGCTGCGGGTGCGTGAGCTCGAACTTCTGCTTTTCGCGACCGGTGTCGGTCAGCACGCTTATACTTCCGCTCAGGGCAACCAGTACCTCCTCGGTAGCCATGTTGGCATGGTGCCCCCGCTCCACCCCCGGCGGCGTTGCCTGTGTCCAGAACACCCGCTTTATATCAAACGGAATATTCCCGGCAAACTGCGTGCTGGTGATGTAGCCCGTTTCGGGGCTGCCCACATGGTGCAAGGGTATGAGGTATGGTGATGCCGGCAAAAGAATAAGATTTTGTACAGTTGCAAATGTACGTCATTTAAGAGAGGATCGGTATAATTTTTACCCTTGGCTGCCTTTGGTTATCTTGCAGAACTGCTATCAGCAGAAGCAACCATGGAGGATACTTACAAAACCATAGCAGAACCCGCCGAGGGCTTATACAAAGAGAAAGGCAGCAAGTTTATTGCGCTGGCCTACCCGGTGTACTCGGAAGAGGAGGTGAAAGAGGTGCTGACGGAGCTTCGGAAGAAATACTATGATGCCCGCCACCATTGCTATGCCTACATCCTGGGGGCAGACCAAAGCCGCTATCGCGCCAACGACGACGGCGAGCCTAACCACTCCGCAGGCGACCCTATACTTGGCCAGATCCGCTCCGCCGGGCTTAGCAATGTGCTGGTGGTAGTAGTGCGTTACTTCGGCGGCACCAAGCTGGGCGTCAGCGGCCTGATAAACGCCTACAAAGTATCCACTGCCGATGCCCTGGCCAGCGCCACCTTCGTAGAGAAGCACGAAACGATACTGCTGCAGGCACATTACGCCTACCCGCAGATGAACGATGTGATGAGCCTGGTGAAAGAGTACGACCTGCCCGTGCGCGACCAGCAGTTTGAGCTCGACTGCCGCCTCACACTGGAGGTACGCCGCAAACTGCAGGAGGAGATCACCACGAAACTACAGGAGATGGAAGGCGTTAAAGTCGCCATTATAGCAGAGGAAACCTTCTAATTTTCTAACTTCCCAACTTTCTAACTCTTAAACTCCTCCATGTCGAAACGCAACAGGCAACACCGCCGAAACAAGATTCTGGAGCGCAAGGCCGGCATAAAGCCTGGCTCACTGGTAGTACCTGTCGAGGCTTTTGCGCCGCGCTTTTTCCTGATGTCGTTTAGCGAGGATATGTTCGAGGAGCAGGAGTTTGGCACGTACGGCGAACTCCTGCAAAGCGTAAAGGAAAATCCTGATGCAAGGCACTGGATCGACATAAGGGGCTACGGCAAACAGGAAATGCTGGAGGTACTAATGCAGGACTTCGAGCTGCACGCACTGCAGATGGAGGACGTGATAAACGACTATCAGCGGCCAAAAGTAGAGGAGTTTGGCCGCAACCGCCTGTTTGTCATCACAAGGATGCTGCGCTGGTCGCCGGAATTTAGAAGACTAGATGACATCCAGCTCTCGCTGTTTACAGGGCCTAACTACGTACTCAGCCTGCAAAGCGACTACGGCGACTGCCTGAACCCGCTGCGCGAGCGCATCCGGGCTGGCAAGGGCATTATCCGCCAGCGGCCGGCAATTTATATTGCCTACGCCATACTCGATGTGGTGCTGGATTACTACTTCCCGGTGATGGCCGACATTGGCGCCTACATAGAGGACCTGGAGCAACAGGTGCTGCGAGAGCCCAATAAGTCTACGCTTAGCCAGATTCTGGACCTGAAGAGCGAGTTGGTGAAGCTGCGTCGCATTACCTGGCCTGCCCGCGACCTGATGAACGAGCTCCTGCGCATGGACGAGAACACCATCCCTGACAACCTGAAAGTATACTTCCGGGATGCCTACGACCACGCCGTGCAGCTGATAGACCTGGTGGATAATCACCGCGAAATGGCATCGAGCCTGGTGGAGCTGTACATGTCCACGGTAAGCAACCGCATGAATGAGATCATGAAAGTGCTCACCATCATCTCCAGCATCTTTATCCCGCTCAGTTTTATTGTGGGCCTGTACGGCATGAACTTCTCGCGCGAGGACCCTGAAACCGGACAGGTTTTCCCGCACAGCATGCCCGAGCTTTACCAACCCTACTCCTACCCTATCCTGCTCGGGCTGATGGCTACGCTTATCATGCTGCAGTTATACTTCTTCTACAGGAAAGGCTGGTTCAGGAGCTTTTAATTCTTGGACGTAGCACGTATCAAGTAGCACGACGTATCAAGTAGCACGACTTTTCTGATAATTAGACAAAAGATGGCTTGACAAAGGACATAACGATCAAGAGTAGACGTTCTAACTTGCTTCTGTCAAAAGATCTTTTGTTCCGGCGTCTTTTATTAGAAGTCGAGCTCCGTTTGTCGTGATACGTGATACGCACCAGTTGTTGCGCGCTACTCCCCTACACTGAACCGCAGCTTTTTGAGCTGGTTGCCGGAGCTGTAGTATAAGGTGTAATCGTTGGCGGTTTCGTTGTAGAAGATGGTAACGGGGTGGCTGTTCTCCAGAGAGCGGCCGCCGATGAGCCTGCCGTTGGAGTCATATAGGTAAGTTTTGCGGGGGCCGGTCTCGGTGATGGCGTATATTTTATTGTCGCCGCCGAAGCGGAAGTACTGCACGATTTTAGGCGCCGAGGTAACGTAGTCCTTCTCAAACAGCTCCTTCAGATCTTGGTCCAGCACAGCGACCTTGCCCTGCTCCTGCCGCACAATGACGTGGGAACGGCCGTTGCTGCTCTCCGGCACCAGTTCGAACATGGCGCGCTTGCTCGGGCGCACCAACTGCTCCTGCCGCAGCACCCGCCCCTGCAGGTTAAAAGTAACCACGTTGCCATACTTCGTTACGGCCGACACCTCCGTGCGGCGCAGGTCTGCCCCTACTTTAGCCGTTACACCCGAGGTAAGGGGCACCTTCAGGTTCATTGGGAAGCCGGGATAGGTATCTCCGTTGCGGTTAAGGGCATAGATGTAGCCATTCTCCAGCGCCACCAGAATTACGTCCTGGCCACCCACGCGCAGGTGCTGCGGCTCTGCCGACAGGCGGTAATCCATACGGCGCGGCTGCCAGCCCTGCACGGCCGCGCCGCGCATGTTGTACATGTACAGGTTGCCCAGGTTATCGTCCACCAGCAGGCGGTAATTCCCGTCCTTCTCGTAATCAAACACCGCCAGGTGCTGCAGGTCCAACGTGTCGGGCAGGTTAAACGGGAAGTTCTCGAGCGGCTGCCCCTGGTTGTTGATGGCGTGGATGCGGTTGGCGGTGATAAAGAGGTTGCGTAGTTTTTTGTCCGGCCCATACTCTACCTGCTTGATGTCGCTGCGCAGGGCGGTGCCAAGGCTGTCAGTCCAGCCGCGCCTACCCATCGCTGTCAGGTTGATGAGGACATTGGCTGAGTCCTGCACCACCAGCTCACGGCTGCGGTCTACGGCGTTCTGTATCGGGAAGGGCCGGGTGTCCAGCCGGTTATCCAGGGTTATACTTTCCTCCTCCTCAAAACCATCCTGCGCACCTGTCTTGCCCTGGTCTGGCCGGCGAATAACGAGGCTGGTGTAGTAACGGCCCTCCACTACCGAGAACTGCAGCCCCACCTGCGCAAAGCGCTTGATCAGGGTGGCATTCTGCAGCAGGTCCTCCCGCTCCTCCTCGGAGGTGTAGCGGTTAAGAATGTACCACGCGTTTACCGTATTCAGGTACAGGCTGAAGTTCGCCTCCTGCAGCGTCTCCTCCATAAATGCCTTCTGCGCCACCGATTTTCCCCACACGCTCCCCTCCGCAATGTCATCGAGGAGGTGCCGGAGCGCGGCCACCTCTTCCGCCATCAGCAGGTAGTTACCCACCTGCACCACGTAACTCTGCTCAAAGCCCTTAAACATGCGGCCCAGCAACTGCTCCGGCAGCTCCGGCACGTTCAGCAGCTGTATGGTGTGGTTCCCATACTTCTCGGCGTATGGTTTCTCCTGGCGGGCATCGGCCAGTTGGTTACTTAGTTTGGTGAGCAGGCGCCCTGTGCGGGCAGGGCTGCCGGTATGGGCGAATGCCACCTTCTCAGGACTCTGGCTGATACTATGGGACTCCAGATACACCAGGGCGGCCTCCTGGCTAAAGCTGCCGGCCAGGCTATCCACCGTAGCAGCATAGTTAGATTTGTTGGGTTTCTGGGGCTGGCGCAGGCGGGCAATGTCCTGCAGGCCAAAGTGCAGCATCATGGCCGTGCGATTGGGCAGGTATGCCCTTACGCCCAGCGGCTGCGGCTTCTGCGGCTGCATGTTGTTGTGCAGCGAGTTGTTTAGCCTCTCGGGAATGGAGAAACCGTTCAGGAAGAGTTTGTTCCGCTCCAGCTTCAGCTCCAGCATGGCGCTCTGGCACAGGGTGGAGAGGTAGCGCACCTGCGGCATCACATCCTCTTTCAGGAAAAGCCCCAGCAAGTCGGGCAGCACGCGGTAGTTTACGAACACGTTGGCGTATACATCGGGCTGGTTCAGGAAGTTCACGTTTCTAAAGTCCGCCGCGACAGACTTGGGTTGCCCCCTGGTAATGCGCCTAGCGATCTCCTCCACCAGCACAGGCGAGGCACTCAGGATGATATTATTATGGAAGGTAAAGTAGGTAAAACTGCTGCCATTGCGTGTGTTGGAGATATCAGTGAGCAGGTGGTCCTGGTAGGTACGGGAGCTTTGCTCAAATACGTCGCTTTTGTTGATGTTTTCGGTAAGGGTGCGCAGAAAGCGGTGCTCGCCCACGGAGCTGACCGGCACGTAGAACACGTACGACACGTCTGATTTGCCCTCCACGTGCAGCGAGGTAAGTATGTTCTTCTCGTTGAGGAAGCGGTCGAGGCGCTGGTTGCCGGGAGAGATGCTGTCGAGGTAAGCCATGTTCTCCTGAAAGCGGTTGACCACCGGCAGCACCGCAAGGCTCTGCCACAGCTCCGTTTCCCGCAGGTGCTCCACCAGCTCCTGATGGTTGTTGGTCTCCACCACAAGCGCCGCATTATCGGGTACCAGCGCCCAAAGGTCTACCTTTTCCCGGGAGTCCTTCCAGCGGCTAAAGCCGTAGAAAACGAGGGAGGCAATTACTACAAAGCCGATAAAGAGAAGTACGATGCGTTTTGGCATGTCGGGTGCTTACTGGCTACAAAAATAGGGGAATTTTCGGAACTGCACCGGGAGGCCGGATTTAAGTATGAATGGAGCGCAGAATCGGCACAACTACTTTTCCGGCTGTGCACGTATACATCATCCAAACACAATAAAAAAACGACTGCATGTTTAGAATACTTATACCCGTTGACTTCACAGATGGCTCCACGAACGCCTGCCGCTTCGCCCTGCACATGGGCGCCGCCCTGCCGCAGGCAGAGATACTGCTGCTGCACTGCTTCAGCGATTACCTGCTGCAGCCCCAGCTCGACGACCCGCTGAACGACGCCGGCCGTAGCCCCCTGAGTCCGGGCTCCGAAATCATAACGGACCGCGTGCTGCACCGCAACCAGATGGATGAGCAGGAGAAGCTGGAGAACCTCTACAAGGAGCTGCAGGCTGAAGCCCACACGATTGGGCAGCACATCCACCTGAAGCACGCCTTTATAAACGGCCTGCCGGAGGATGTGATACCGGATGAGATAAGCCGCTTTAAGCCAGACCTGCTGCTGATGGGCACCAAAGGCGAGGACAATGTTGCCCGCTCGCTTTTCGGCACCATCACCACCAAGATGGTGGAGGACGCGAAGGTGCCGCTGTTGACGGTGCCGGAACCGTACAGGCAGCACAGCCTGAGCCGCGTGCTCTACGCCACCGATTTCGACAAGACGGACGCAGAGGCGCTGACGGCGCTGATGCACCTGCTCAAGCCATTTAACTCCGAAATCCTCTGTGCCCACATCGGCACAGAGGACTCTGAGCGGGACGACAGCCACAGGATGGAGCAGCTGCAGGCACGGCTGTATGCCGCCCTACCCGATCATAACCTGCAGTTTGTCATACTCCCGAGCGATGACGACGTGGCCGACGCGCTGCAGGAGTTTGTGGCGCGGGAGCAGATTGGCCTGGTAGCCATCAACAACCACCAGCGCTCCCTGTTCAGCAGCATCTTCAAGCCGAGCCTCAGCAAAAAGCTGGTGCTGGAGGCGCAGGTGCCCTTGCTGGTCTTCCACAGTTCTGAGAAAGTATAGTTTTATACTTGGGCTTGCTGCTGCAGCTGCTCTACCAGGGCCTCGTAGTACCGCTCAATGGCGCCCTCGCTGGTGGCCATGAACAGGAAAGGTTCTATCAGCTCCAGCTCCATCAGCACCAGTTCACCGTCCTGCTCCACGCCGTCCACGCGGGCGTAGAGGCAGCCCTGGGCATACTTATCCACCAGGTTGTGGGCAGCCTCCAGCAGCTGTGCCGGCGGCTCCGGGGTGTGTATGGTTCCTCCAAAGAAATGCTGCACCCTGAAGTCGCCGGCCTTGGCGGTTTTGAGCACCGTGTGGCTGTGCGTGCCGTTAAAGAAAAGGAACGACCACTCGCCTTTGGTCTGGATCTCGGGGATGAAGGGCTGCGCCAGAAAGCTCTCCTCCTGCAGCAGCGCGTTTATACTTGTAGCCTGGGCCTCGGCCTCCTCCCGGGTGAGGGCAAAGGTGTTTTTGGCGCCCCCGCTCACGGCCGGTTTCACGATGATCTTCTCTGACTGTAGCTGCCCAAAGGCCGCTGCCACGTTCAACCGGGAGCCCCGCTCCAGCCATACCGTCGGCACTACCTTCTCGCCTTTCTCCTGCAGCTCCACCAGGTAGCGTTTGTCGGTGTTCCAGCGCACGATATGGATCGGGTTTAGCACCCGCACCTGCAGCTCCTCCAGCTTCCTTAGCCAGGCATAAAACACCTCGATCTTGTCGAAGTAATCCCACGGCGACTTCAGCAGCACCAGGTCATACCGGCTCCAGTCCACGGCCGGGTCGTCCCAAATTTCTGGCGTAACCTGCAGCCCTTTCTGCGTCAGGAACCCGTGCAGGCGGGCATTCTCCTCCTCCGAAACCCCTGTATATTTTCCGGCATCTTTATAAGTGATGAGTGCTATTTGCGGTGTGTTCATTTTTTATCATCTTTGCCGCCAAATTATACTTTATCCCGGGCCTAAACAAACCAATGGTGGCTGTTTCGCTATAACATTTGGGCGGTAGATTCTCGTATGCAAGTATAGTTTACCCGCACCAGCTTACACCTATACATCGTTCACTATGCTTCTCCGCCCTCACAGCACCTGCTACAATGGCAGCCTCAAAGCCCGGCTGCTGCTGCTCTTGCTGCTAATCCATACGTTTGCCACGGCCTGCACCGATAATCCGGCGGAGGAAGAGGCCGACACCCCCGTGGAGCGCCGCACCGCCGAGCCTGACACGACCGCCGTGAACAGCTCCCGCGCCCCCGGCACCCACGACCTGCTGGGCAATCCCTTTGTGGCCAACCGCCAGCAAAGCAACAACCTCGCGACTTACTTCGACCGCATCAACACCGACTTTACCGTGGATGCCGATGCCGTGGAGAACCGCCACAAGGCAAGTATAACCGACACTATTTACACGATCCGTTTCGGCAATTCTGCCATGGAGTTTTACGCCCCTACCCACTCGGGCGAGCTGCTGCTGCAAATGGCCGACATCCGGGGCACCGACATTAAGCTGCGCAACAACCTGCGCGTAGGAATGCCGCAGGCCGAGTTGCTAAACCGCCTGAAAAGCCAGGGGGAGGACCTTAAGATTATCCAGACACCCAACGAAATTGTTGCCACGGCCAGAGAAGGGGCGCCCGCTACCTTACACTTTTACCTGGAGAAGGGCAAGGTGAGCCGCATCCTGTATGAGGGGTATGTGGATTAAAGTTGAGTGTTGACTTGCTGGATTGTTAAATTGTTGGTTGCTCTATAGTGATCCTATAAAGGGGACTTCCCCACCTCCAAATTCCCAAATTTAAAATCTCCAAATTATTACCTTTGCCCCGAACCAAAGTATAGCATACCATGCGAATTGTGATTCAGCGGGTGACGCAGGCTGCTGTGGAAATAGAGGGCAGCACCAAAGGGAAAATCGGGCCAGGATTGCTGCTACTGGCCGGTTTCACCGCCGACGACACTGAGGAAGACCTGAAATGGATGGCGGGCAAAGTGGCCGCCCTGCGTATCTTCTCCGACGCCGAGGGCAAGATGAATTTAAGTATAAAGGATGTGGATGGCGAGGCGCTCGTGATCAGCCAGTTCACCCTTTACGCCAGCACCAAGAAAGGCAACCGCCCCTCCTACACCAACGCCGCCCCACCGGCTGTTTCCATACCTTTGTATGAGCGATTTGTGAACCTGCTGGAGGAGGCGCTGGGCAAGCCGGTGCAGACCGGGGAGTTCGGCGCCGACATGAAGGTATCGCTGCTGAACGACGGCCCCGTAACGATTGTGATGGACACCAAACAGAAAGACCTTTTTTAACTATGACCATAGCCGAAGCACAAGCCCTGGTAGACAAGTGGATTCAGGAGAATGGGGTCCGTTATTTCAACGAACTCACAAACATGGCCATACTTACGGAAGAAGTTGGTGAAGTAGCCCGCATCATCTCCCGCCAATATGGAGAGCAGTCGTTTAAGAAGAGTGATGAGGGCAAGCAGTTAGGCGATGAGTTGGCCGACGTGCTGTTCGTGCTGATCTGCCTGGCTAACCAAACCGGTGTAAACCTGACCGAGGCGCTAGAGAAAAACCTGGAGAAAAAGACCAACCGCGACAGCAACAGGCATAAGCAGAATGAGAAACTGAGGTGAGTTGGGGAGTTAGAGAGTTAGAGAGTTTAGGAGTTAGAGAGTTGGGGAGTTGGGGAGTTTGGGAGTTAGAGGGTTAGAGAGTATAAAAGTGAGTCTTAGATTTGCGAGGGAGCTACCACTGGCGCCGGTATCCAACCGGTGCCGCCCAGTGTGCTGCGAGTCTCCAGACTCGCTATTGAACAGGTTTATACTTTAGCTATACTTTGAAGCTTATCGAAGTATAAATTGACAGTGATAGCACCAATAATGGCGGGATTGATGAGTTATGCAACAAGTTTAACGGTAGCGTAATTGTGGTTACGTATGGCAGAAGTCTGCGAATTCTTTGCTTTGAAAAAGCAAGGGTTGCCAGGACGCTGGCTATACTTTATACTTTGGTTAAAGAGCATTTATAGTTCGTCCTTACAGTCCGCCGAAGTATGAATTGGTGATCATCAAAAGGGAAGAGATCCCGGCTATACTTTGGCCACGGTCAATCGAAGTATAAAGTATCTGCTAATCTATATTTTTCTTCTTACGCAGAATGCAAGTTGCAAACTTGCCTCATGCACAGCCACAAGTTGCGCTACGCTAAACTTGCGGCAGGAAAATATTAAGTATAAAATGGGAGCGGCTGGCACTTCTAAGATGCCAGCCGCTCCCATTTTATACTTTAGAGAATTAACTCTCTAACTCCCAAACTCTTTAACTCTCTAACTCTTTAACCTTAAGGTCTACCAGCCTGCCATCGCGCCACACGGGCAGCACGCTGTATACATCGTGGCGGAGGCAGAATGCGATGTCTTTGTGGATCTCGAGGTGCTCGAGCCGGCGCACGTGCGATGACTGCCGCAGAAAACCCAGCAAGTCTGCTTTGGCGGTCTGGTACAAGTATAAAGCAGCCAGGGCACTGTCGTTCTCTTTCGAGAATTTCTCCTGCAGGCGCTCTACCAGGGCCCCGGCAAACAGGGTATCTTCCAGGTTAAACTGCCCTTTCCAGCCAGCACATACGACCAGCACATCCAGACCCAGTTCTGCCAGGTGGTCGGCCACGGCTTGCAGGTTCAGGAAAGCACCCACCACGATCTCCTCAGCCGCCTCCGACAAACGAATGGCGCGAGTGCCGTTGGTGGTGGTGATGGCAATATCGCGCCCCTGCACGCTACCATCCATATAGGCGAACGGGGAGTTGCCCAGGTCAAAGCCCTCCGCCTTTATACCGTTTCGCTCAGCCGCCGTCAGGCAACCTTGCCTGGCAAAATCGCGGCACTCCTCCAACTCCATCACCGGAAAGATCTGGGCGGCCCCCTCGGCAAACGCCGTCACCATGGTAGAGGTAGCGCGCAGAATATCCACCGCCACCACAGCTTTCCCCTTTAAATTATACAGGTGCAGCAGCTCCGGGCTAAAGCACACGTCTATACTTGGCATTACTTAATTGTTGATTGTTAGATTGTTGATTGTTGGTCTTAAAATTGTTCGTTAGTGCAAACAACAATTAACAACCAGCAATCAACAATTAATATTTACTTCTTGACGAAAGGCGGCTTCACTACCTGTGCTTTCATGTCTTTGTTGCGGATGCGGATGAAGATCTCGGTACCGGCCTTGCTGTAGTCGTTGGCCACATAGCCCAGGCCAATGCCCTTGCCCAGTGATGGCGACATGGTGCCGGAGGTTACCTCTCCTATCTTCTCCCCTTCGGCGTTCACGATCTCGTAATGCGAGCGTGGAATCGCCTTCTCCAGCATCTCGAAACCGATCAGCTTGCGGCTCACACCCTGTTCCTTCTGCGCCTTCAGGTCTTCGGCGTTCACAAAGTCCTTGTTAAACTTCGTGATCCAGCCCAAGCCAGCCTCCAACGGGGAAGTCGTGTCGTCGATGTCGTTGCCGTAGAGGCAGAAGCCCATTTCCAGACGCAGCGTATCGCGGGCGCCCAGGCCGATTGGCTTAATGCCATACGGTTTGCCGGCTTCCATAATGGCGTCGAACACTTTCCTGGCGTCCTCGTTCTTCACGTAGATCTCAAAACCGCCCGCACCGGTGTATCCAGTCGCTGACACGATCACATCCTGCGCACCGGCAAACTCCCCTTTCTCAAAAGTATAGTAGGCCATGCCGGACAGGTCCACCTTGGTTAGCGACTGCAGCGCCTCGGCAGCTTTCGGCCCCTGTACCGCAAACAGCGAGATGTTGTCAGAGATGTTCTCCATCTCTACGCCTCCGGTGTTATACTTGCTGATCCAGTTCCAATCCTTCTCAATGTTGGAGGCGTTTACCACCAGCAGGTACTCCTCTTCCGCAAGGCGGTACACCAGCAGGTCGTCCACGATGCCGCCATCTTCGTTGGGCAGGCAGGAATATTGTATTTTGCCGTTCTCCAGTTTAGAGGCGTCGTTGGAGGTAACACGCTGGATCAGGTCCAGGGCCTTTGGGCCCCGCAGCCTAAACTCGCCCATATGCGACACGTCGAAAATGCCGACAGCCTCGCGCACAGTTTTATGTTCCTCTATATCTGAAGAGTAGCGCACAGGCATATTGTAGCCGGCGAAAGGTACCATCTTAGCGCCCAGCGCCTCGTGCACCTCATTTAAAGCGATCTTCTTAAGTTCCATGTCAGGTTAACTGTAATTATTATTTAAAGCAAAATTAAGTAAATTTCGGGCTCATCCTAAATTAATCCGCAGGTAGCTGCCAGCGCCTCCGGGCCTTTATGGGTGTATTTTGCAACAAATAAACCTGGCCCCCGTATGAGCGAAAACCACAATAATAGCCAAAGGAAATATATGCTTACCCCCATCACACAGCATCGCACCGCTGCTGCGGCCCCGCGAGAACAGGACAACTTCATACTTTCGCGAACCCAAATCTCCCATTACTCGGATCTGTAGCCACCGCCTGCGGCTACCCAGCACGCCATAGCCGCGACCAACGTATAGCTTCAACCCTTATACATGAAACTTTCCGTAAAATTATTTATCGGGTTCCTGCTGATCTCGGTGCTCTTTACTGCCGTGGCCATCGTAAACTTCCGCCTGTCGGAGGCAGTGATCGAAAACACGCAGTGGGTGGGCCGCTCCCAGATTATTGTACGGAACTCGGCAGCCCTGCAGCGGAACATCATCGACATGGAGACCGGTTTGCGCGGCTTCCTGCTAAACGGCAACGAAACCTTCCTGAAGCCCTACTGGCAGGCCCGGGAGCAGATGCCGGAGCTGATGCAGGAGACCCGTGACTTTGTGACCAACTCACCGGACCAGCAAACAAAGCTGGATGAGATCGTGAGCCTGCAGCGGCGCCTGGAAAAAGAGTTTGCAGAGCCCCTCATCCAGATGAAGCGCGGCCACCAGGACACCATCATGACGGACCGTGAGCTTGATGCCAAGCTGGAGACCCTGGTGCTGGGGGAGCAGCAGGTGATGGACTCGATAAGAGCCGCTTTCCGGGCCTTTAACGCCTTTGAGTACAAAGTGCGCGAGGAACGCAGCGAGCGCCTCAACAAAAGTATCAACAACACGCGCCAGCTCTCCACCATTCTCACCATCCTCTCGGTGATCATAGGCCTGGGCTGGGCCTACTATATTACACGCCTGATCTCCAACCGGATCATGAAGATGGTAACGCTGGCCGAGAGAATCTCGAGGGGCGAGTATAAGACGCAGATCGTGGACACGAGCAATGACGAACTGAGCCGGCTCTCGCACTCGCTCAACCGCATGTCGGCCACCATTGATGGCACCTTTACCGAGCTGGACCTTAAGAACAAGGAGCTGGACCAGTATGCCTACGTGGTCTCGCATGACCTGAAGGCACCGCTGCGCGGCATCGAGGTAGCCTCCCGTTGGGTTGAGGAGGACATGGGCACACAGCTGCCGCCAAACGTGCAGGAGTACCTGTTGATGATGCGCGCGCGCGTGCACCGGATGGAGAACCTGATCAACGGCATACTTGCCCTGGCGCGCATTGGCCGCACGAGCCAGGCCGAGGAGGAGGTAGACGTAAACGAACTCCTGACCGAAGTAGTGGACCTGCTCTCGCCGCCTGCCGGCTTCCAGGTAGATGTGCAGCACAACCTACCTACCCTGTACACCGTTCGTATACAGTTGCAGCAGGTGTTCAGCAACCTGATCAGTAATGCTATTAAATATCACAATGAAAAGGAGGGGCAGATTACCATCCGCCACAACGAGACCGATGAGTTCCATGTTTTCTCGGTGGCGGACGATGGGCCGGGCATTGACCCGGAGTACCACTCCCGAATTTTTGTGATATTCCAGACCTTGCAGGAGCGCGACGCTATGGAGAGTACCGGCGTAGGCCTCAGCATCGTAAAAAAGATTGTTGAGTTGCAGGGAGGCACTATCTGGGTGAACTCAGAGCTAAGTTTAGGCTCAACTTTCACCTTTACCTGGCCAAAACAGAAAGGTAAAGATCAAAAATTTTTATAGCTTTGTCTAATTCGATCAGAAGCACAAGTATAATGAGCGAGAAAGAAGTAGTGAATATCCTGCTGGTGGAGGATGATTACCTGGATACCATGAATGTGGAGCGGGAGCTGAAGAAGATCGGCATCACACACCCGATTTTTGAGGCTCGCAACGGGAAGGAGGCACTGAATATGCTGCGTGGTAATGATACGCCTAAGATCTCCCCCGCCCCAAGCGTCATACTTCTGGACATCAACATGCCTAAAATGAACGGGCTTGAGTTTCTGGCAGAGTTACGACGCGACCCGGAGTTCAGCCACATACCCGTGTTCATCATGACGACCTCCAACGAGGAGACTGACCGCCTGGCTGCCCAGCGCCTTAATGTATCCGGCTACATCGTAAAGCCCCTGTCCTTCGACAGCTTCGAGCGTAGCGACTCCTCCCTTGACAGCTTCAGCCTTTTCCTGGACCTGATAAAGCTTAAGTAAGAAAACAAGCATTCGTTATAAGTGTAAAAGCCGCTGTACATACTTGTGCAGCGGCTTTTATATTGATGGCCATTCCCTTGCCCGCTTATACTTTGGCGGGCTTTTGCAGTTATACTTATACTTTTAGTAAGTATGGCCGCCCGGCAGAGGTGCGGTTAAAGAAGCTCCAGTTGGCGGGGCAGTAAGGTAAATGATTTCCGGTGATGCACAGTAGGCCCGTGGCTGGCGATGCCGGCCCGGTGCGCCTTTGTGGGATACCCTGCATTCTGCTCCCAGCCATAGTAGGGGTGCGCCCCCGCCAGCCGGCACATCAGCTCGTCGCGGTGCGTCTTTGCCAGCACCGAGGCCGCCGCAATAGACAGGAACCTCCCATCGCCCTTCACCATGCAACTATACGGCAAGTCCTGATAAGGCTTAAAGCGGTTACCATCCACCAGCAGGTACTCCGGCTGTTGTAGCAGCGCATCCAAGGCCCGGTGCATGGCCAGGTAGGTAGCGTTCAGGATGTTTATTTTATCGATCTCCTCCGGCGAGGCCTCTCCTATAGCCCAACACACTGCATCCCGCGTAATCTCCCCCCGCAGTTGCTCGCGCAGCTTTTTGGTCAGCTTCTTGGAGTCGTTGAGGAGCGGGTGCTTATAGTTTGGCGGAAGTATAACGGCTGCAGCCACCACCGGCCCGGCCAGGCAACCCCTGCCTACCTCGTCTACGCCAGCCTCTAAGGTGTACCCGCTGTGGTTTGGTAATAGCATAAGAGTAAAGTATAGCTGCAAGTATAAAGAGAAAAGCCCGCCAGTCAAACGACGGCGGGCTTTAATATACAACCAAATAATCTATTACAGCTCGTTCTGGAACATACCAGTGTTTCTGTTTGCATTCAGCTCATCCTGCGGGATCAGCCACTGCCAACGCTTGTCGCCGGCTGCTACCTGGAACAGGTTGTCAGCAAGGGTGGCATCGTGGTTAGCACCCGTTCTGTCGAGGGCGCTGTTCGTGCGCTTCAGGTCGAAGAAGCGGAAGCCTTCGCCCCACAGCTCAATACGGCGCTGCGTCAGAATCTCATCCACCAGGTCCTGACCAATCAGTTCAAGCGGCGTATAGTCTTTGTCACGAGCCTTCATCAGGTTAGTCAGTACCAGTGCCGCCTCAACGCTCTTGCCCTGGCGAGCCAAAGCTTCAGCCTCAATCAGGTACATCTCAGCAGCCCTCATGTATGGCACGTCGCCAATACTGCTGGCGCCACCGTCTGCCATGAACTTTCTGTTCATGTATGGCTTGGCCGAGAAGTTAGAAGGAATAACATACCCATTTACGTCGTAGCCTATGGTCTTACCATCAGCATCCTTCACCGCTTCAGGCTTTGGATCCCAAAGCTGCTTACGCACATCGGTATCCGCGATCTCAGCATACAGCTTGCTGTTGATTGCTTTAGGGTTAGACCTGATGTTGGTTGAGCTAAAGTTAGCCGACATATAGGCGAAGAAAGAGTAGAAGTATGTGGTCTGGTCAGCAATCTGATCGCTGCCCCACATCCATTCTTTGTTCTCCACGTTGTTAAAGCCTGCCAGATAGTCTTCAGTGCCCATCAGCGGATAGCCCTGACGTGCTTCGTTTGCGTACTGGGCAGCAGTTTCCCAATCCTGCATTGTCAGTGCCACGCGAGCCTTTAAGCCTTTGGCAACATTAACGTTGAAGTGAGACTTGGCACCACGCCCTGCCGGCAGCAAGGAGATTGCCTCATCAAGATCCTTGTTAATCTGCGCGTACACTGCCTCAACCGTTTCACGGGGCTGTCCTTCTATCGTGTTTACCGTCAGAACAGGAACACCAGCCTGGTTATTAGTACCCTTCGTGGCATCATAACGCTCTGCAAAGAGCTGCACCAGTTGGTGGTGCGCCCAAGCTCTATAGGCTAGCGCCTGGCCTTTAATCTCTCGCTTATCCGCATCCGGACCATCAACTTTCTCAATGTTGTTGATGATCATATTGGCATTAGCGATGAGCTTATAGTAGAACCTGTAGGTGAAGTATACTGTAGTGGCGTTGGCATTGCGGTGCGTTAACCACTTGTAGGTGCTGTTAAACCAGCCGTTACCGGCTGCCGTCATTACAACATCCTCCCCTAACATATCCATGTTGATCATTACTGACCCCTGACCAGCCTGATCCTGGGTGCTGTACTGCATGAACATTGCTCTGTGGATGCCGTTCAGGGCAGCCCAGGCGTTGGTAGTAGTTGTAAATACAGACTCTTCAGAAACAGCGTCTGTCGGCTGTGTCTCCAAATATTCCTTTTCGCAGGAGGAGAAAACCAGCATGCAGGCTGCAAGCGAACTATATAATACTTTCTTCATTTTCAAAAATTAAAGGGTAACGTTCAAACCAACAGTGTAGATACGAGCAGGTGAGTACGTGTTGGAGGTAACACCTGAGTAAGACTGATTCACGTTCATACCATCACGCTTCGAGAACAGGCCAAGGTTTTCACCTGAAGCGAATACGCTAGCATTCTTTAAGAACACCTTAGAGGTGATGCTGGAAGGCAGCACGTAGTTTAGGTTCACAGAGCGGATGTTCAGGTATGAAGCGTCGATCAGCCAACGGTCTGACTGCGCGTTATACTGCGTAGCGGCTGTCAGGTCCATGCGCGGCACGTCGGTTACGTCGCCTGGCTGCTGCCAACGGTTTAGGATGTCAGTGTGCAGTGCACCACCCTGCGTACCAGCGTTCATCAGAGAGGCATAGTTGGCATCGTATACTTTGCCACCCACCTGGTAAGTCAGCAACACTGACAGCGACAGGTTCTTGTAAGCAAACGTGTTGGTGATACCACCGGCAAAATCAGGAATAGCAGAACCTGCATAGTGGTACTTGGCACCGTTAGATTGCGTAGTTACCATTGTGCCGTTTAACTCATAAGCGTTCTTGTCTTCCGGGTTATCGGCAACAAACACACCGTTACCTGTGTTCGGGTCTACTCCGTACCAGTCACGCAGCCAGTAATCATAGATAGATCTGCCAACCATGTACTTTTTCGTACCGCTGATGATCTCTTCCTGGCCTTCCGGTAACTCCTTAACCTCGTTCTTGTACGTTGCCACGTTCACGCTCACATTCCATGTAAAGTCTTTTGCCTTCACAACATCAGCAGCTAACTGTGCTTCCACGCCAGTGTTGGCCATGGTTCCGATGTTCTGCCATCTTGTAAGCACACCGCCTGAAAGCGGAAGCGGCACCTGGAACAGCAGGTTCTCAGACTCTCTCTTGAAATACTCTACACTACCGTTAACTCTGCCAAACAGGTCGAACTCAACGCCAATGTCATAGCTGTTGTTAGACTCCCACAGCAAGTCCTGGCTAGCAAGGCTTTCCTGAAGTATACCAGGCTCAGCAGCATTGTTATAGCCCAGGCCGTAAAGTGGCTGCCAGCCATAATATCTGGTAGTGCCATCAAGGTTAAGGAGAGCGTCGTTACCAACCTGTCCGTAAGAACCTCTCAGCTTCAGCATGTCAACCCACTCCGGCATGGCGATAAAGGTTTCTCTGTCAAGACGCCATGATGCACCTACTGACCAGAAATCACCCCAACGCACGTCTGTGGAGAATCTTGACGATCCATCGCGGCGGTAAGAACCAGACACGGTGTACTTATCATCAAATGTATAGTTTAAGCGGGAGAAGTAGCCTTCTGTTTTGTACGTGTCGGTGCGTGAGGTAAGATCGTTGGTCGTTGTGAAGTTGCCAAGCTCCGTGTTACCTTCGCCGATCACCTTCTGGCGCATACCGTACAGGTACTTATACTCATAGCTGTAGTTCTCGTGGCCCAGCAACACCTCTACATAGTGCCTGTCATTGAAGGTATTGGCATAGTTCAACAACTGGTTCAGGTTGTAGCTAGTTGTAGTTGAGCTAGTGCGGCTAGCTCTACCTGCCGGTGCACCATCCCCTACTTTGTTGTTATCATACTCAGCAGCCAGGTAGTTAGAGATGTCTACACTTAGGTTCGTGGTGAATTTGAAATCCTTCAGGAAAGTAACTTCACCAAAAGTTCTGGCACTTAACACATTGCGGTTGTAAAGATTATCGTTCCACATGGTCTCTGCTACCACATGGCGCCCTACGCTTGCGCTGCTACCACGGTTTGGCAAACCATATTCAGACAAGTTACCGTAGTCATAGATTTTGTTACCGTTCTGGTCCAGCAGGTAAGCACCTGTTACTGGATCGTGCGCATACACAGGGTAAATAGGGCCTATGTTACGGGCAAAGAAGAACGGGTTAACGTACCCTGTGCTGCTTGCTGTGTTAGCTTGGTTAGACTCTGTGATAGTACCAGCTATGTTCAGGCCTGTCTTAAACCAATCAGTAGCCTGCGTATTCACATTCACACGACCTGTAAAGCGCTCATAGTCAGACTTAATAACAAAGCCTTTCTCGTTCAGGTAACCCATAGACACAAAGTAATCGCTCTTTTCGCTGCCACCGCTGAAGTTCAGGCCATAGTCGCTACGGCTGCCGTTACGCTCGATTGGCTCAAACCAGTCCAGGTCATCTGCGTACAGGAGGTTCGCGTTAGGATTCAAAGTACCATCCGGGCGAACGATGTCTGTGTTTGCGACATTAAAGGGGTTATAGCCAAGGATTTGCGAAACATCAGAAACAGCTTTACCATTGTAGTTCTGTTTGCCGGCATTAGCACCTGTTGTAAACCTGGTAGGCCATGTGCCTGATGCTAGCTTGTTTGCATCCTCCAACGGCACTGCACCTGTAGTAGCATAGGCAAGTGCGTTACGCTGTGCTTCCCAAACCAATGGGTAGTACTCATAGGCATTCACACGGTCGTACTCTTTTAAGCCTCTGTTGGTAACCCCCTGAGAGATCTTCAGGTTGATCTGATTGCGGCCACTCTTGCCCTTCTTTGTAGTAACCATTACCACACCGTTAGCGGCGCGGGCGCCGTAAAGCGCTGAAGATGAGGCATCTTTTAAAATAGAAATATTCTCGATGTCATCCACGTTCAAGTTCGCAATGTTGCCTGAGTAAGGCACACCGTCCACCACATAAAGCGGATCGTTAGAAGAATAAATAGAACCAATACCGCGGATACGGATATCAGGGCCAGAACCTGGTTGGCCGCTACCTGCGTTAGCCTGTACACCTGCAGCCTGGCCAGCGATAGCGTTGGTAATGTTGGTTACCGGGCGCTGTGCAATTTTCTCAGTAGTGATTTGTGCAGCTGAGCCGGTGAAAGAGCCTTTATCGGCTGTGCCGTAGGCTACAACTACTACCTCTTCCAGTTGCTTGTCGTCCACACCCAGTGCAACGTTAACAGTAGATGAGTTGCCGATCGCACGCTCTACGGTTTTGTAGCCAATAAAGCGGAATATCAGCGTGCTGCCTTCCGCGGGAACGTTAATGGTATAAGAACCATCAAGCCCAGTGGTGGTACCCACCGTAGTGCCCTTCACAATTACTGCCACCCCCGGCAGGCCTTGTGATGTGCCTTGGTCCGTAACCGTACCAGACACAGCTCTGCTTTGTGCGTACACTTGCTGGGCAAGTACCAACACTAAAGCAAGGCTCATGAGTAATAATCTCCTCATAAAAATTGACATAAAGTAGAATAGTTAGATAATAGATTGATTGTTAAAATTGTACTAAGAAAAGACATAGCTCTGCCACCCTACAGCTATGTAAGGTTTTGTTTTAAGAGTGCACAAAAGAGTTGGCTGAATTCAATTAGCCTGTTGTGCCCTGTTATTAAGTTTATCTAATTATGGATAGTTAGTGCCCGGACGGGCAAAAGAGCAGGAGAGGCTCAAACGTACTCTCGTGTCTCAGCGGAGGTATTTGCATTTTTAATCCTATAGTAATCCCTGTTAAGCCTTTGTTAAGAAATTTCCGCCAATAATAAGAAGTTGTTATCTTAAATACAATAGACTTTCTATAACTATGCTCACAAATATAGCGGCCCACCTCCTAGGCTTAACACCGGACAAACATAAAGTACCAATAGCTTTTAAGCTGTATCATTTTTATCTTCCTGATACCTTTAATTTTATATCGAAGGGAAAGAATGTATGGAAGAACCAGTACAGATTTAATCTAATTCTCATTATTCACCTCATACTGCAAAAAGATTATGTATAGCTGGTTAAAACACGCCAATTGCATACCTAGTAGGTATCCTAGATTAGGGAGGTTCTAAAGCAACTACTTTGGACCTACACAAGGGCAGGCTATATTACATTCTCATTAAAGCTGAACTAACTAGCAAGAGCAATAGCTCTCTTAAAGTAGTTGCAAATAGACTATCATGCTCTTATCCAAGAACATGGAACCCGTTAGATTATGAAGAGCAAAAATACCCGTTCAGCTGTACCTCTAGTTAAGACTCTAAAGAGTCAGATCTTGAGTTATTATAGACAACCCCTTTTCTTGAAGACACTGCACCTCTTACGCTGTGCATAGGCGCATCCACTTTGCTTGTTCACAAAACCTTCAACAGCACCATAAAAATTTGGCTATCACTACTGTGTTAGAATAGTTACCATCCAAATTCCAGGCTTGCTGATTTCTAGTTCTAAATTACTCTCAATTGTCCCTGATCCAATAGAAGACTTAGTTGAAAACCTCACCCCCCCTTTGAAAGGGACCTGTATATCTCTAAAGCCTTTGTAAAGCGGGGTTTGCTCCTCAAAACCACTCGTGCCCATCAGTAACACATTGCTTGGCGTGTGGCTGCCAATGGAATTAAAAACGTATTGAACCTCCGACCTGGTTGCCTCTCCTACTTTTACAACACTAATACGCTGTATGTTTTGCTTAAATAGCACCTTATATCCATCTTGCCTTCTTCTTGCCTTGGAGAGGTCAAAGTATTCCTCAAAGTTATCTGTACTCGTATTTCCGGTGCTCCTCTCCTTATAGGCTCTATACCCTAATGTATAGGTAATGGAGGTCTGTATTAAAACGTTTTTCTGCCAATTTGCTCGCTTTACTACTTCCCGAAAGCCTTGATTGTACCTAAAGTTAAAGCCTAGGCCTGAATTCATCTGATACCCGACACCTGCAACAAAACCTATATCTATGGGCTCAATAACACTGTGGGAATAATAGCCAGACTGTACTTTAACAGCATTGTTTTTTTGGTTCAGCAAATATTCATCACGGCTCTTACTACTTAACAAGAAGCCAAACTGGGGCCCAGCCTCAAAAAAGATTTTCCCGAGGTGAAATTTTATAAGCAGAGGCACGTCTAAATAATTCAATTTCATATTTTGACGGAATTGCAACGTGTCTCCTGATATTGCTTTATCCTCTGAATATTGTTTTGTATACTCGTAGCCTCTTGAGCTATAAAGTAACTCTGGTTGAAAAAAGATTCTGTCTCCTATGTTGCTGTACACAAAAATGCCGCTATGATAGCCTTGTCTCCAGTCAAAGTTGTTGCTCGTGCTACCTATCCCATTAATACTACTGAAATTCATACCTGCTCGGGCACCTATCAATGTTTGAGCCTTCGCTCCAAAAGGAACCAAGAAAAAAACCGTAAACACAGCAATAAGAATCCTGTTCATTGTATTGATAAGTTTGATTATGAATAACCTGTTAGTTAGATTGCTTTTTGTATTGGTATTCTTCTCATTAAGCCCGATTCCTAGAGGCAAAGATTATTAAAAGTTCCCCCTCTTATGCTAGGGCCGTTTAGATCTCGCTACACCGCTGTTAAAACACCTGTCATTCTGTTAAGAAACTTGATGGAAAAGGGGCCACTACTACTGGCCATCAGGATTCTTCTAGGATGGCAAAAAACGTAGAATATAACGGTCCTACTACTCTTATGCTTACAGGAAAATAAATGTAGCTAAAACGAAAGGTAATCCTAATGTTTGCGAAACCTTATAATATAACCATTAGTGAATTTACTTCCAAAATAAGAATTAAACTTTTCCCAGGATTTTGTCTTAAAACTTTTTATAAATCATCGGCTTAATAACTAAGATATTCAAAGCAAAAAGGTCAGGCGTAGTGCCTGACCTTTTTGCTTTGAATGTAAATTAATCTGTAAATTAATCCTCTGTTTTATCATCCCACCAAACGCCGTCAGTGTAAATTTGCACATTAGGAACATTATCTCCATTGGCGGCAATTTCACTTGTTGTGTAAGCAAAGCGCAGTGGAGGAGCTGAAATCTGATGCTCATTAATCAGACCAGGGTAGCCCGTTCTTCTCCAATCATTGTACGCTTCAAATGGCTGGAAAAGCCAGAAGGCAATCCACTTCTGTAAAATAATATCCTCTACCTGCAAGGCAGCTCCTGACTGTGGAAGTTCCGCAAAATAAGCTGTGATAGCCTCATCAGTTGCTCCAATTTGACGCTTCATTGCTGCTGAAACACCTGCTTGATAGGCTGTGAATGCTTCTGTCGCATTGTTCAGTCTTAGGTTAGCTTCAGCCTCGATGAACTTTAACTCATCATATGTCATCAACGGCATAGATGATGTCGCACTTAGCACAGTAACGGTGGGATCCGAGTATTGTGTACTTGCTTGGTCGTTTGTCTGCGCCCCATTAGGGAAGCCTGTGATAACACCTGTACTAGGCACTGGTTTCACCATAGCAGTTAAACGCGGATCATCAAGCCCAGACAATGTGCTCACGAAGGCATCACTTACTGCATGATGCGCTCTGTCGTTTGACTCCTGGAACCACGGATGCTCTCCAATTGCTGTTGCTGTATACTTGTTGAAAGTAAAGTTATCCGCAGCACTTGTAAAGCCCTTTGATGCCGCATTAAGGGCTGCTGTAGCAGAACCTTGAGGATCAATGTTACTCAGCCTATTATAGTATCTGGCTTTTAGAGACCAAGCTGCTTTCGTCCATTTGGCAACATCACCCTGATAAATCAAATCAGTTGAACCAGGGTTTACGCCACCTTTTGCAAGATCAGCAATAGCCTCGTCAAGCAAAGTCTGAATTGATGCATAAATACTTTCCTGCGTATCAAACTTAGGCTTACGGAGATCACTACCCTTACCTATCTCTTGGAAAGGCACACGCCCCCATGCATCTGTTGCTACGGCAACAGTATAAGCTTTTAGAACCTTAGCTATACCAACATGAATGTTACTTCCGGCTTCACTTCCACCTTCAGAGCCTTTCTGAATGATAAGATTAAGGTCGGGCAAAACACCAGCATAAATGTTGTTCCAAACGTTGTTCACGACAGAGGATGCTTCTTGTCCTGAGCGTCTGTCGGCTTCCTGTAGCTGACCGTGGGCACCCGCCGTATGCCTTACATACACAGATGAATACCACGCTAAGTCAGTACCAGTTACAGCCGTTGGAATGTTCACCGTAACCTGTGGCATTAAAAGGCTAAGCGACACATCTTCTGGTGAGTTTGGATTAGTATCAATCTCATCCAGCACATCGTCGTTGCAAGAGCCGGCACTAAATATAATCCCAGCTGCAAGCAGAAAAGTTAAAAATTTATTAGTCTTCATATTTGATTTCCCTTTCAATTAAAATCCAATTTTCAATCCAACACCATAGCTTCTAGCTTGTGGCAACGAAACATACTCTAGTCCTTGGAAGTTACCAGACCCACCTACACTTGTCTCAGGGTCGAAGTTTGGATAATCAGTTAGCAAGAACAAGTTACGGCCCGTGAGCACAATAGAGGCGCTTCTTATAGGGGTTTTAGAAAGTAAGGAGGTTGGTAAAGAGTAGCTTAGAGCAACTTCTCTTAATCTTACAAAAGATGTAGAGTAGACGTTCGATTCGGTAATCGCATCCATTCTAGTTCCCCAGAAAGTTTCGCCTCTAACAATCTCAATATCATTGTTGCCCTCTACTACCAACTCACCGTTCTCGTTTAGGTACCCTTTTGAGCCTGGATATACATATGGTTCTTCACGGTCTTCAGTAACGGCATCCATACCATACAGCTTCAACAACCTTGTGTTGCCCGCGTACATATTACCACCTTTTCTCCAGTCTACCTGAGCAGTAAGGTTTACACCTTTATAAGTAAAACCATTGGTGAATGTAAACTCGAAATCAGGCTGTACGTTCCCAATATTAGTCTCTGGTCCAACCAATGGCATACCGAAATACGGGTTTGCTTTTCCGTTTGCTAAAGTTGGTCTGCTATCTACTACTACATTACCTTTATCATCTTTCACAAATGAAGATCCGAAAATAATAGGATAAGCTGCACCTGCCTCGGCTCTAATGTTTGGTGTCACGAAGCCTCCAAGGAAGATGTTATCAACACCCTCTGCCAGTTCTAAAACCTCGTTCTTGTAAGAGGAGAAGTTAGTAGTCAAGGACCATTCGAAGTTATCAGTTTTTACAGGTATAACTGTTGCGATTAACTCATGGCCTTTGGTTTCCAATTTACCTGCATTTCTAAACTCAGAAGTAAAACCAGCTGATGGAGAAAGCGGTACGGCAAAGATCTGATCTGTAGTAGTCTGAACGTAGTAGGTATAATCTAAGCTCAAGCGATTACTGAAGAACCGAAGGTCACCGCCAAATTCAATCGTCTTTGTATTTTGAGGTCTAAGCAAAGGAGAGTTCAGCGTATTGCTAAGCGTACGCCCGTTCAATCCATTGAAAGGGAAGGAAATGCCATCTGTTAAGAAGCCTGAGCCAGCACCTCCAGCAACAAAAACATTCTTTGTGATATATGCTGATTCAGGTGCTTGACCAACTTCTGCATAAGATGCTCTGATCTTACCAAAGTCGAGTACTTTACTATCCACACCAAACGCATCAGTAAACACAAAGCCAGCACCAACAGATGGGTAGAAGAACGCGCGGTTGCCTCGTGCGAGGTTAGAAACATAGTCTTGACGGGCAGAGGCGTTTAAGAATAGGTAGTCTTTGTAACCTAACTCTAGGTTTGAGTAAAAACCAACTGTTCTTCTGCTTGACATCGTCTCAGATGTTGTCTGCACAGTAGTGTTGCCAATGTTACGCAGACCTCCTATACCAATACCACGGCCTACGTTGTTAAGAAACCGTGTATTGATTTCGTAAAGCTCACTACCTAAGAGCAAGTTTACGTTCAAGTCCTCAGTAACGTCGCGGTTGATGTTAGCTGAGATATTTGAGTTAATTTGGTTCTGCTGAAATGAATAGTCATTGATTTGTCCACCAGAAGGCGTAGCTGTTCTACCACCAGTAAATCCAGAGCCCAGTTCATATACTTCTTTGCCGTCTGTAACAAAGAAGTCATTACCAAGTCTATAGTTTAAAGATAGCCAATCAAGAGGCTTGTAATTTAAGCTTGCACTACCAATGAAGCGACGTGTGTCTTCATAAAACTGGTTATTTGCCACTGACCACCTTGGGTTATCAATCGCGCCACGGTAGTTATACTGCTTGTATGGGTTTGTAGGATCTGCAAAAGGGAGTCCCCACAAGTTAAAGTTTCTTGGAGCAGCATACAGTGTAAATAAAGGATTCGAGGTATTAGATCCACCGGCGATTTTATCTACATGCGTGTCTGAGTAGTTGGCGCTAGCTCCAAGCGTAACCTTAGGGTTTAGCTTGAAATCTCCACCCACTTTAGCATTCATACGTTCCATACCAGTTGTAGGAACAATGCCTTCCTGATCCGTATAACCTAAAGAAACGGCATAGTTCCCAATCTCCCCGCTGTTCGCAACTGAGATACCATTAGTAGCTGTATGACCTGTCTGGAAGAATGGCTCGACGTTTTCGAAAATCCTGTTTCCAGGCACTGTATTACCTGTAGCATCTTCAACATCTCCCAAAGAGCTTATTCTTGGCCCCCAAGAGAGAGAGAGGAGGATTTGTTATAAGCACCTCCTGATCCTTGGGAATAGGTACTTTGGAGATCAGGTAGAACAGAAACTTTATCAATAGAGTAGTCTGAGTTGAACGTTACTGTTGCGCCTTTTCTATCCCCAAGGCCTTTGCCTTTTTTCGTTGTGATTACGACCACACCATTTGACGCACGCACACCATACAATGCAGCAGCTGCGCCTCCTTTAAGAACAGAAATAGACTCAATATCATTGGGGTTGATATCTAATGCACGAGAAGAGGCATCTGTACCACTAACCCCTTGAGCAAAGGCCGCGTTACTTTCAATAGGCATACCGTCTACAACATACAGGGCTGGTTATTACCAGTAAAGGAGCGGTTGCCACGGATGGTTATTGTGGAGGAAGAACCAGGCAATCCGCTAGATTGACGAACGATAACACCTGCTACTTTACCCTGAAGGGCATTGGTAACGTTTGGCTGGTTTGCTCTTGTTATTTCCTCAGTACCTAACTGCTGAACGGAGTAACTCAGTGCTTTCTCCTCTTTCTCAATACCAAATGCTGTTACCACCACTTCATCCAGAAGCTTCTGGTCTGTGGCAAGGTCTGCATTTACTACGCTTGCATTACCAATTGCCTTCTCTAAGGTCTTGTATCCGATAAAACGGAACACCAGCGTGTTGCCGTCTGCCGGTACAGCGATGGAGTAAGTACCGTCAGCTCCAGTGGTGGTACCCACTGTGGTCCCTTTTACAATTACTGCAACCCCCGGCAGCGCTTGTGATGTGCTCTGGTCGGTAACCGTACCAGTCACAGTTTTGCTCTGGGCGTGCGCCTGCTGCAGCAGGGCCAGCACCATTACAAAACTCATTAGTAATAGTTTTCTCATTTGTAGTTTGAATTAAGGTGAATAGAATTAATTGGTTGGTTTTAAAATTTCACACGTACTTAAGGTATAGGCAAAGCTGCGCCATGCTCATATCGCTATGATTTTTAAATTTTGGATGTACCAGTATCAGGGCTGCCTATGGCAAGCCGCCTTGATAATCCAAGAAAAAGTTTGGTATTGAGTTATAGACACGAATGCTTTACAAATACATCCACTGCCTAATAGAAAGAGCCGCCCTCGTCCCCTTAGCTGCTGGCCTTAAAACAGCTATATATGGGGATAGGCATCTATTCAGATCCAATAATATGGACTTATAAATTGAAATGCAATAGTAGCTTCACATTCTTATTCAATGTTAAAACATTGGAAGATAACCCCTTAGCATGCCTCTTTTACAAAGACTGTAAATGAAGACCTCTACGACATCGGGCTAAAACCCTCTTAAGACCCTGATAAAGCATTTTTTGCTATACATTTTATTTTCAATGTTTTAACGCTGGACCACTGGTTCTTACCTCCCTCAGGCAAAATTTTCCTATAGAGCGGAAAATAATTTTATTAAAAATAAAAAAGGCACCTATCACGGTGCCTTTTTAGTGCTTCATACTTTTCTATGCCTGCATCAGGAAAGCTTTGATGTATTCATCCAAGTCCCCGTCCAGCACATTCTGCACGTCGGTGCGCTCCACTCCGGTGCGTACATCTTTCACTAGTTTGTATGGGTGCAGCACATAGTTACGGATCTGTGAACCAAAATCTATTCGCTTTTTTGTGCTCTCTATGCGATCCCGTTCTGCGTTGCGCTTCTCCAGTTCTATTTGGTACAGCCTGGAACGGAGCATCCGCAGGGCGTGCTCCTTATTCATGAGCTGCGAGCGCTCTATCTGGCACTCAATCACGATACCCGTTGGCTTATGCTTCAGGCGCACCGCCGTTTCTACCTTGTTCACGTTCTGCCCCCCGGCACCGCCGGAGCGGAAGGTATCCCACTCAATGTCGCTGGGGTTTACCTCTATCTGGATGGTGTCGTCTACCACAGGATAGGCAAACACCGAGGCAAACGAAGTATGGCGACGCCCCCCTGAGTCGAAGGGAGAAATGCGCACCAGGCGGTGCACCCCGATCTCAGCCTTCAGGTAGCCATAGGCAAAATCACCGGTTATCTCCAGCGTAGCTGACTTTATGCCTGCCCCGTCCCCAGCATGGTAGTTAATCTGCTTCACTCCGAAACCGTGCGACTCAGCCCACATAATATACATGCGCATGAGCATCTCTGCCCAGTCCTGACTTTCGGTGCCGCCTGCGCCGGGGTTAATCTCCAGTATGGCACTCAGCTGGTCTTCCTCGCCGCTGAGCATGCGCTTAAACTCCAGCCCTTCCACGGCCGCCTCCGCTTTGGCAAATTCCTGCTGAATGTCTTCCGCGGATACATCGCCCTCTTTGTAGAAATCGAATAGCACCTCAAAGTCAGACACGGCCTTCTCTACTTCTTCGTAGTGGTCGGTCCACACTTTCACCGATTTAATATCCTTTAGGATCTTCTCGGCCTCTTTGGGGTCATCCCAGAAATTGGGGGCAGTGGTTTGGGCCTCCGTCTCCTTTATCTGTTCCTTCTTGGCATCGTAGTCAAAGATACCTCCTCAAGGCCTCTACTCTGGCCTTCAACTCTTTTACTTGCTCAGTTGTCATTAGCGTATGGGGTTATACTTCTTTTAAAACAAGAAAATGCTGAAGCATAAACTTAAGCCTATACTTCAGCATTTTATACTTTACGTTATACTTTACAGGCTGATGCGGCGCACCCAGTTGTGCTTGTCCGGTGCTTGGCCTGTTTTTATCTTATCCAGCTCGGTAGCAACACGGTTCGATATCTCGCGGTCCTCTATGGCCGGTAGGTCCATATCCTCGCCATTATAGTGGATGGTGGCAATCTGTGCGATGGTGGCCGCTGTGCCTGTACCAAAGGCCTCCTGCAGCTTACCTTTTCTTTGCGCCTCCACCAGTTCCTCCACGGTCACCTTGCGTTCCTCCACCGCATAGCCCATATCCTTTGCCAGTTGCAGCACGCTGTCCCTGGTGATGCCGGCCAGAATAGTAGTGCTTACAGGCGGTGTTATGAGTTTTCCATCGATCACGAACATCAGGTTCATCGTACCGGATTCCTCAATATATCTATGCTCTTTCGCATCGGTCCAGACAAGCTGGTGGTAGCCGCGCTCCTGCATTTTGCGTGCAGGTAGTAAGGCCGCTCCATAGTTACCGGCCGCTTTGGCAAAACCGGCTCCCCCCTCTGCAGAGCGCACATAGTGCGGCTCGATGGCTACTTTCAGCGGTTGGCCATAGTATGCTCCCACCGGACAAGTAAAGACAGTGAAGCGGTAGCTAGCCGAGGGGCGAACTCCTATAAATTCATCAGTCGCAAACATAAACGGGCGGATGTACAGCGCGCAGCCGCTTGTCGGCGGCACCCAGGCCGCGTCCAGGCGCAACAGCTGCTCCAGGCCCTGCAGGAAGATGTCCTCTGTAATTGCCGGCATGCACATGCGCTCGGCAGATTTGTTGAGCCGGTGGAAGTTATCCAGCGGTCGGAACAGCAGGATATCGCCGTTGGCATCTTTGTACGCCTTCATCCCCTCAAAAATAGACTGCCCGTAATGCAGGGCCGACGTAGCCGGGCTCAGCGACATGTTCCCATACGGCAGTATCTGCGGGTTCTGCCAGGCTCCTTCTTTAAAGTCAGCCACCAGCATGTGGTCTGAGAAGATCTTGCCGAACTCAATGTTATTATAATCCAGCTCCGAGATGCGTGATTCTGCCACGCACTGAGCCGGTATGGTTAGCATATCCAGTGACATAGTTCAGTTTGGTTTTTAATTCCGTAAAGGTTGTAGGGTACAGGAGGCTACATTCTTGGTTTCCAGGTTATCTCCTCAGCACCGAGCTCCTGTGTCATTACGCGGCACAGCGCAAATAGGTAATCGGAGAGCCTGTTTAAATACTTTATCACCAGTTCATCTACCTCCGACACCTCCTGCAGGCCAATGGCTAGGCGCTCGGCACGGCGGCACACGCAGCGGGCCAGGTGGCAGAACGATACGGACTGATGCCCACCCGGAAGTATGAAGGCGCGCAGCGGCGCCACTTCTGCAGTATACTTGTCTATTTCGCGCTCCAGCAGCACCACATCCTCCTCGTGCAGGTCTGGCGTGGCCATTCTGGTGTGCTTTTCCGGGTCAGTGGCCAGTGTGGCGCCGATGGTAAACAGGCGGTCCTGAATCTCCTTCAGAACCTCAAGCCTGCTTTTGTTCACTTCCTGGTCGCGCACCAGCCCGATGTAGGAGTTAAGCTCATCCACGGTGCCGTATACTTCTATGCGCAGGTGCGATTTCGGCACCCTGGTTCCACCAATCAGTGCGGTGGTTCCTTTATCGCCTGTTTTGGTGTAGATCTTCATTTACACTTGCTGTTCTGCCCGCATGCGGGCAGCGTTAGTTATGTCTGGGTTTAGCGTATCGGACTCCACCAGGCCGTCGCGCAGGCGCACGATGCGGTGCGCGTACCGGGCGATGTCCTCTTCGTGGGTTACCATGATGATGGTATTGCCTTTGGCATGCAGGTTCTCGAAGAGCTCCATGATCTCGTAGGAGGTTTTGGAGTCGAGGTTACCCGTTGGCTCGTCGGCGAGAATGATGCTGGGGTCGTTTATCAGGGCGCGTGCAATGGCCACACGCTGCCGCTGCCCACCCGACAGCTCATTGGGCTTGTGCTTGCCACGTGTGCCCAGGCCAACGCTTTCCAGCGCGTGCTGCGCCTTCTCCTCGCGCTGGCTCTTGTTGAAGCCGGCATAAATGAGGGGCAATGCCACGTTCTCCAGCGACGACTGGCGCGGCAGCAGGTTAAAGGTCTGGAACACAAAGCCGATCTCCTTGTTGCGCACCTCCGCCAGCTCATTGTCCGACATATTGCTCACGTCCTGCCCGTTCAGGATATAGGTCCCGCCGGTTGGTGTATCGAGACAGCCGATGATATTCATGAACGTGGATTTGCCCGAGCCCGATGGCCCCATAAAGGCCACATACTCGCCTTTATCGATGCTGATGGATACCGACTTCAGGGCATTGATGGTCTCCGTACCCATACGGTATACTTTGGAGATGTCGTGGGTTTCGATGATGGTGCTCATTCGGCTTATGTCATTGTTGCCAGTTTTCGGCACGGGCCTCCACTTCTTGGCGCTTTTGTTCTAATTTCTCTATAAATGTAGCATATTCGGAGGGAGGAACCAAATCCTTCAGTGTTTCTGCGGCCTGGTCTGCGTAAGAATATAAGCCCTGCTCTATACTCTCCAGCGCGTAGGCCTTATGCAGCTCTGCGGCATAGGGGTTGTAGGTGATGCCAGCCAGGAGGATATTGTAGGCCTTCTCCTCTTCAGGTGCATGCTTCTTGAAGAAATTAGCAGCGGCCAGCAGTGTTTCCTCGTCGTAAACCAGCATCTTCACAGCTTGCTCATAGCGGGCGGCGGCCTCTTCCTTCCGGCCCCTTACTTCAGCTACGCGCGCTTTAAAATACAGCTGCATGCGCTTGTCGCGGTCAGTCAGATAGAGGCGGTCCATCCGGTTTAGCAACACGTCATACTTCTCGGTGTAGAGCCATAGCTTTAGCTGCAGCAGGTTAAGGGCCGAACGCAGTTCCCCCTCCGGGCGCTGCATGGCACTTGCCTCCTGGATGGCATCGTAGGCAGTCTTCCAACGCCCCTTGCGCAGCAGGTAGTCCACGCGCGTCACCACGGCATGGCGCTTCAGGTCTTTTTCCTGCACGGCGTTTACGAGCGTGTTCACCTGTTCCTGCGTTAGGGTGGGCAGGTACGTGAGCAGGTACTGTAGTTTTTCTTTATCTGTTCCCTCCGTAAGCACGGTATCCAGGTCCTGCCGCAGCAGCGCGGCCAGTTCCTGTGCCACGGCTATGGCCGCCTCATTCTCGGTATAGGCTACTTCCTCCAGGGCTTCTACGGCTGCCTCCGGCTGGTGTGCGATGGCCAGTGCGTAGCCATGCGAGAGGTATGCCTGGGTGTAACCCCGGTCCTTTGCCTGCTTAAAGTAGGCGGCGGCGGCGCGGTAGTTCTTTTCCTCCAGCATCCACAGGGCGAGGGTATTGTAGTAATAGCCGCTCTGGCTCTCCATCTGCAGGGCCAGGTTCTCCACCACGCGCCTTCCCTCACGCGGCAGGCCGTTGTAATGGTGCACCAACCCTTTCAGGAAGAGCAGGTCGCTGTAAAATATCTGGTTGCCCGGGGTATTCAGGTAACTGTCGATGGGTTGAAGGCGGGCAGTATCGCTTTTGCTGAGGCTGCTGATGGTCTGGTTGTAGAACAGCGTGAAGTCCTCCACCTGCTCCAGTGAGTCGGGCATAAAACGTTCCCCATGCGGGTCCATGCCCAGCAGTTGGCGCAGTATGGCCTGGTTGCTGCGCAGTGCTTCGTACTTTCCTTTCCTGGACTCCTCCAGCACGGCCTTGGCAGGCTCCAGCATGGCCTGGCGGGTATAGTAGGCAAGGCGGTTGCTGCGCACCACGTCGTTGCCGGGACCAAACTCCTGCGCCAGGTTAAAGTAGTACTCGGTGCTGTCCTGCACGCTGGTCTGGGTATACAACAGGGCCAGGTTATTGTAGATCTCGGCACTCTCCGGAAACTTCTCTGCCCCTTGCTGCAGCACATACAACTTCTCGAAGAAATACTGCTTCTCGTCGTAGAGGTTGGCCAGGCGCACGTACAGTTTTGGGTTCGGTCGGCGCTCCAGCGCGTCTTTCAGCAGCAGGATTTCACGGTTCCGCTCATCCTGCTGGCGGTACATTGCCGACAGACTGTAATTGGCCTTCACGTTGCCGTTGTCATATATATCGCTCTCCTCGTAGAAGCGCTTGGCCAGGATATCGTTGCCGGAGGCCCGGTACAGGTCGCCGATGTAGCTGTAGTAGCCGGCCTGCGCCTGGAAGTAGGAGCGGTACTGCGTGCGCATGATCAGCACCACACAGATGACCAAACTCATGATGAAGAACGAGAAAAGCGAGAAGGTCTTAGGCTCGTACACTACCTTGTGCACCGGCAGCCGCTGCTCCAGCAAGCGCCCGAAGTTGATCATCACATACACCAGAAAGCCAAAGCCAAAGGCCAGGTGCGTGTACACGATCAGGTTGCGATACAGCAGGGTGAGGGAATCGTTGGCGGTGGCAAAGGCATAACCAATGCTCAGGAAGGCCATCGTGGCAAACACCAGGTACAGCACCGCGCCGGTGGGCCGGAACGGGAACAGCTTGCCGTAGTATGCCTCGCGCTGGCGCATGCCCCAGAAGCCCGTCACCGTGGACAGCAGCAGGATAACATAGGCGTTCAGTGGAAGCACCTCAGCACTGATGTAGCCGACCTGCCGCAGGTACATGAGCAGCAGGCTGGACACGTAGAGCACACTGATGAGCAGGAAGTGCCACATACTGAAGCGGCGCTCCGGCGTTTTAGCCTGCGTGTTTATCCAGAGCAGGGCGTTTACGTTCTCGTAGCTCACCCACAGCAAGAACAATACGGTAGCCGCCAGCAGGCCCAGCGAGCTGTAGCTTACCAGGTGCAATGTTATCAGATCGGCGGTAAATTCGGCTTCTGTAAAGAGCAAAAGGGCCAGCACCGCCACAACGCCCAGCATAGCCAGCACCCGCAGGCCAAAGCCGGTGTTCGGGAAGAAGGCCTGAAACGCGTAACTGCTCAGCGCGAAAAGCAGGATGCTCACCAGTAGCGTGGTTTGCCCGGCACCGCCGAATATGTCCAGCAGATCGAAGTTGAAAGTGGCCAGGAACAGCATCAGCAGCAGCATGCCTGTAAAGTATGGCAACTGCCGCATAGTGCTGATAGCAGCTGTATAAAAGGCCACGCAAATGGCCAGGATAAACAGCAGCAGGCCTGCCGCCACCGTGTTTACGCCGGGCAGGGCCACATCATACTGCTCAAACAGCAGGTAGCCATCGGCCGAGAGGGTGAAGCGCTCCAGTAGCCCCGGCACTTCGCTTACCGGCACCGGCACCACCTGCAGGTCGGTTATTTTATCCCAGGCAAAAACGGACGCCTCGCCGGCGAAGTAATAGTATACCCCCAGCGCCAGCGCCAGCACACCCAGCAGCAGTAAAAAAAGATAGGGATACCTGGTGTGCGTATCCCATTCTTGCCAAAACTTAATCTTACTCATATATTCTTTTGAGACATAAGACTCAAGACATTTAAACGATACTTCTTGCTGTTAGCCTGAAAGTAAAAGGCGTTCTCTAAAGCCAACAGACAAGGTTTGTCCTTATACTTATGTCTGCGGCTTATTCCAGCACCTTTGGCACCCGGAAGTAGTCGGAGTCCTTTTTAGGAGCGTTCAGCAATGCCTGCTCGTGAGTGATGGTGTTGCGCGGTTCATCCTCGCGCAGTACGTTCACCTCTTCCGACATGTGGATCAGTGGGGCCACGTGCTCTGTGTCGAGCTGGCGCAGCTGGTCCACCCAGTTCAGGATCTTGTTCAGGTCCTGCAGCACCTCCTGCTCCTTCTCCTCGTTAAACTCCAGCCTTGCTAAGTGCGCTATCTTGCGGATGGTTTGAATATCTGTTGACATGTACTTTTGTATGTTTCGTAATTTCTGTTTGTATGATGTTGAACACCTGCTCCTTTAGCTGCGGCAGGTCCTCCAGCGTCAACCCCTTCGTCTCGATCGGCTCATGGATCACGATCTTGAGCGGGTGCCAACGCACTTTCAGCTTGCCGTCCAGGTCGGGCAGGAAGTGTTGGTTGTAGGGCATGGTTACCGGCACCACCGGCACCTGCTTCTCGATGGCCAGCTTAAAGGGCCCATCCTTGAAAGCCATCAGCTGCTCGCCGGCAGTTTTGGGGATCGTGCCCTCCGGAAAAATTACCAGGCTACGCCCCTCCTCCAGCGTCCTGGCCGACTTTATGTAGCTCCTGGCACTGCTGATGGGGTTTCTGCGGTCTACGGAAATGTATAGTTTTTCGTAGACTTTGCCCCAAAGCGGCACCTTGCACAGGTCAGCCTTGCCCACAAAGTTAAGGAATCCGGGGATGGCGTGCAGCATCACGGGGATATCGAGGTATGAACTGTGGTTCGGTGCGAAAACATAGCGATCCGTTTGGTTATACTTCATGCGCCACTCCACCTCCAGCGGCGTCAGGAACATGCGTAAGGCGGAGCTGGACCAGAACCTGTTCACGCCGTGCAGGTGCCTGTACCACTTTTCCCGGCGCATCAGCACCGCCTGCAGCGGATAGGTGACCACAAAGGGAAGCACAAACCAGGTAACGCACCAGGTAGTATAAATCCGCTGTGATATGTACTTAATGGCCTTCATGTATTCAAATGTAAGTATAATCCCTTAGTTTGCCATTGCCCTGGCTGCCAGTATAACGCAGAAATTTTCTGCAGCCATACTTTATACTTTGCTGTAACAGCAAAGCTACAGCCTCCCCTGCTCCTGTAGCAGAAAAGCAGCCTTCAGGATACCGGCTACGCTAATGGCGTCGGTAATCTCGTTGTTCAGGGCCATGCGCACCGCCTCCTTAAAAGGCACCTTTTTAATGTGCAGCACTTCTGTTTCTTCAAAAGCCGTTTCGCCGGCGGTTAGTTCCTCGGCCAGAAAAACAAACCCCTCTTCATCGGTTACGGAGTTGGACGTATGCAGGCGGCAGATGTTGGTCCATTTGGCAGCGGTAAAACCGGTCTCCTCCTGCAACTCGCGCTTGGCCGACTCCAGGATATCATGCTCCAGCAGGCCTCCGCCCATAGGTATCTCCCAACTGTACTCGTGCAGAGGGTAGCGGTACTGGCCGATCAGGTAGGTATAGCCTTCGTCATCAATGGGAATGATGCCGATGGCTTTGTTTTTCATGCTCACCACCCCGTAAATGCCTTCGCTGCCGCTGGGGGTGAGCACTTTGTCTTCACGCACTTTGATCCAGGGGTTCTGGTAAACAGGCTCACTGGACAGGGTAGTCCAGGGGTTGTGTGTCTCGTCGATCATAGCTTGTATTTGTTGCAGCTGCAAAGATAGGACTGCTGAAGTATGGATGGCAAAAGTATAGGTATAACTTATCTGCCTCTCCTGGCGATCATCTCTAGCTCTACCTGTGCGCCTAACGGAAGCGAAGCCACGCCGATGGTAGTGCGGGCCGGATATGGCTCGGAGAACTGGGCCTTGTATACTTCGTTCATGGCGCTGAAATTAGCCATGTCGGTCAGGAACACGTTCACTTTCACCACGTGCTCCGGCGTTAAGACTGCCGCAGCCAGCACCTGAAAGAGGTTTTTAAAGCACTGCTCCGTTTGGGCGCTAATATCTCCCTCCACCAGCCTTCCTGTAGCGGCATCAATCGGTGTTTGGCCGGAGAGATAAACCAGATCGCCAGACTCCACGGCATGGGAGTAGGGGCCTACGGCTACGGCGCCTTCGGCGGTAAATGCTTTTCTTGACATGGTGTGGATTGTTTTAGTTTAACAGCTTTGCTATGATGCGTTTATGCACTATAGCTCTTGTTGGCGAGCGATTTTCTTATATGGTTATTTCTATCAAGCCAAAGACAACCTTATCACCGTACTTTGCCTGTGCTTCTGCCTTGTTTAGAAACTTAATATTTTTTACCTGTTCAACTCTAAACTTGCTAAGCTGGTTTCGTCTGTCTGTGTGGTTAAAGGTAAGCTTTCCATTTACTGCAATTGGAATTTTATACTTGGTCCCAATCTGCTGTACCTGTTTATGTACTTGTCTATAGATATAACCCTCAATGTCGAGGTCAGCTGATGATTTGACCATCACACATTGGCTGTTGCCAAAACCAAGCTTTTCCAACTTTTCTTGGCTCACTGCCTGTTCAAAATGAGCAAGTTTGTCGGGAACACTCTCATTGGGGGAAGAAATCAGACCATCAATGACATGGATGCAGTCTTTGTCATTCATGTTTACTTCCATTATCTTTTGGGAATACCCTTTGGTGTAGGTTGCGAAAATGAGGAAGCCGAGGATTAGGAGTTTGGTCTTCATAGTTAATTTTATTTTAAAGTTTTAATTGTTTGCCAACTAGTAGATAAGGGGATAAAACATACGCTTTTTGTCGAAAATAACAGATAACCGTATTTGTGCTGGCGCAAACAGAATGCTACAGTAACTTTCCTATAATGGTTATCTGTGCCCTTGGCAGTAGCTTAGGCAGAAGCATCACTTCAGTTTGCTGAATAAAAAAGCCCCGCAGCAAACGCCGCAGGGCCTCTAACAACTAAACTAAAATCCTATAACGCGCCAGCCTTGATCTCATCCACTACTTCCGGATCGAGCAGCGTAGAGGTATCTCCCAGGTTTGAGGTATCGCCTTCGGCCACTTTGCGCAGGATGCGGCGCATGATTTTGCCGGAGCGGGTTTTCGGAAGGCCGCTCACGATCTGGATCTTGTCCGGCTTAGCGATCTTGCCGATCTTCTCTACCACCGTCTCGATGATCTCGGCACGTAGATACTCTTCTTTCTCCGGTATGTCTTTGATGATAACGAAGGCGTAGATGCCCTGGCCCTTCACGTCGTGCGGGTAGCCTACCACCGCCGACTCCACCACGTGCTCGTTGTGGTTGATGGCTTCCTCGATCTCAGCGGTTCCAAAGCGGTGCCCCGACACGTTGATCACATCGTCCACGCGGCCAATGATGCGGTACAGGCCATTCTCGTCGCGCTTGGCGCCATCGCCGGTAAAGTACAAACCTTTGTAAGTAGAGAAGTAGCTCAGGCGGGCACGCTCGTGGTCGCCGTAGGTAGTGCGGATGATGCTTGGCCACGGGAACTTCATGCACAGGTAGCCTTCCACGCCGTTCTCCGTAATTTCATTGCCGTCGCTGTCTACCAGTATCGGCTGTATGCCTGGCAGCGGCAGGGCGGCATGGCTTGGCTTCATTGGCGTTACGCCCGCAATAGTAGAGATCATGATGCCGCCGGTTTCGGTCTGCCACCAGGTATCCACCACCGGACAGCGCTCCTTACCCACGTGGGTATGGTACCAGTGCCAGGCCTCCTCGTTTATCGGCTCGCCTACCGAGCCCAGCACTTTCAGCGAGTCGAGGCTGTAGGAAAGCACATCGTCAATATCGCCGGCCATGAGAGCACGGATAGCGGTTGGGGCGGTATAGAAGATGGTAACACCAAATTTATCCACCACTTGCCAGAAGCGGCCATTATCCGGGTAGGTTGGCACACCCTCGAACATCAGCGTGGTAGCGCCGCTCAGCAGCGGGCCGTAGAGCAGGTACGTATGGCCCGTGATCCAGCCGATATCAGCCGTACACCAGTAAATATCGCTCTCTTCGTACTGGAATACGTTACAGAAGCTGTACTGCGCATACACCATATAGCCGCCGCAGGTATGCACCACGCCTTTCGGTTTGCCCGTGGAGCCTGACGTGTAAAGTATAAACAGCATGTCTTCGGCGTCCATTTCCTCGGCAGGGCAGTCTTTGCTTACCGTCTGCACCTCATCGTGGTACCACACGTCGCGGCCTTCCACCATGTTCACGGTCCAGCCCAGGCGTTCCACCACAATCACCTTCTCCACGGAGGCACAGCTCTCCAGCGCCTCGTCCACCACGCGCTTCACCGGTATCTGCTTCGTGCCGCGGTTCAGGCCGTCAGAAGTAAGGACCATGCTGCACTGGGCATCGTTGATGCGGTCGGCCATGGCTACGGCTGAGAAACCGGCAAATACTACAGAGTGTATCGCGCCGATACGGGCACAGGCTAGCACGGCTATCGCCAGCTCCGGAATCATCGGCATATAGATACAGATGCGGTCGCCTTTCTTAGCCCCGTTCTTCTTGAGCACGTTGGCAAACTGGCATACTTTCTCGTGCAGCTCGCGGTAAGTATAGCGGATAAAGCGCTCTTTCGGGTCATTTGGCTCCCAGATCAGGGCCAGTTTGTTGCCACGGGTCTTCAGGTGGCGGTCCAGGCAGTTTTCGGTGATGTTCATTTTACCGCCCTGGAACCATTTTACGTTTGGCTCCTCAAAATTCCACTCCAGTGTTTTGTCCCACTTCTTGCGCCAGGTAAAAGTGTCGGCAATATCGCTCCAGAATCCTTCCGGATCCTCCACACTGCGTTTGTAAGCTTCCTGGTACTCCTCGTAGGTCTTCAATTGGTAATTTGTCATGGCAAGGTTAAATTCCTGGTTAGTTTGAGTTTTAAGGTTTATAAAAGCATTTCCGATACGTCTCTTTTTCAGGAGATCACGGATTTCGGTTAGTATGACCGGGTCATCAATCGTGGATGGCACGGCGTAAGGCGTCCCGTCGGCGATGTGGCGCAGGATGCGACGCAGTATCTTGCCGGAACGCGTTTTGGGCAGGCGCTGTACCTGCAGGGCTGTTTTAAAGTACGCCACCGCCCCGATTTTATCCCGCAGCATGGCCACCAGCTCCTGCTCCAGTTGCTCCTCTCCTATGGTCTGGCCATCCTTGAGCACTACCAGGCCGATGGGCCGCTGGCCGCGCAACTCGTCGGCAATGCCAATTACGGCGCACTCGGCCACGGCAGGGTGCGCCGACACCATCTCCTCCATTTCGCCGGTAGAAAGCCTGTGGCCCGACACGTTGATCACATCGTCGATGCGGCCCATGATGTATACGTAGCCGTCCTCGTCGATATAGCCGCCGTCGCCGGTCATGTAGTAGCCCGGGAACTGTTCTAAGTATGATTTGCGGAAGCGCTCGTCGTCCTGCCACAGCGTGGGCAGGCAACCCGGGGGCAGCGGCAGTTTCACGGCCACAATCCCTTCCTGATTCGGGATAAGCGGCCTTCCTTCCTCATTCAGGATCTGCACGTCGTACCCACAAACAGGCTTCCCCGCTGAGCCCGGTTTGGCAGGGAAAGCCTCCAGCCCCATCATGTTCGCTACCATCGGCCAGCCCGATTCTGTCTGCCACCAGTGGTCTATCACCGGCACTTGCAACAGGTCTTTTGCCCAGAAGTAGGTAGCCGGATCGCAGCGCTCACCAGCTAAAAATAAGTATTTTAGAGAAGACGTGTCATACTTTTTCTTAAAAACTCCGTCCGGGTCCTCTTTTTTGATGGCCCGGAAAGCCGTTGGCGCCGTGAAAAGCACCTTCACCTGGTGTTGCTGAATGATGCGCCAGAAGGTGCCGGCATCGGGCGTGCGCACGGGTTTGCCCTCGAAAAGTATGGACGTGCAACCATGAATCAGCGGCGCATAGACCAAGTAGGAGTGGCCCACCGCCCAGCCCACATCCGAAGCCGCCCAGAACACATCCCCCGGGTCCACATCATACACAGCTTTCATGCTATACTTCAGTGCCACGGCATGGCCGCCGTTGTCGCGCACGATGCCTTTTGGCTTGCCGGTGGTGCCCGAAGTATACAGGATGTATAGCGGATCGGTAGCCTCTACGGGTACGCAGGCAGCGGGTTCGGCCTCCTCCAGCACCTCCATGTAGTCCAGGTCTCGGCCACGCTGCATCTCCGCTTGTATTTGCGGGCGCTGGAAAATGATGGTGTGGTCTGGCTGGTGCGTGCTGTTCTCAAGGGCTTTGTCCAGCAGCGGCTTGTACGGGATTACCTTGTCGAACTCAATGCCGCAGGAGGCGGAAATAACAACCTTGGGCCTGGCATCATCCACCCGCACACTTAGCTCGTGCGGGGCAAAGCCCCCGAACACCACCGAGTGGATGGCGCCCAAGCGCGCGCAAGCCAGCATCGCCACTACAGCCTCGGGTATCACCGGCATGTAGATCACTACGGTATCGCCTTTGCCTACGCCCAGGTGCTGCAGCGCCCCGGCAAAGCGGGCCACAAAATCGCGCAGCTCCGCATAGGTATACTTCTTCATCACACCTGTTACCGGCGAGTCATAGATGAGCGCAGGCTGGTCGGCGCGGCCGTTCTCTACGTGGTAATCCAGGGCTAGGTAAGCGGTGTTGAGTTTACCCCCCTTAAACCAGCGGTAAAAACCGTTCTCGTCGGTACTCAGGATCTGCTCAGGCTCCTCGTACCAGGCAATTTGGCCGGCCTGCTCACCCCAGAAACTTTCGGGGTTGGCGATACTTCGGGCGTACGCTTGGTCATAACCTCCTGATGTTCGGTTTGAAGTTTCCATAGTTCCAGTGCGCTGAATTTCTGTTTAAGCATCGGGGCTCCTGCCCCCTAATCCATAAACGCATAAAGCAAGAATTTGGGATGTGCTGACGTTCCTGCCGCATCAAAATTTATAAATGGTGCGCCACAGCAGCACCTGACCCTCTCGGAACGCGGATGTCTTCTACCAGCTCCTGAATATGCATCGGTGGCGGCGGCGTCACGCGCGATATCAAAAAGGACACTGCGAAATTGAGCAGCATCCCCAGCGTACCGATGCCTTCCGGGGAGATGCCTAACCACCAGTTTTCCGGCAGGTTCGCGTCCGGGTTGATGAACTTAAAGTAGGATATGTAGGAAATGGTAAAGGCAAGCCCTACCACCATGCCCCAGATGGCTCCCTGCTTGTTCATGCGGGTAGAGAAGATGCCCATGATGATGACCGGGAAAAAGGATGCCGCCGCCAGGCCAAAGGCAAAGGCCACCACCTCGGCCACAAAGCCCGGAGGGTTGATGCCGAAGTAGCCTGCCACCACCACGGCCGCCGTAGCTGCCACACGTGCCGCGATCAACTCGCTTTTCTCGGTAATCTCCGGCATAAACGACTTCTTGAGCAGGTCATGGGAGATGGAGGTAGAGATAACCAGCAACAGGCCAGCCGCCGTAGAAAGCGCCGCCGCCAGGCCACCGGCCGCCACCAGAGCAATCACCCAGTTGGGCAGCCCTGCAATCTCCGGGTTAGCCAGCACCATGATATCCTTATCAATGGTCAGCTCGTTTGCGGCGGGGTTGCTTACGTACTGTATGCGTCCGTCGCCGTTCTTATCCTCAATACTGATGAGGTTGGTTTTCTGCCAGTTCTGCACCCACTGCGGCATCTCCGAGACAGGTCGGTTACTGATGTTGTTAAGCATATTATAGCGGCCAAAAGCCCCAATAGCGGGGGCCGTGGTATACAGTATGGCGATAAACACCAGCGCATAGCCCGCAGACTTTCTCGCATCCCTTACCTTAGGTACGGTAAAAAAGCGGACGATCACGTGGGGCAATCCGGCAGTACCCACCATCAGCGCCGCCGTAATAAAGAATATGTCGATCGTTGACTTGGTCCCACTGGTGTAGGGGGCAAAGCCCAGTTCAGCCAGCATGCCATCGAGCTTCTGCAGCAACGGCGTACCGTCCTCCAAAGTGCCTCCTAAGCCGAGTTGCGGGATCGGGTTACCTGTCAGCATGACGGAGATAAAAATAGCCGGCACCATGTAAGCAAAGATCAGCACGCAGTACTGCGCCACCTGTGTATACGTAATGCCTTTCATACCGCCCAGCACCGCATAGAACAGCACGATCACCATACCGATAATCACCCCCGTCTCGATCTGTACTTCCAGGAAGCGGGAGAACACAATGCCCACGCCCCGCATCTGGCCTGCCACATAGGTAAACGAAACGAAGATGGCACAGACCACGGCCACCAAACGGGCGGTTTTGGAATAGTAGCGGTCGCCTACAAAGTCTGGTACGGTAAATTTGCCGAACTTGCGCAGGTAGGGGGCCAGCAGCAGGGCCAGCAGCACGTAACCACCCGTCCAGCCCAGCAGGTAAACCGAGCCGTCGTAGCCCATAAACGAGATAAGGCCGGCCATCGAGATAAAGGAGGCTGCGCTCATCCAGTCGGCGGCGGTGGCCATGCCGTTTGCCAGCGGGCTCACGCCGCCCCCGGCCACATAAAACTCTTTGGTGGATCCGGCGCGCGACCAGATGGCGATGCCGATGTAGAGGGCAAACGTGAGGCCCACGATCAGGTATGTCCAGGCTAAGATGCTCATGGTTTTCTTGATTTAAGGTGAGATAAGGCTAATCTTCGTGCACGTCGAACTCCCGGTCGAGCCTGTTCATCAGCCACACATAAGCAAAGATGATGAGTACGAAAAAGTAGATAGCCCCCTGCTGTGCAAACCAGAACCCCAGCTTAAAGCCACCCAGCATAAACCGGTTAAGCTCCTCTACAAGCAGGATTCCGCAGAGGTACGACACAGCAAACCAAATCCCAAGCAGGATAAACAGAATGCGCAGGTTGCGCTTCCAGTATGACTGCATCTTTTGCCTTTTATTTCCCATTGTTCACTGTCGGTTAGAAGTATAAATGTGGTGTATTAAGGGTACAAATGTCTTTTATAGCCTGAGCTCTCAGTACATGTATAGAAATACCCTTTTTAAGCCCCAGGTTAATGCTCATACTTTGCCGGTCGCTTTTACTCAATGGAGCTTCTACAAACCTGCTTTCGGCATCGTATGGGGTTAGTTAACTGCACGTCGGCACCCTCGATAGCAGGCAAAAGCTCAGCTTCCTGTCTCCACTTAGAGAAGTAGTGAATTAGAAATATAAGAAAAAGCTTTTATACTTCAACCTCTGCACTTTAGCCACGAGAGGTTTTAGAATAAAAAAAGCCCTGCCGTGTAGCAGAGCCTGAAAAAAAGACACTTCGGAAGAAAGATCACATGTCCCGCACCGACACCAGTACCTCCTTGTAGTTACCTGTGTTATGGAGGAAGTTCACGATTTTGACGGCTGCTTCCTCTGGCGCGGCCAGTTCGTTATTGGCTTTGTAGTCGCGGAACTTCCCCACAGAGCTAAAGCGGCTCTCGTCGCTCTCGCGTATCTGGCCCTGCATGTTCGTGTCCACCACGCCCGGCGAGAGCGCAAACACCCTGGCGCCGGTACCCCGCTTATCCTGCTCCAGCTGCACCACCTGCGACAACATATCGATGGCGGCCTTGGAGGCGCAGTAGCTGGCCCAGCCATCCACCGGGTACTTGCCGGCACCGGAGCTGATGTTCACTACCACCTTCTGCGCCTGCTGCTCCCGGTATACTTCCAGAAACGTGTTCATCAACATGGCCGGCACAATCACGTTCACATCAAACACGAAGCCGAAGCGCTCGTTTGGCATACCCTCGCCTACGTAGCCAATATCGCCCAACACGCCGGCGTTGTTGATCAGCACCAGCTTCTCGGCATCCTTGTAAGGCAGGAATACCTTCTGCAGGTTGTGCTCCACGGCAGGGATATCGGAGAAATCGAGGGGCTGGTGGCGGTAGTTCGGGTGCTTTATGCTGCAGCTGCGCGATACGCCCACTACATGGTTGTTCCCGTCTTTTAGTAGCTCTTCCGCTATGGCTTTGCCTATGCCTTTGCTGGTTCCGGTGATGATGTAGATGTTCACAGGTTTGGGAGTTAGAGGGTTAAAGAGTTTAGGAATTTAAGGTACGGATACAAAGAATGGAAAGGTTAATGACAACCGGATCATCTTCCAAGTACAAAGTATAAAATCGCCACCAAAACAAAAAGCCAGCGTCCCTGCCTTTGCAGAAACACTGGCTTTTAAAGTATAGCCAAAGTATAAAACTGTTCAAAAGCGAGTCTGGCGACTCGCGGCACACTAGCGGCAACGGTTAAATACCGGCGCCAGTGGCACCTTTTATACTTGGGCACGGAAGTGAATCCGCCTAAGTTATGGTTTATACTTTCTAACCTTCTAACTTTTTAACTTTCTAACTATAGAGGCGCAAGGTATTGCGTCTCCACAACTCCCAAACTCTCTAACTACAGAATATACTGGCTCAGATCGCGGTTTTTCACCATACCCGACAGTTTCTCCTGCACCATTTCGCGGGTAACCAGGATGCGGGCGTTGGCGCCGATCTTGTCCGGCACGTCGAAGAGGATGTCGTTGAGCAGGCGGCTCATGACCGTGTGCAGGCGGCGGGCCCCGATGTTCTCCACTTCTGCGTTCACCTCATAGGCTATGGAGGCGATCTCATCCAGCGATTCGTCGTTAAAGGTCAGCTCCACATCCTCTGCCGACAGCAGTGCCTCGTATTGCTTGGTAAGCGCGTTCTTCGGGAACTTCAGGATCTGGTAGAAGTCATCCTTGGTCAGGCTGTCCAGCTCCACGCGGATCGGGAAACGACCCTGAAGCTCCGGGATCAAATCAGATGGCTTGGCTACGTGGAACGCTCCGGCGGCAATGAACAGGATATGGTCGGTGTTGATGATGCCATACTTGGTGTTCACCGTGGAACCCTCCACAATCGGCAACAGGTCGCGCTGCACGCCTTCACGGCTCACGTCCGGGCCGCTGCCTTTCTTACTGGAGCTCGCTACTTTATCGATCTCATCGATAAAGATCACGCCCGAATTCTCAGCTTTGAAGATCGCCTCCTCCTTCACCTCGTCCATGTCGATGAGTTTGGCAGCTTCTTCCTCCAGCAGGATCTTACGCGCCTCGGCAATACTTACCTTGCGCTTCTTGGTCTTCTTGGGCATCATGCCGCTGATCATCTCCTGGATGTTCATCATGGAGGCTTCATCCATGCCCGGGCCCATCACGCCCATACCTGGCATAGCGCTTTGCTGTACCCTGATCTCGATTTTACGGTCTTCCAGTTCGCCGTTGCGGATCTTCTCCCGGAATTTCTCGCGGGTGCGCTCGTTGAGCTCGAAATCGTTGTCCGGCATGGCATTCGGATCGGACGTGGAGGAATAGCCCGGCGTGGCGCGGCCCTGGATCGGCGGGATCAGCGCATCCAGTATGATATCTTCCACCACCTCTGCGGCCTTCTGCTTCACCTCTTCCTTTTTCTTCTGCTTCACCATGTTCACCGACTGCTCTACCAGGTCGCGCACCATGCTTTCCACGTCGCGACCCACGTAGCCCACTTCGGTAAACTTAGAGGCCTCTACTTTGGTGAAGGGCGCATCAGCGATCTTGGCCAGGCGGCGGGCGATCTCCGTCTTACCCACGCCTGTCGCCCCGATCATCAGGATGTTGTTCGGCACAATGTCGCTTTGGATGCTTTTATCAGCATTCATGCGGCGCCAGCGGTTGCGCAGCGCAATGGCCACGTTTCGTTTGGCGTCCTTCTGCCCGATGATGTATTTATCCAGCTCCGCTACAATCTGGGCTGGTGTTAAGGATGCAATATTATCTAACATGTCTTCTTCTTGTGTTTATAAATCAAACCCGGCCTAAAGCTAATACAAGCCACAAGGCCGTTTAGTTATCAACTGCTCTTCTTTTTGAGGAACGTGCCGGTGTTGGTGGCGATGGTGATGTAATGCGTAGCGCCCGATGGGTGAAAAAAGGCACTGCCATAGTTCAGTTCAAAGCTCCGCACCCGCAGCATGGCCCCCATCGAGAAGCCCGCTCCTCCTGCCTTACTATCTAACCGCAGCTCTTTGCGGCGCAGGTGGTTATAACCTGCCCGCAGCTGAAAGTTCTTGCTGAACACAAACTCGGCTCCTGCCACAAAATGCCTTGCAATCTTATCCCCCAGCTTCTTCTCCTCCTCTATTTCGTTGCCGTTCGCATCCAGCTTTCCGGGTGCATCAGGGTCCAGGTACACAATATCAAACTGATACAGGCGATGTGCCGTGAGCGAGAGCCGCACGGGCATATGCTCCGGTTTATAGCTTACGCCCAACTGCGCATCCCAGGGCATCTGCTGCCGCTCCGCGTTATCGAACGGCTTTACCTGGTAGCCTACATTCTTAAACGCTATACCCACGGTAAAGTCTTTCTCCGGATGATTAAATGCTGCTCCTGCGTCTGCCAACACACCCACGGCCTGGTCACCGGCTATACTGGATATGGCCGCTTTTACCGTAGCACCGATGGTAAAAGCCTCTACCTGGCGGGCGTGGGAAAGGGCCAAAGTATAATCGTTCACGTTAAAAGTGCCGATCTCCGCACCTGTGGCGTCGCGCTGCACAAAATCCCCATAGCTCAGGTAATTTATACTTGCCGCCCAGCGCCCCAGCTTCTCCGAATTAAAGGCATACACGGCATGGCTCTGCTTGATGTCGGCCAGATAGCCTACATAACTCAGGCTCACCTGCCCGTCCATTTCCTCATTCAACAGCGCCGGGTTTGCCGTCACCATGTTCACGTCGTGGCCGCCTGCCGTTACGTTTATGCCTCCCAAAGCCGCCTGCTTGGCACTGGCCGGCAGCTCCAGGAACGGAAATCCCCGCTGCCCTCCCACCTGCGCCTGCGCCGTGAGCGCGAAGCCCAGCAGCGTGCAAAGTATGAGTGGGGCGAGTTTCATTATATATAATTTTGAATAAGCGAATGAGTGACTGCGTGAATAACTACTTTAGAGTGTTGTTGTCATTTCGAACGCAGTGAGAAATCCGGAGTATTTTGTAACTGTGAAAAGCTTCAGATTTTACACCCGCATTCGAAATGGCTGAGAGATTCACTCATTCGCTCACTCACTCATTCTCAATTTTTTCCTCCCGCACCACCAGCTTCAGCGGATGCTTCACCTTCTCCTTCAGCAGGGCTATCTTGACCACATCATCCACACGGTCTACATAATGGATGGTGAGGCCTTTGATGTACTGCTCCGGAATCTCGTTGATGTCCTTTTTGTTCTTCTGACTTAGGATGATATCAGTGATACCGGCGCGTTTGGCTGCCAGAATCTTCTCTTTTATACCTCCCACCGGCAGCACCTTGCCACGAAGCGTAATCTCACCGGTCATGGCCAACCTGGACCTGACCTTGCGCTGCGTAAACACCGAGGCAATGGAGGTGAAGATGGCGATACCCGCCGATGGCCCGTCTTTCGGCACGGCTCCCTCCGGGAAGTGGATGTGCAGGTCGTACTGGTCGAACAGGCGGTAGTCGATGTTAAGCAACTCGGCATGCGCTTTTAAGTAGGAGATGGCCGTCATCGCCGATTCCTTCATCACATCCCCCAACTGGCCCGACAGCGTGAGCTTGCCCTTGCCGCGGCTCAGTATACTTTCGATGAACAGAATATCGCCACCCACCGAAGTCCAGGCAAGGCCCGTCACCACACCAGCCGTGTCAATGTCCTGATAAATTTCTTTGTCGAAGATCTCGGAGCCCATGATCTTCACCACGTCCTCCGGCTTAATGGATTTGGTAAACTCCTCCTCCATCGCCTTCTGCTTGGCCGTGTTGCGCACCAGCTGCCCGATCTTGCGCTCCAGGTTTCTAACGCCCGATTCGCGGGTATAGTCTTCGATCAGCTTGTGGATGGTGGCTTTCGGTATCTTCACATCCTCCGCCTCCAGCCCGTGCTCGGTGACCTGCTTGGGCACCAGGTGGCGCTTGGCGATCTCGGTTTTCTCCTCCAACGTATAACCCGTCAGCTCGATGATCTCCATACGGTCGCGCAGGGCGGGCTGTATGGTTTCCAGAGAGTTGGCAGTAGCAATGAATAACACCTTCGAGAGGTCGTACTCCACATCGAGGTAGTTATCCATAAAGGTATGGTTCTGCTCCGGGTCCAGCACCTCCAGCAGCGCTGAGGATGGGTCGCCACGGAAATCAGAGGCCAGTTTATCAATTTCATCCAGTATAATGACCGGGTTAGAGGAGCCCGTCTTTTTGATCTGGCTAATGATCTTACCCGGCATGGCCCCCACATAGGTACGGCGGTGGCCACGGATCTCGGCTTCATCGCGTACGCCACCCAGCGACATACGCACATAGTTGCGACCCAACGCTTTGGCAACGGAACGGCCCAGGGAGGTTTTACCCACGCCCGGAGGTCCGTACAGGCAAAGGATAGGTGCCTTCATGTCGTTCTTCAGCTTGAGCACGGCCAGGTACTCCAGAATACGCTCTTTCACCTTCTCCAGCCCGTAATGGTCGGCGTCCAGTATCTTTTTGGTGCGCTTCAGGTTAAAGTTATCCTTGGTATACTCGCTCCAGGGCAGGTCCAGCAGAAACTCCAGGTAGCTTACCGCCACCGGGTACTCGGCCGCTTGCGGGTTGAGGCGGGCCAGCTTGTCAATCTCTTTCTTAAAATGCAGCGCCACCGGCTCAGGCCATTTCTTCTTCAGGGCACGTTCCCGGAAGCGCTCTATCTCCTGGTCCGGCCCCTCCTGGCCCAACTCGTCCTGCAGCACCTTTATCTGCTGACGCAGAAAGTAGTCGCGCTGCTGCTGGTCCAAATCGGTATGTACTTTTGTATGGATCTCCTGCTTGAGCTCCAGCAGCTGAATTTCACGCAGCATGAGTTCCAGCAACTGCGTGCCGCGCTCCTTGCCGTCGTTCACCTCCAGCAGTTCCTGTTTCTGGGCCACCTCCACGTTCAGGTTGCTCGACAGGAAGTGCGTCAGGAAGCTTGGGCTGTCGATGTTGTCCAGCGCCACCTGTGCCTCCTGCGGAATCTCAGGGTTCAGTTTCAGCATTTTGGCGGCCGCATCCTTAAGCGACTGCACCAGCGCCTTCACCTCCTTGCTTTTCTTATCCATCGGGGTTTCCTCGCACAGGCTTACCTTGGCAGCCAGGTACGGGTCCTCTTGCGTTACCTCATCTATCTGAAAGCGGCTATGGCCTTGTATGATGATGGTGGTGTTACCATCCGGCAGCACCAGCATCTTCAGGATCTTGGCAACAGTGCCCACGTTGAAGAGGTCTTCTGCCGTTGGATCGTCTGAAAGGGTATTCTTCTGCGCCACCACGCCTATCACGGCGCCTCCACTGTGCGACTTGCGCACCAGCTTGATAGATTTTTTGCGGCTCACCGTAATCGGCAGCACCACGCCCGGAAAGAGCACCGTATTGCGCACCGCCAGTATCGGCAGTTCATCAGGCAGGTCCACCGGTTTCATTTCGTCCTCTATTTCAGCAGTTATCACAGGTATAAGTTCCATGCTGTCGTCGTCCGACGCGCTACTGAGAAGCAGGTTTTGCAGAAAATGCTTAAATGTTTGGTTCATATTTTAGATCAGTGCCATTTTGGCAGGAAAACACCGTTTCTCCCCCGGTTTTCCTGTACTGCTTTTATTATTCAAGACTTGTGCCAAGGGTGCCGGCCTGTTGATTTGTCCGCTCCGGGAAAAGCCCCGAAGTTCCCACAAAAAAATAGCACTAACCGGAAGCACGTTTACAATAATATAGCGCAAAATTAATATCTTTGGGCGTTGGGCAAAATTGCATCGCTGATGAAACGCTTGTTCCTGTTGGTATTCCTCCTGCTCACGTTCCTGGCACCTGCCATGGTGCAGGCACAGCAAATAAAACACGTCGACCCCGACGATAAGGCTGAGTCTAACCTACAGGTCAGCAAATCACAGCCAGCACCGGAGCTGCACCTCGATTTCCCCAATTTAAATAAAATCCGTTATTATCACGACCGTAAGAAGCTATCTCTTATACATAGGCTGGAGAAACGTAAGCAGTATAACAAGGTTCTTCCGTTGTTGGAGGAGTACGTGCACCATTTTGGGGTACAGAACTTTTACAAGGATACCCAGCTTCTCTGGCGGCTGGGCCAGTTGCACGAGCGCCAGGGCAACCCCGAGAAAGCCAAGGCCCTGTATCGCCTGGTGCTGAAGCACCACCGTGCCGATGTAAGGAACGTGATGTCTTACTACGACTCGCTGGAGCAGAACACCAAGGACTACTACGTGCCGCTGGACTATTACTATGAACTGGTGGAGTACCGCAAGTCCATCGCCACGTTTAAGCCGCCCAAAGGTGTTTACCTGAACATGGGCAACGCCATCAACTCCCCCTATGCCGACTACGGCCCTACCTTGAACGACGAGAACGAGCTGCTCATCTTTACCTCCAAGCGCAATGTGGGCGGCCTGCAAAACCGCTCCAACGAGGATTTATACTTTAGCAAGCAGAACAACGGTTTCTGGCAGGAGGCGCAGTCGTTTGGCAAGCCGATTAACAGCATCTACAATGAGGGATCGGCCTGCCTGAGCCGCGACGGCAGCACCCTGTACTTTGCCCGCTGCGAGGCACCCGACAGCTACGGCAACTGCGACATTTACATGGCTACCCGCCAGGAGGATGGCAGCTGGGGACAGATCCGGAACCTGGGCGCCAACGTGAACAGCGATGCCTGGGATTCGCAGCCAACCCTCTCGAAGCAGGAGGACACCCTATACTTTGCCTCCGACCGCCTGGGCGGCTTTGGCCTCTCCGATATCTACTTTACCTATAAAACTAAGTCGGGCGGTTGGGCTCCGGCGCAGAACATGGGCCCCGTGATCAACACCCGCGAGAGTGAGGTAAGTCCTTTCCTGCACCCGAAGTTCCAGGTTTTATACTTTAGCTCGCGCGGTCAGCTCAACCACTTCGGCGATTTCGACATTTACAAAACATACCTGGTGCAGGGGCACTGGCAGGAGCCGCGCAACATTGGCCCGCTCGTAAACGGCCGTGGCAGCGAGTACTACTTCACCATCGATGCCGATTCCAGAAACCTATACTACGCCCGCTCCGAGGCTAACGACATCCAGAACCTGGACCTCTACTCCTTCCCGCTGCCGATGGAGGCACACCCGCTGGCCGTAACCAAGGTGGAGGGCATCCTTACTGACTCCGTTACCCAAAAGCCGCTCTCAGCCGTTGTCTCGGTCATCGACATGGATAACGGTATCGAGATATCGAGCAAGTACGTGCGCCCGGACGGCTCCTTTGAGTTTAACCTCATCGACAACACGCGTTACATGATCCTCATCCAGAGCCCTGACTTTTTCACGATAGAGCGGGAGCTGGAGCTTAGGGGGGATACCTCGATAGACTTTATGACCTCGGTGATCGATTACAGCATCCCGATGGTGTTTGAAAATATTGAGTTTGACCCAATGCAGTCGGATATCACGCCGGAGATGGAGCCGATCCTGGATGAGGTGGCTTACTTTATGATCGATCACCCGACGCACCGCCTCGAGATTGCCGGCCACACCGACAGTGCCGGCGACCCGGACTTCAACCTCACCCTCTCCCAGGACCGCGCCGATGCCATCAAACGGTACATTGAGCGCAAAGTGAATATCGGCAGCGACCGCATCGACGCCATTGGCTACGGCAGCAGCATGCCGATACGGGAGGAAGTGACCGAGGAGGACCGCCGCATTAACCGCCGCGTGGAGTTCAAGATTATTAAGCTGAGAAACTAAAGCCCTCCTAACCAAAAGCGGCGGCATGTGTACTTTGCAACAAGCCAGATATGATTGAAAGCCTTATGTCAGGTTCGCTGATTTTGGAACACCTGGGTGCTTCTACACGCTGGCTTTACTACCTTATACACAGCGAACTGACCAGCAGCAGGCGCAGAAAGTATAGTGAATTTTATGACGGCAAAAAGGGCTGGAGATTCTCCCGAAAAACCAAGAATGCCATCTACAACAACTTTATTGGCACAATTACCCTGGTTGTTATAATTTGGGTGCTGGTATTTATATCAAACAACTTTTACTGAAGTATAAAAGGCTGAGCCTCTTACCTAAAATTTTCGTTAGTAGGTAAGACTCACAGAAGCCCTATGCCCTTCACCGCTGCCCATCCGGCCATTATACTTCCGCTCCTTTGCCGGCGCTGGTTTTCGGCTACGGCGCTGGTTATGGGCAGCATGGCCCCTGACTTTGAGTATTTCTTCCGACTCGAGACCCGAAGCCAGATCAGCCATACCCTGCCGGGCCTCTTTCTGTTTAACCTGCCGGTAACCTTGTTGCTGTGCGTGCTCTTCCATACCCTGGTGCGCGACCAAGCCATCCAGTATCTGCCTCCCTACTTCAGGCAACGCGCGCTGGCTGTCGCTTATCCTGCAGACTGGCTACTATACCTGCGCAGGCACTGGCTCGTGGTGTCTTTATCTGCTCTGATAGGCGCTTTCTCGCACTTGTTCTGGGATAGCTTTACCCATACAGGCCTCTACTTTGTAAACCTGCTACCGGTCTTGTCCTCTACTTTCACGATACCCTTTCTTGGCCAGGAGATAGCACTGCACCGCCTGGTGCAGCATGCAAGCACGGTGGTGGGATTTTCGTTTATACTTTGGCATGTGCACCTGGCGCCGGCAAAGCCATTGCCGAAAGAGCAGGAAGGCGATCCCTGGCTTGGGTTCTGGCTTCTTATTGCCACGGCAGGCTACCTGTTCCTGCTCTTTAACCTAATGGTGCGCAGGCATTTGGAGCGCAAGCCTGGGCATATGATCGTAACGCTCATAAGCGGATGGCTGATTGCCCTGTTTATCTCCGGGCTTGTGGCAAGGCTCCAGCGCCAATCCGCAAGCAAAAAAGGCTGAGCCTCCTGAGCGGAAACACAGCCTTTTTTATACTTTATACTTTCTGCTTATACTACAGCGCCACCTTTTTCTGCGTCTCGCCGCGCTGCAGCAGCACGCTTTCTGTTTTGCCTTTGTAGTTGATGTTGACGATGTTCATCTGGTCGGAGAACAGCTCCGTGAGCACGGCGTTCCTGACGTACAGTTGCGGCAGAGACGCTTGCTGCACCGGCACCTCCATATATAGCCACACCACATCGGCATCCTCCTCAGAGCCCAGGAACTTCTGTTTTAGCGGCTTTCCCTTCTCCACCTCCAGCGCCAGGTTGGCCGCCAGGTAATCGGTTATGTACTTTTTCACCTGCTCCGATGCAGGATTGTATACTACTTTGGTCTTGTTCCGCTGCGAAAGGGCGTTCTCCAGATCATCCATAAACACCTTCACGGCCACCTCCAGGCTTTGCGTACGGGAATTAAAGCGCACATCGGCAATGCTGGCGTGGTAATCGTGGGCGGCAGCTGGCATGGCGACAAAGGCTGCGAGCAGCAGCACCAGAAAGGGCAGGAATTTATACTTCATGGGGCCGTTTTATCTTAAGTAAATGCTAGCAAACGTTGTACCAACCCCTGCGGCAGTTTATTTCCGGGCCGTTGGCAGATCAGAAAGGACGCGTTTGGCCATATTCGGCATGCTGTCGCTTACAATGCGCTGCACATCGTTGATGTTGGACTCATAGGGCACTTTTACCTTATTACCGGATACCAACTGACCCTTGCTGTCGTAGATGCTGTAGTGCACCGTAAAATCGCGCTGGTAGTTCTGGGCGGCCCGGTCGAGGCAGTTTTCGTAAATGGTCTGCACCTCAAACTGGTTGATGAAGACGTAGTAGTCGATGCCGTACTGGTTGTTGAAGTAGCTGAAGAAGTTCGGGTCCTTTACGGTAACACCGAAGTGCTTTTCCGGATCCTGCGCCACGGGCAATACAGCTGGCTGTCCTTTAATCCCCAGTTTGCCTTTCTGGTCCTTCACCCAGTTCAGCATCCCTCCTTTTTCCTCCCTGGCAGCCGGCTGGTGGTTATACCTGCTCTGCTTATTGTCGGCATAGGCATAGTTCAGCGACTTGTACAGGCGGCTCAACTCGCTCACACTGTCGCGGTACACGCCGCCCAGCAGGTGAATCGTTTCGTAGCCTTCCGGCGCCATCATGGCGTTCAGGCGGGCACGGAACACGTGGCGCACATTCTGGAGCGGAATCCTGGACTGGCGCGCAATCTCCATATCAGCATCGGAGAAGTAGAGGTGCGGGTCGAAAGGCACGACCAGAATGCGGCTCTTAGTTTTGTAGGCTGCCGGTTTTGGCTCCGGTGCTGGAGAGGCAGAAGTGCTCTCCGCAGCTTTCTGAGCCACTGCGGCCTTTGCAGGAGCAGGCTTTGGGGCTGGAGGAGTAGTGGATGCAGCCTGCGCTACCGGAGTTGGTTTAGCGGCCGGTTTTGCAGAAGGCGCCGCTGCCGGCTTGACCGCGGCCTGCTTTTTACGGGCAGGGTTAGTAAGGTAGAGCGTCTGCCCGATCTGAAGAATGTTCCCGTTCCAGGTCTGAAGCGAGTCCAGGGGCACATTGAACCGACGCGACAGGCTATAATAGGTATCGCCCTGCTGCACCTGGTACACGCTGTCGCTTTGTGCCGCGACAGCGCCCAGGGTTATACTTTCAGGCCAAGGTGCGGGGGCAGCCTTAGCTTGGTTAAATGCAAAAACAAAAAGAAGGATTAAGTTTGCCAGTGCTACTCTTACGATGGAATTCATGGGAAAATCTTTGTTAGAAGATTATCTTAAATACATCGTTAAAGATAGCAAATGCCATTAAGCCTAACAATAAAACCATGCCCACTTTCTGAGCATTTTCCAAAAAGTTATCTGACGGCTTGCGGCCGCTGATCATTTCATAGGTCAGGAAAACCACGTGGCCGCCATCTAGCGCCGGAATCGGCAGGAAGTTCATAAAAGCCAGCACCATCGAGAGCATGCCGGTGATGCTCCAGAACTTGTACCAGTTAAACGTATCGCCGAAGATCTGTGCAATACCGATCGGGCCACTCAGTGACTTGGAGGCCGATACCTCGCCGCGGAAAATCTTGCCGAAGCCCTTCAGGTTGGCAGTGATCACGCTGAAGGCCTGGTCCGTACCCATCGGGATGGCCTCTGCCAGGCTATACTGCTTTGTAGCCGTCTGCAGCAGTGGCACCGCCTGGAAACCGATCGTTCCGTCCTCGCCCACTTCGGCCTTCAGCTTCACCAGCTTATCGTTGCGCTCCACGGTCATGGTAATGGCTTTACCTGCATTGGCTTTCAGGGCCTCCTGGAACTCGTGGAAGAACTTCACGCTCTCCCCATTTATCATCGTGATGAAGTCGCCCTCCTGCAGGCCTGCCTTGGAGGCGGCGCTGCCTTTAACCACCTGGCCTACCTTAAACGGCATGCGGGGCTCAACAAAGAACATTTGGTTCTTATCATCGGCCAGCTTATCCATCAAATCTACCGGCACTTTCAGGTCCACTAGTTGGCCGTTGCGCTCCACAGTATAGTAGGAGTTACTGCCTAGCAGGGCATCCATGGAACGGACATCCTCAAAGCGCTCCAGTTCCTTGCCGTTCACGGCTACTACCTTATCCCCTGTCTGGAAACCGATTTCCTGGCCCAGCTCGTTGGCCACCACGCCATACTTTACCTCTTTGGCAGGTATGTACTGCTCGCCATAGGTATAAGTAAGGGCGATAAAGATAACGATGCCTGTGATCACGTTCACGATAATGCCGCCCATCATCACGATCAGGCGCTGCCAGGCGGGTTTGGCGCGGAACTCCCATGGCTTCGGCTCCTCTTTCAGGGCTTCCGTATCCATCGACTCATCCACCATGCCCGAGATCTTCACGAAACCGCCCAGCGGGATCAGCCCCAGCATGTACTCTGTCTCACCAAACTTCTTGCTGAAGATCTTCGGAGGAAAGCCGATCGCATACTTCTCTACACGCATTCCGAACCATTTGGCCGTCAGCATGTGCCCCAACTCGTGTAAGCCAACTAAAATTGTGAGGCCCAGTATCAACTGGCCCACCATGATCAATATATCCATCTAAAAAAATCTGTTTCTGTGGCGCTGCCGGCAAAGGCAACAGGAAGTATAGTTTATTTGTTTATCAGTTCTGCAGCCCGTTTGCGTGCCTCCTCATCTGTAGTAACATAGTCTTCGTAAGAAGGATTCGCAATATACGTAACTTTTGCCATACAGCTTTCGATGATGTCGGACATCTGTAGAAAACCCACCTCATCACGCAGAAAGGCGCTGACTGCCACCTCGTTGGCAGCGTTTAGGATACAGGGCATGTTGCCACCGCGCTCCATGGCATCGAAGGCCAACTGCAGGTTGCGGAAGGTCTTCAGGTCCGGCTGTTCAAAGGTGAGTTGCGGGTAGTCCAGAAAGCTGAAGCGCGGAAAATCGGACCTCAGGCGCTGCGGATACCCCAAGGCATACTGAATCGGCAGCTTCATGTCAGGCAGGCCGAGCTGCGCCTTTATGGAGCCGTCCTCAAACTGTACCAGCGAGTGAATGATGGATTGCGGATGCACCACTACCTCTATCTGCTCGTTCCTCAAACCGAAAAGCCACTTGGCCTCGATCACCTCCAGGCCCTTGTTCATTAAGGAAGCCGAGTCGATGGTGATTTTGGCGCCCATGTCCCAGTTCGGGTGCTTCAGGGCCTGCGCCTTGGTTACCTCGGCCAGGTCTGCGGCGGTTCTTCCTCTAAACGGTCCACCGGAGGCGGTAAGTATGATTTTCTCGATCGGGTTGTGGAATTCGCCAGCCAGGCACTGAAAAATAGCGCTGTGCTCCGAATCCACGGGGTAGATGTTGACGCCTTTCTCACGGGCCAGGCTGGTGATAAGCTGCCCCGCCACCACCAGCGTCTCTTTGTTGGCCAGCGCGATCTGTTTGCCGGCCTCAATGGCACGGATAGTGGGCAGCAGGCCGGCATAGCCTACCATGGCGGTGAGCACCATGTCCACAGTGCCCATCTCCACCACGGAGCAAAGGGCTTTGCTGCCGGCGTATACTTTCATATCCTCGTGCTGCAGTGCCTGCTGCACCTGCTCGTACAGGTCTTCGCGGGCGATAACGACGACGTTGGGCTTAAACTCCAGTGCCTGCTGCACCAGCAGGTCGGCGTTGCTGTGGGCGGTGATCACCTCCAGCTCAAAGCTCTCCGGATTCGCCCTGATCACATCCAACGCCTGCACGCCAATGGAGCCGGTGGAGCCAAGTATGGCTATTCTTTTCATTTTATGTTTTTAGTAGTGAGCAACTTTAGCAGACGCTCTCTTTATCCTTTGCTTCTCTTATTATGTCCTGCTGTTTCGGGCATCCTTGTCTGGAACCTTCGCTGCTGCGGATTTCCAGATGCGCGTTTGTCATTCTCTCCTCCGCTGGCGCGAGTTTGTAACTCGTGCCTTGCTATGGTGTCGGGTTTGCAACCCGGCTAGGTCGCAGAGCCATACATTCTACTTTGTTTATACTTGCTGCTATACTTGCCAATTACAGCGACAACACCGTCCCTTTTTTGTCATCCTGAAAGGATCTTGTGGGCAAGCTGCTGCAAGCGTATCCTTCCTACTTTCAGGTTGCTTGCAAAACAACAGTTCCTCTTTATACTTGCATAGCCGCTGCTTTCTGCAACTGGACACAAGCTATACTTGCTAGCTGCCGATCATCCTCAGCTTTACAACCAACTTGTTCCATAGTATACTTTCTGCCCTCACGGCCGGGAGGCCTCGTCCTGGGGCATCGCGCTGTGTTCCCTCCTTGCCTCGCCCCCGCTCAGCATGCCCTTGGCGGGCACCGGATCTCACAAGGCGCTCAACCCAAGGACTGGGTTCATTTCGATAGCCACGGCTAACGGAGCCAGAACAGAGTTCCCCTCCTTGGCTAAGGAGGGGCAGGGGTGGTTAGACCCGGTATAGTTAAGCCCCCCCTGCTAAGCCCTTATCCCTGTTTACTCACCTCCAGCAAACCATCCGCCAGCTTTCTGTCATTACTAAGCCTCGGCACTTTGTTCTGCCCTCCCAGCTTGCCCTCCGACTTCATATATCTCTGAAACGCCCCTTTTGGCAGCGCCGTCAGCTTTAGCTTCTGTAATATGTTGCCCGTAATCAGGTCGTCGTAGTAGGAGTTGAGCTGCCGCAGTTGCTTGTCCAGTTCCTCGGCGAAGGCATCGGGGCTGTGCGGCTTCCGCGAAAACTCCACCAGCCACTCGTGGTACGACTGGCCTTGGTTCTGGCTCACGAAGGGTGCCACGGTAAACTCGATCAGCTCTACCTCCTTAAACTTCTGCATCGCCTGCTTCATGGCCTTCTCCACCTCCTCGCCTATCACGTGCTCACCAAAGGCTGAGATAAAGTGTTTGATGCGCCCACTCACCACTAGCTTGTAAGGCTTTACAGACACAAACTTTACAGTGTCGCCAACCGAGTAACTCCAGAGGCCGGCGTTGCTGCTGATCACCAGGGCGTAGTTTACCCCCGGCTCCACCTGGTCGATGGTGAGGCGGGTCGGGTTATCGCTGAAGTACTCTTCCGTAGGTATAAACTCGTAGAAGATACCCGTGTTCAGGAGCAGTAGCAGCCCTGGGTCGGTCTGGCTGTTCTGGTAGGCAAAAAAGCCCTCAGAAGCCGGGAAAGTCTCTATTGAATCTATCTGCCTGCCAATGGATTCGTAGAGCTTTTTGCGGTAAGGCTCAAAATTCACGCCACCGTATACAAACAGGCCGAAATTCGGGAAGATATCCTGTATCTGCTTACCCGTCTGCCTTATCAGCTTGTCGAAATACATCTGTACCCAGGGCGGAATGCCCGAGATCAGCGTCATGTTCTGGTCTATGGTTTCCTCGATGATCTGGTCGAGCTTGGTTTCCCAATCCTCGATGCAGTTGGTGCGGTAGCTGGGCAGTTGGTTGGTGCGCAGGTAGCCCGGCACGTGGTGATTGGCAATCCCCGAGAGCCTTCCGGTTTTAATGCCGCCCACTTCCTCCAGCTCGGGGCTCCCCGACAAGAAAATCATCTTCCCGTCCAGGAAAGCGGATTTACCCGTTTCATGCACATAAGCCAAAAGCGCGTCGCGGGCGCCGTTGATGTGGTTGGAAATGGAATCGGAGGAAATGGGGATATACTTGGTACCGGAGGTGGTACCGGAGGTTTTGGCCAGATAAAGCGGCTTTCCGGGCCATAGCACATCCTTCTGGCCCTGCTTTACCAGGCTGAAGTATGGCAGCAGCTCCTCGTAGTCGCGCACGGGCACGGCCTGCACGTAGTCGGCATGCGTTCTTATACTTCCAAAGCCATGGTCGCGGCCAAACTTGGTGTGCTGCGCCTTGGTTATAATCTCTTTAAATACAGCTTGCTGCGCCTCCGTCGGATGCTCTATCCAACCCTGGTTTTTCTGATGCACATAGGCCGCAAAGGGCTTGCTCAACAACGCTCTAACACCCATACAGTCAGTTCTAGTAACAAGTAAAGATAACCAGATAATGGCGCAATGCCACACCTGCAGGCAAGTTAGGTGCAAAAGCTTTTAAATTCGGCAAACATCAACCTAAACCTGCGGACACAGTATTAGTTATACATAAACTCTTGAAACTATAAAGACACCAACTATGAGAAAACACAGAGCAGAAGCCCGCTGGAACAAAGGCCTGAAAAACGGCGAGGGTGAAGTAAAATCGGCTACCGGGGCCTTTCAGTCAAAGTATAGCTTCGCCTCCCGCTTCGGCGACAGCAACAGCGGCACCTCGCCCGAGGAACTGATCGGTGCGGCACACTCCGGCTGCTTTTCGATGTTCCTGAGCGGCTTGCTGGAAAAAGAAAACCTCTCGCCAGCCTATGTGGAAACAAAGGCCGTAGTTACCTTAGGCGAAGTAGACGGGGCGCCGACCATCACCAAGATCGAGCTAAACACCGAAGTAAAAGCCGAGGGACTGGACAACGAGAAGCTGCAGCAGCTGGCACAGGATGCCAAGAAAGGGTGCCCGGTTTCGAAGGCCCTGAACGCCGTGCCTGAAATAACGCTGCAGGCCACGCTTAAAGAATAAATTTACTATATTGCGGTGAGGCCGTGCCTGGCCAACGATGTTTCACGAAATAATTAAATAATGGCAGTATCTGGTAGTAGCGCCCGATCGACGTTGATTGTGCAGCTAAGCCCCACGCGTAACGCAAAACTCTCTTTCACAGTGCAGCTTATACTTACACTGTTCTGGTTGGCCTGGGCCGCTATGCTCCTTTTCTCTGCCGACCGCACGTATGAGCAGAGCTACTTGTATTACGCCTTCTTTGGGCTGGCGGTAATTTTCTTTTTCTATGTGATTCTGCAAAATACTTCCATTTTCGGGGTGCAGTCTTATATCGAGGTAACGCCGCAGTACATTGTCCAGAAATTCGGAGTGTTTCGCACCAAGCACATCATCCAGATCCCGGATATTGCCGCCGTGCACATTACGCCCCTGGCGTTGCGCGTTACGCTGAAAGACGGCGACCAGGTTTACCTGGACCTGAAGCAGGTGCGCAAGAAGCGCGACCTCAACCGCATCAAGCACAAGATCCGCGACCTGTCGGAAGCGCACCAGTTTGAACTGACAGACAATGTGGGCAACAACGTGTAAGCAAGTACAAGTATAAAAAGAGCGGCGGCCATACTTTGCAAAGTATGGCCGCCGCTCTTTTTATACTTGGTTATACTTTTAACCGGCTTTGGACTTGAACTTCTTCTGGAGCTCCTGAATGCTAGCCTTGAACTTCTTGTCGGTGTCGATCAGGTCGGAGACGGTTTGCACCGAATGAATAACGGTGCTGTGGTCGCGGCCGCCGAAGTGGTAACCGATGGACTTAAGCGAGTGGCTGGTGAACTCCTTGGCAAAGTACATGGCCACCTGGCGCGCCGTCACAATCTCTTTCTTACGCGTTTTGGCCTTCAGTGAGTCCAGGCTCACCTGGAAGTACTCGGCCACGGTTTTCTGGATGAAGTCGAGGTTCACCTCCGTCTCCACGTCCTCGATGATATGCTTCAGAGCCTGCTTGGCAAGCTCCAGGTCAATTTCTTTTCTATTGAGCGATGACTGTGCGATCAAAGAGATCAGCACGCCCTCCAGCTCACGCACGTTCGTATCCACGCTGTAGGCCAGGTACTCCACTACGTTGTCCGGAATGTCGATGCCGTCACTCTGCATTTTCTTGTGGATGATAGCCATGCGCGTCTCGAAGTCCGGGCTTTGCAGGTCAGCGGTAAGGCCCCACTTAAAGCGGGACAGCAGGCGCTCCTCCAGGCCCTTCAGGTCGCGTGGCGGGCAGTCGGAGGTCATCACGATCTGCTTGCCCGACTGGTGCAGGTGGTTAAAGATGTGGAAGAACATCTCCTGCGTCTTTTCCTTCCCGCTCAAAAACTGCACGTCGTCTATGATCAGGATATCCACCAGCAGGTAGAAGTTGGCAAAGTCCTGCACGTTGTTCGTCTTCAGGGACTCGATGAACTGGTTCACGAACTTCTCCGACGACACGTAGAGGACAAACTTCTCGGGGTTGCTGTTTTTGATGTTGTTGCCGATGGCCTGCACCAGGTGCGTTTTGCCAAGGCCCACGCCGCCATAAATCATCAGCGGGTTAAAAGAGGTTGTGCCCGGCTTGTTGGCCACGGCATAGCCTGCCGAGCGCGCCAAACGGTTACAGTCCCCCTCAATGTAGTTCTCAAAAGTATAAGCCGGGTTCAGCTGCGAGTTCAGGAAGTTCCGGTCTATTGTCTTCGACTCAAACGGGCTCTTGATGAAGTTTTGCTCCGGCCGGTAAGAATTTACTACTGCCTGCGGTATCTTCTTGGTGGGGATGTTTACGGTCTGAGGCTTGTTAGACTCATTCCCCCTATCCACGATAATAGAGTACTCGAGGCGGCCCTCACTGCCAAGTTCCTGATAAATGACCTTTTTCAGAAGCTGCACATAGTGCTCCTCCAGCCACTCATAAAAGAACTGGCTGGGCACTTGTATGGTAAGTACGCCGTCGCGCAGGGATACAGGTTTGATTGGCTCGAACCAAGTCTTAAAGCTCTGTTCGCCAATGTTTTCCTTTATCACCTGGAGGCAGTTATGCCATACAGTTGAACAGTCTTTGATCAT